>DAIOHQ010000006.1:0-3829 GCA_036744635.1 Tepidisphaeraceae bacterium | reverse complement strand
ACAGCGGGCATCGCGCAACTGCTTCTGTAGCGCTGTCAGCGCCTGCTTGTGCAGTTCTTCTTCCGACGGCTTTTCCTTCTTCGCTTCGCCACCCTCCTCCTCATCGCTCGCCGCCTTTTTCACGGCCGCCACCGCATCTGCGACCGCCGGCGACTTCCCCACCTCCGCATACCACTTATCATAATTGGTGAAAAGCTGCTCGACGATCGCCCCAATCGCCCCATCGCGCTCCGCCGCCACCTGCTCGCGCTGGGCCCCCTTCAACGATCCAATCCCCTCAATCTTCCTCCCCAAATCCCCCGGAATCCCCGGCCCGCGCACCAGTCTCCCGCCCACCAGCCCGATCGTATTCAGGCTCTTCTCCAACTTCGCCTTGAACACGCTCGCCGGCAGCACCGTCTTGGCGTATCCCAGCCAGAATTCCGGCAATGCCGCCGGCCCCGGCCGCGCCAATGTCGGCAGGGGGTTCTTGGCCGATTCGCTCCTGGGGAAATCATATTTCCTCCCCGTCACCGCCTGCTCTTCCAGATACGCGATCACCTTCTCGCGGGTAAATTCCTTTTTCTCGATGTTCACGTGGCAAGTCATGCAACGGTCCACCGTGTCCACCTGCTTGAACCCTCCCAGCTCCGCGCGCACCTCCGGCAGCACCGCCTGCTGCACCTTCTCCACCGGATTGTCGAATTGGAACAGCGGCGCTGAGCGGATCTTGTCGCTCAGCTTTGCCAGAATCCCCTTGGGCTGCAGCGCCACCAGCTTCTTGCGCAGCGCCTCGGCGTCCCCAAACTGCTGGCTCCTCTGCTTCTTCAGCCGCGCCAGCTCCCCGGTCGCCCTGGCCAGCTTTTCCCTGGCCTCTTTCAGATCCATCCCCAGCTTCGCCACCTTCTCGCTGGCCTCGGCCACCTCTTTGCGCGGGCCGGCGATCTCCTTCTCCAGCTTCGCCTCTTCGGCGGCATCCTGCCGCGCGATCGCATCCTGCAGATGCGTCTCCATCGACGACAGATTCGCCTTCTTGTTGTTCAGCTCAAATTCAATGTTAGACTTGTCGCTCTCCCACTGCCTGATCTGGCCGCTGAGGCTCTTGTACTCGGCGTTGCTCGATTCCAGATCCGCTTGGGTTTTGGCGATCGCCGCATCCAGCGCCTCCAGCCGCTTCTGTTTCTCCCCCGGCAGCTCCCGGTCCAGCTTCTCCTCCACCAGCGCCGCCTCCCACACCCGCCCGCTGCGCTGCGGCTGCCGCCAGGTCTTGTCGTAATCCTGCAACACCGCGGCCACCAGCATCCCCAGCAGCAGCAGCGACGACACCGCGAATATCGCATTCAACCGGCGAATATTCCAAAACGTATCGGTAGGAACCGGCATAAAGCGAGCTTCCGCAAAATGTGCTGCCGCTCCGGGCAGTTCGTGAACTCCGTCACAATCCGTTGGCCAGAGACTATAAGAAAACAAAACCCCGTCAACAAGTTCCGCCAACTTTTGTGTTTTCCCCACGGCAGGCGGTTCGCCGCGCGTGCTGCCGCGTGCTATGATGCAGGAGCATGAGTGAGATCACCCGCGAGCAGTTTGTGGAGCGCGTCCTGGAGGTGGTGCGCGGAAAATTCCCGCTGGTGAAAATCGCCCGCGCCCCCGGGCAATCCTTCTCACTGCGGGTCAATGGAAATATCGCCTCCCTGGAAAACCTCTACCGCATGTCCGTGCTCAATCCGCTGGAGACCAAGCGCCACGTCGAGCGCTGGATGGTCGAGCTCCTGCGGGCGGCCGAGGGATTTCCCGACCAGGCGGGGGCGTTTGAGGAGGTCAAGGATCGCATCTTGCCGATGCTGCTGGATGCCGAAGCGTGCGACTTCAACGCCGATGCGATGACCACCCAGCCGTTTGTCAACGGCCTGGTGATCGCCTATGCCGTCGACAGCGACCGGACCATCGCGTACATCCCGCGGGCGGTCTTTCAGAAGTGGGGCCTGTCTATCGATGATCTGCACGACCTCGCCCTGGCCAATCTTTCCGCCCGCAGCGAGGCGATCAATGCCCACGCCGCCCAGGATGAGAAGGGGAAGGTCAACCTGATCCTGTTTCAGACCATGGACGGCTACTACGCCAGCCGGCTGCTGCTGCCCAACCTCCACGAACGGGATGCCGTGGGCGGCTTCGCTCTCATTGGGGGGCTGTGAGTCAAAGGGAACAAGAATGTCTCCCGATCCTAACCTGGATGGTCCCGACTTCCCGCTTCGCGGGTTCCTCCCGGCCCGTCCGCCGCACCCTCGCGCGCTTCTTGAGCCGGCGCGTGAGGTGCCGGTATTGGCGGAAGTCGATGTCGCGGTCTTTGGGGGCGGGCCCGCGGGATGTTGCGCCGCGGCCGCGGCGGCGCGGCTTGGCAAGCGCGTGCTGTTGGTTGAACGCTATGGCTTCCTCGGCGGGATGGCCACCGCCGCCAACGTCAACTGGTGGCACCCCCTCTATGGCACCGACGGCCGCACCAAGATCATGGGCGGGCTGGTTGAGGAGATCATCCGCCGTCTCCAGCGCCGCAAGGCTTGCTACAACCATAGTCCCGACGGCGAGACGGGGAACTGGATCATCGACGCCGAGCAGACCAAGTTCGTTTTCGACGATCTGGTCATTGGCAGCGGCGCCCAACTTCTGTTGCACAGCTGGCTGGCTGGAGTGAGCGTCGAGGGGGGAAAAGTCCAGGCCGCCTTTATCGAAACCAAAGGCGGGCGCTCCGCCATCCGCGCCGACAGCTTCATCGACTGCACCGGCGATGCCGACCTCGTCCGCCGGGCGGGCGCGGCCACGCAACTGGGCAACGAGAAGGGCCAGTGCCAGCCCCCCAGCCTGTGCTTCCGGGTGGGGGGGCGGCGGGCGGGGGCAACAATGAAAGGCATGCAGGCCGAGTTGTTCAAGGAGCCGATGGACTACAACGGAATGCCGTACCCGACGTTCCTTTGGGGCAGCGATGGTGTCAACGACCGCAATGAGGCGATGATGGCGGGAGTGCGCGTGCTGAACATCAACGCTTCCGATCCGCTGGACTTCACCCGCGCCGAGGTTGAAGGGCGCTACCAGTTGCGCTGGCTGCTGAAGAAGCTCAAACAGATGCCCGGCTGGGAGAGTGCTTATCTGGTGGACATTGCGGCGCAGATTGGCGTGCGCGAGAGCCATCGGATCATTGCCGAGCATATGCTCCAGCGGGAAGAAGTCCTGAATGGAACGCCCTTCTCGGAAGCCATCGCGCAGGGAACGTATCCGATTGATATTCATCGGCCGGATGGGCCGGGAATCATTTTCGAGTACCTCGACGGAACCCGCCGAGTCGTCCATGGTGACGGGAGCACGGAAATGGGCCGGTGGGACGGCCAATCGACCGATGCGCCCAAGCGCACGACGCTCTGCTACCAGGTGCCTTATCGCAGCCTGGTTCCGCGGGGATTAGACAACGTGCTCGCGGCGGGCCGCTGCATCGGCGCCCACCATGAAGCCGCCGGCGCCATCCGCGTCATGGTCAACGCGATGCAGTTCGGCCAGGCGGCCGGGACCGCCGCTGCCCTGCGATCGCGCCAAGCGACGATGCGGGATGTGCCCGCGGCGGCGCTGCGGTCGAAGTTGATCGAAAACGGCATGCCGCTGCGCTGATGCGCCCGAAGCGCGAGATGAGCTACTGGGTATAATCCACGGTTGTATGAATGATTCGCTAATCAAGCAGGAGCGTCCATCGCCAGAGGTGGCGGTGGTGTCGTTGAACCGGCCGGCGAAGCGGAACGCGCTGAGCGTGGAATTAGAGCGGTTTGCAATTGAATGTACACTGGCACGCGACGGAGCGTGTCATGAA
>DAIOHQ010000005.1:0-46174 GCA_036744635.1 Tepidisphaeraceae bacterium | reverse complement strand
CCTGCCCCTGCCCCCCCTGGCCCGTGGCCGGCTGAGTGGCCGGGGCATCGGCCGCGCGAGAAACCGTCGGAATGATTCCCGCCACCGCTAATCCAAGCGCCGCTGATCGCATCCACTGTTTCATTTCGTCGCCTCTGCGTTGAAGTTGAGCCCCACCGTGCTGGTTTGACGCGCCCGTCTCAGTAAAGTTCCCAACAAATTACCTTTCATGGCCGGGAGCATAATTTTCCTTATACTTGCGAACATGAGCGATTGTACCATGCAACCGATTGCGGCGCCATTTCAGAGCAAATTTACGCCGCCGGGGTCCAAGAGCCTGACCAATCGGGCGCTGGTGCTGGGAGCGCTGGCCGATGGCGTGAGCAATCTTTCCAATGTCCTGTTTGCTGATGACACGCTGGTGATGATCGAATGTCTTATCAGGCTTGGGTTTACGCTCAAGGTCGATCATGAGCGGCATTTTGTGCAGGTTTTTGGACAGGGGGGGAGAATCGGCCGGGATTCGGCGGAATTATTTTGTGGGAATTCCGGCACTTCCCTCCGCTTCCTCACCGCCCTGTGCGCGCTGGGAAAGGGGATCTACACGCTGGACGGAATCGCCAGGATGAGGCAGCGCCCGATCGGGCAGCTTGTCGAGATGCTTAAGAACCTGGCGGTGCGGATCGATTACGTTCTGGAGGCCGGGTTTCCGCCGATCCGCGTGCTTGCCGAGGGGATCGCCGGCGGGATCCTGCAGTTTGGGACAGTGCAGTCTTCGCAATATTTGTCGGCGGTCCTGCTGGCAGCGCCTTATGCACGGCACGAGCTGCAATTCGATCTGCAAAGCCCGCAGACGAGCTGGCCATACGTCGCGATGACCATGCAGCTTATGGACCACTTTGGGGTGACGCCGGAGCTGGTGCGCGACCCCGACACCCGCGAGCCGCGGCGGATCATCGTGCCGCGGGAAAAGTATCGCGCCACCGATTACACCGTCGAGCCGGATGCTTCCAATGCCAGCTATTTCCTGGCGGCGGCGGCAATTCACGAGGGTGCGAAAATTACCATTGAAGGCTTGGGCAAACAGAGTCTGCAGGGGGATGTGCGCTTCGCGGACGTGCTGCACTCGATGGGTGCGGATTTGGTCTTCGGCAAGGATTTTTTGACCATCCTTGGAACCGGCCGCCTCGAAGGAATCGAGGTTGATCTGGCCGACATGCCTGACACAGCGCAAACGCTCGCTGCCATTGCGGTTTTTGCCAAGGGCGAAACGGTGATTCACGGCCTGCACACGTTGCGTGTCAAAGAGACGGATCGGCTGGCAGCGCTGCAAAATGAATTGACCAAGCTGGGGGCGGAAGTTGAAATCGAAGATGGTTCGCTGATCATCACCCCACCGGCCAGCGTCCGGCGGGCGCAGATTGAGACTTATGACGACCACCGCATGGCGATGAGCTTTGCAATTGTTGGCACAAAAGCGGCCGGAATTACCATTCGGGACGCCGAGTGCGTCAACAAAACCTATCCTGGTTTTTTTGAGGACCTGGAGCGGGTGACCGCCGGCGAGAAGAAGGATGAACTGGCATGAGCAAGTCGCGCAAGGTTGTCCTATCGTTTCTGGCGCACCCGGACGACGCCGAAATTCTTTGCGGCGGCACGCTGATTCGGCTGGTGGAGCTGGGATGGGAGGTTCACATCGCCACCTGCACGGCCGGGGATGCGGGCTCGATGACGCAGAACCGCTGGGAGATTTCCGCCATCCGCACCGCCGAGGCGGCCAAGGCGGCGGCGATGATCGGGGCCACTTATCACTGCCTGGACGAACGCGATCTACTGGTGGTGTATGACAAGCCGACAATACAAAAGGCGATTGACCTGTTCCGCCGGATCGCTCCATCTCTGGTGTTCGCGCATGCGCCGCGGGATTACATGATGGATCATGAGCAGGCGTCGCTGCTGGCGCGAGGTGCATCGTTCGGCTACGGCTGCCCCAACGCTTCGGTTCTGCCGCTGCTGCGCGGATCGGGCATCCCATACCTGTACTATTGCGATCCGATCGAGGGTATTGATATTTTTGGGGCGCCCGTCTCCCCTACCACGGTGATCGATGTGAGCCGGCAGATGGATCGCAAGCTGGAGATGCTGGCGCAGCACGCATCGCAGAGGCAGTGGCTGGCGGCGCATCATGGGATGGATGAATATCTTGAGGCCACCAGGCGGCATGGCGCCGCCCGGGGAAAGCTGATTGACGCATCCTTTGCCGAGGGATTTGTGCAGCATCGGGGACATGCCTATCCCGCCGACGACCTGCTCGCCGGCCTGGTTGGCAGCCCCACATTAGAAAGGCAATGAGCATGGGCAAGCGGATGAACCTCATCACTACCATCAAGGGATCAATGCTCGAAGGGTTTTATCCAAAGGGATGGAACCTGCGGCGGATGGATGCCTGCTGCGGCATGCCGCGGGCAAAGGTGCTGGCGCGGGCGAAACACTGGCACCGGGATTTCAAGCCGATGGTGGTTCCTGACGTTGCGGAGATGGATCGCAAGATGGGCGGCGCCATCGCCGACGAGATCATTGGCGCGCGCAAACGCGGCCGCGAGCTGGCGCTGATTCTGCCGGTGGGGCCGATGGGGATATATCGCTACCTGGTCGAGCGCCTGCGGGAGGCATCCGTCAGCGCGGACCACGTGACCACGTTCAACATGGACGAATGGGCGGACGCCCGCGGCAATACCTTTCCCGGCAACCAGCCGGGGGGCTTTGAATATGCGATGGGCGCGGCGTTGTTCAAGCCGCTGGGCAAGCTGACGGTGCCGCCGCGGCAGCGAAATTTCGCGACGCGCCAGAATCTCCCCACCTATGCCGAAAAGATTGCTGAGATCAAAGGCCGGGGGGCGAAGCTCGTGACGGTCTATGGCATCGGCCGGGTGTGTCATATTGCGTTCTGGGAGCCACATTTCGCGGCCGAGTTTCGCAGCGAAGCAGCGTGGAGGCGGCAAACCCACCGCATCGGCGCCAAGTTGCATCCGTTGACGATCGAGCAGAACGCCATCACCAGCTTCGCCAGCCGATTCACCCTGGTTCCCGCCTTCGCCAATACCATTGGGCCGGGCCTTTTCCTGGAGAGCGATTTCTGCATCGGCGGCTGCGATGGGGCCTATCCAGATCGGGGGGCGCAGTGGCAGGGGATGAGCCTATGCGTAACGCTGAAATATGGGCCGAATATCTGGCTTCCCAGCACATTCATGCCGACGTTGGCGGGGAGGTTGTTCTTCCTGGAATCGCTGGCCGGGCCGCTGGTGGCGGGGGCACACTAGAGAAGGAATGACCCGGACGTGGAGAGATGGGGCGGTGCGTACATTTTCCAATGGCGACGACACGACCGCAGACGCAGCTCGCAAGCGAGCAGGCTAAACGGCAATGGGTCAGTTTGAAATTTCTGGGTGCCACAGGTCGCGGTACTCCGAGACCTGTGCCGCGTAGCGAGGCAGTAAGACACAGGTCTGCGAGTACGCCGACCTGTGGCACCCAAACTGACCCACTACCGGCTAAACAGATGTGTCAGACAGGAATGATCTGCCCCGCCGAAATAGCGATCAGGCTTTCGCCTGCACTTCTTTGACGTGCAGGTGGAAGATTTCGATGATGCGCCCGGTGAGGGGGCCGACTTCGCCGGTGGCGATTGGCCGGCCGTCGATCTTGGTCACCGGGATTACCTCGGCGCCGGTTCCGCTCAGGAAACATTCATCGGCCACGTACAGGTCGTGGCGCTGGAGGGTCTGCTCGCGCCAGGGAATGTGCATTTTCTGGCAAAGCTGGAGGATGACTTTGCGGGTGACGCCTTCGAGAATTCCATCGGCCGTCGTTGGCGTCAGCACCATGCCATCGCGCACGATGTAGATATTGTCGGCGGAGCACTCGGCGACGTTGCCCTCGTGATTCAGCATGATCGCTTCCATCACGCCGGCGTCATTGGCTTCAATCTTAGCCAGGATATTGTTGAGATAATTCAGGCTCTTGATGCGCGGCGAGAGGGCATTGGGATGGTTGCGGATGACGGATGCGGTGATGACCGCGATTCCCTTCTGGTACATCTCCTTTGGATAGAGCTGAATCAGGTCGCTGATAACAATGACCGATGGATTGGCGCACTTGTTGGGGTCGATGCCCAGCGCCCCGACGCCGCGGGTGACGATGAGGCGGATGTAGCAATCGGTGAAGCCGTTGGCCTTTACGGTCTGCTCGATGGCGGCGCGGATCTCCGCGGTGGTTCGCGGAATCGTCAGGCGAATCGCCTTGGCGGAATCGAAGAGGCGCTTGAGGTGGGCATCGCACTCGAAGACCTTGCCGTGATAGACGCGGATGCCTTCGAACACGCCATCGCCATAGAGCAGGCCATGATCGTAGACGCTGATCCTGGCGTTCTCCTGGTCGAGCAGTTGGCCGTCAATCCAGATTTTCAGGGACATATTGTGATCCAGTTTTCAATCTCCCGTAGGATCCGCTTTAGCGGAGGCAACGCGAGACAAACGCGTCCGCTGAAGCGGACCCTACGGGACTTCAATTTCTGTAGGTCCTTTAGGGTGGGCGTACTCGCCCACCGTTGGGATGGTGGGCGAGTACGCCCACCCTACCTGCCGATCCCGACCGTCACACCTTCACCACGCCTTCCAAATGCCCATCCTTCAGGACCAGCACGCGGTCGGCCTGGCGGGCGAGGGTGCGGTCGTGGGTGACCATGATGATGGTCTGGCGCTGCTCGCGGTGGAGCTTTTCCAGCACGCCCATGATCTGCCGGCCGGTCTCGGCGTCAAGGTTGCCGGTGGGTTCGTCGGCGAACAGCACGCGCGGGGAATTCATCAGCGCCCGGGCGATGGCGACGCGCTGGCGCTCACCGCCGCTGAGTTGCTGCGGCCGATGCTTGAGCCGGTGGCCCATGCCGAGCTGCTCGAGCACGCTGGTTCCCCGCTCTCTTAACTGGGTCTTCCTGGCACGATATCCGAACCAGGAATTTTCGATCATGGCACTGAGGAGCGTGTTTTCCAGCACGTTCAGCTCGGGGAGCAGGTAGTAAAACTGAAAGACGAACCCGAAGCGGGTGTTGCGAAGCTGGCTGCGGTCGTTGCCGCTCATGGACGCGATATCGCAGCCATCATACTCGATGGTTCCTTCATCGGGCTGATCGAGAGCGCCCATGAGGTGCAGCAGCGTGCTCTTGCCCGAGCCGGAGCGACCTTCGATGGCGATGAATTCTCCAGCGCGCACGGTGAAATCCACGTGCTTGAGCACGGTGACGACGCTCTCACCCATGCGGAAGGATTTCTTCACCGCCGCGGCGCGGAGAATGGCGACATCCGCTCCCTTGGTTGTCGTCGAAGTCTGTTGAACCGCCTGCGCCATCAAGTCCTCAAACGCTTTTCATTCCCACCGCAGAGCTTCAACTGGATTCATCCGCGCCGCCCGGATGGCCGGCACCAGCGCTCCCAGCACGCTGGCGAGGATTGCGGCGGAGACGATGATCAGCACGTGCCGGGGCTCCATGGTATTGGGAATCGTGTCGAACATGTAGGTTTCGGGGCTCCAGATCCGGATGCCGAGCGCCTTGCCCATCCAGGTGTGCAGTTGGTTGATGTTGTGAACGACCAGATAGGAGGCGGCCAGCCCCAGCCCGGCGCCGACAACGCCGATGGCCAGGCCGTATCCCAGGAAAATCGCGGCCACGCCGCCGCTGGTGGCGCCGACGCTCTTGATGATGCCGATGTCGCGCGTCTTTTCCACCACGATCATGTAAAAGATGCAAAAGATCAGGAAGATCGCCACCACGCTGATGATCCCGAAAAGAATGACCAGAATTACCAGTTCGTGCTCGACTGCATCGAGGAACGTAGCCTGGCCCTGTTCCCAGGTTTGGACGCTGACCAGGCGGCCGGAGTCGTCGTAGTCGTGCTGCTTGAGAATCGGCCGGACGATCGCCTCGATCTGGACGCGGGCGACGTTCAGATCGACTTCATCGGCCACCTTCACCTGGATATCGCTGGTGCGCGCCGGCAGGGTGATCGGCTCGTTGGTAGTGCGGTCTTTGGCCTGCTGCTCGTCCATCCCGAGGTCCTTCTGCAGGATATCGAACGGGACGTAGACGGTGTTTTGGTCATACTGCCAATTTGAGGTGTGGCTGTCATCGACGATCCAGTAGTTGCGCTCGCGCTTGGAACTTTCTTCGAGGCGATTGGCCGGGCCGACGCCGAGGACGGTCAGTTTCGCCGAGAGTTCATAAAGAAATGGTTCGCGGCCGACGAGATTGCCGTTCTCGTCCTTGTGGATTTCCAGCACGCCGGAGCTGGGGATGATGCCGGTCCAGTTGGCAACGTCCATCTTCGCGTTGGGCAGCATCGCGCGGTAAAACTCCGGCTCATAGGGAAGATCGAAGCTGGGCCGGGTGGCGGGCGCGGGCGCGGACGCGATTTGCTGAAGTTCCGCCCGCTCATCAGGCGACAGCTTGCTGCCGTGCTTTTTAAGCTTCTCCTGAGCCTCAATGCGCCGGATATGCTGGCGATAGAGGGACTCGGGAAATTTGTTGACCTCGCCGATTCTATCGATCGGATAGCCGAGGACTTGAACGCCCATGGTCTTGGCGTTGGCGATGTTGATCAGGCCGAAGGTTTGGATGGTGGGCACGGCCGCCTTTACCAGCTTGTTGTCGGCCTGCAGGGCATCGATGATCTCCTGGTAGTGCGGGAAACCGGAGAGAGACTGGCCGTGGATGATGACGTCGCCGGTGAGGCCGTGGAAGGATTCGCGAAACATCCGCAGCCAGCCGCCCATCACGCTGATGACGACGAGGACCATGGCGGTGCAGAGCATGACCGCGATCAGCGACACCCAGGCGATGCGCCGCTTGCGGAGGTATTTGAGAATGAGGTGGAGTTTGTACATCCGATTCGGGGTTCTGCGGCTTAGCAATGCGGACCACGATCAATCTTTTTCCTCCGGCTATTTATCATAGCCGCCTTCATTCCTGTGGCCTCATCAACGGGAACAGAATCACATCGCGAATGCTCTCCGCTCCGGTCAGCATCATCACCAGGCGGTCGATGCCGAGGCCCATTCCGCCGGCGGGGGGCATGCCGTGGCGGAGGGCGTTGAGGAAGTCTTCATCCGTTTTTTGCTGTTCTTCGGCGTCGCCGACCTGGTGGGCGAAATGCTTGGCCTGCACGTCGGGGTCGTTTAGTTCGGTGTAGCCGGGGGAGATTTCCACGCCGTTGATGGCCAGTTCGTAGACGTCGGCGAAGTACGGATCTTCGCGGTTTTCGCGGGCCAAAGGAATAATCACGCTGGGAACATGTATGACAAACGTTGGATCCCTTAAGTACGGTTCGATGAACTTTTCGTAAACAAGTTGGAGTTGCTCTGCCGGCGAACGCTTCTTCAGTTCTTCCTCGTTTACTTTTCGCGCCGAATCCCTCAACGAACGAAGCAACTCACCGCGAGGGTCTGGAAAGACGCTTTCGACTTGCATCGGATGTTGGTGTGTCATTGCCTCAAAAACATCTGGAGCGGCATCCTGCACAGGACGTTTATCAAACCTCCACCCAACTTTCTCCTCCACCAAATCCACCATCTTCACGCGCCGCCAAGGCCGCTCCAGATTGATGATCTTCTCTGCGTTCTCTGCGTCTTTGCGGTGCACAATCTTCAGCCCGCCGAAGAGGGTCTGGGCGATGTGGCAAATCATCCCCTCCACCAGATCCGCCATCGTCTCCCAGGAACCGAACGCCTCGTAGGCTTCCAGCATGGTGAACTCGGGATTGTGCCGCGGGGAAATTCCTTCGTTGCGGAAGTTGCGGTTCAGCTCGAAGACTTTGGTGAAGCCCCCCACCAGCAGGCGCTTGAGGTACAGCTCCGGTGCGATCCGCAGATACAGCGGGATATCCAGGGCGTTGTGGTGGGTTTTGAACGGCTTGGCCGCGGCGCCGCCGGCCAGCGGCTGCATCATCGGCGTCTCGACTTCCAGAAATCCGCGCTCGCGCATATAGCGGCGGACTTCCTCGACGATGCGCATGCGCAATTTAAGCAGCTTCATCACCTCGGGATTCGCCCAGAGATCGACGTAACGCTGGCGATAGCGGAGCTCGACATCGCTCAAGCCTTCCCACTTGGCAGGCGGCGGAAGCAGCGCCTTGCTGGCCATCTCCACCCGGCTGGCCCAGATGGTCGTTTCTCCCTTGTTGGTCTGGCCAAGCTTTCCCTCGACGACCAGGATGTCGCTCAAGTCGATGAGATTGCGCACCTCCCACGCCTTTTCATCCAGCCGCTTTTTATCGAGCGCAACTTGCAGGTCGCCGCTCTCATCGCGCAACGTCAGGAACGACAGCTTGCCCATGTCGCGCTTGAGCATCACCCGCCCCGCGCCGATCACGGTCGGCCCGCCGTCGTGGCCCATCACCGGGTCATATTGTTTCTTGATCTCCGCCAGCGCGGTCACCCCCTCGACCCGTCCGCCGAACGGATCAACTCCCAGCTCGCGCAGCTTCTGCAGCTTGCTGCGGCGTTCCTGCTCGTATGGATTGCTCGTTTCGCTCATGGTATCCCGGCCAAAGGTCGCGATGATAGACAAGCGCGACCAAAAGGCAAAAGCAGCGCGAGAAACGGCAATGGGTCAGTTTGAAATTTCCGGGTGCCACAGGTCGCGGTACTCCGAGACCTGTGCCGCGTAACGATGCAGTAAGACACAGGTCTGCGAGTACGCCGACCTGTGGCACCCCAACTGACCCACTACCTAAGAAAATGTTCGCTCACGCCGGCGGCTATCTCCAGAGGCCGCCGCGCGGTATTGTTCACATATGGATCGCGAGGCGTTGATTTCAGAATTGGACGGGATTGTCACGCCGGAGCGGGTGTTGCGCGATCCGGCGGAGCTGTTCGTGTATGAGTCGGACGGGTTCACCATCGCCAAGGCTCGGCCGGCGGCGGTGGTGTTTCCGGCTTCCACCGAAGAGACCAGCGCGGTGGTGCGGGTGCTGGGGCGGCATGGGGTGCAGATTGTGCCGCGGGGGTCGGGGACGGGGTTGGCCGGGGGATGCGTGGCGTTTGACAATGGGGTGATCGTCTCGACCGTGCGGATGCGCAAGATCATGGCGATCGACGTGGACAACCGTGTGGCCCATGTTGAGGCCGGGGTGCGGAACACGGAATTGAGCGATGCGGTGTCGCTGGTGCCGGGAGGCGAGGCATTTCATTTCGCGCCCGACCCATCCAGCCAGCGGGCCAGCACGATCGGCGGCAACGCCGCCACCAACGCCGGGGGAATTCACACTCTGAAGGATTTCGTCTCATCCAACCACGTGCTGGGCGTGGAGCTGGTGTTGGCCGACGGAACGGTTCTCGAAGTCGGCGGCCAGCACGGCAGCTATGAAGAACCGCCGTTCGATTTGCCGGGATTGATCTGCGGCTCGGAGGGGACGTTTGGCATCATCACCAAGGTGTGGGTGCGGCTGACGCCCAAGGCCACCAGTTTCCGCACGATTGTCGGCATCTTTTCGTCGACGCAGGATGCCTGCAACACCGTCTCGGAGGTGATCGCGGCCGGAATGCTGCCGGCGGCCATGGAGATGCTGGATGGGCGGATGGTGCAGGTGATCGAGGATGCGTTTCATTTCGGTTTCCCGAAGGAGGCCAGGGCGCTGGTGTTGACGGAGATCGACGGGATCGATCCGCTGCTGGATGCGCAGATGGCGCAGGTTGTGGAGATTTCCAGGCGTCACAACGCGATGAGCATCGAAACCTCGGCCGACGCCGAGAAACGCGCCAAACTATGGAAGGCGCGCAAGAGCGCATTCGGCGCCATCGGCCGGATCAGCCATTCGTATTGCACGCAGGATGCATGCGTGCCGCGCTCGACGCTGGCGGGGGTGCTGGAGACTATCGACAAAATCGGCCGCGAATTCGGGCTGCAGATCACCAACGTGTTCCACGCCGGCGACGGCAACGTGCATCCGATCTTTCTGTATGATGACCGCTCGCCCGAGCAGGTGCAAAATACGCTGCACGCGGCCCAGCGGGTGCTGCAATACTGCATCGATGTCGGCGGAACGCTCACCGGAGAACACGGCGTGGGCGTGGAGAAGCTGCACCTGATGCCATATCTGTTCGATGAGGCGACGATGCGGCAGTTTCAGCGGGTGAAGGAAGTGTTTGACCCCGATGAACAAATCAACGCGGGAAAGCTGCTGCCGAGCGAGAAGATGAAGGTGGAACTGGTGAAGCCGGGGCGGATGGCGCCGCAGTAGCGTAGTTTATTCCTGGTCCGTTGTCCGTTGTCCGTTGCTAAGATTTTTTCGGCGCTCTTCGCAGTCTGCGCGCCAATGGTTTGCAGGCACGCGCCACTGCCGGCATCGGGTCGGTCCAGGCGAAGAAGGGGAACGTCTGGCGGTGGAGGATGCTCTTGATCCATTGCCACAGCGTTATCTCGCCGGCGCGGCTTAGTTCACGGTAACACCAGAAATCGCGCACCGGGTCCCAGAGGCGCAGGCCGCGCTTGTAGTCCTTCAACTCAATCTGCGGCCGGCCGGTGATGCGGTTGTAGATGAACGTGGCCAGGCTGAAACCGCTGCCCGAGACCAGGCAGTTGGACGCGGTAAAACGGGCATTGACCTCGATCACCTTATACTGGCCGTCGCGCGGATCCTGCTTGAATTCGATGTTGGCCAGCCCGCGCAGCCCCACCTCGTGAAAGAGCTTCAGCGCCAGCGGCGGCAGCTCCGGAATCCAGTCGGTGATGTGATAGCAGGCCGTTCCCATTCCCACCGGGAAGCGGCGAATCACCCGCTTGGTGAAGTGGAACAGCGGTGTTCCGTCTTCGTCAAGATAGGTGTAATAGCTGCACAGCCGGTCATCGCCGCCGGGAATCCACTCCATCAGCAGGATATCGATGCCGGCCGCGGCGGCCTTGTCGAAGGTCTCCAGAAGCTGCTCAAGATTCGAGACGATCACGTGCTTGCGGTTGAAGTGCGCCTCGAAGATGTGCGAGAGGCGCGGCTTGATCAGGACGGGGAAGACCAGCGACTCGCGCAGCGCCAGCACCTGCTGGCGCGTGGGCGTCTCCCAGAAGCGCGGCGTGGGAATGCCGGCTTCCCGCGCGTGTTTGTAGGTGGTGAGCTTGTCGAGCACGGAGATCTGCGCGGAGGTGTCGGATTCATCCAGACGATAGAGCTTCAGCAACTTCTCGCGATGGCGCGACAGCACCTGGATGCCGGCATCGGAGCAGGCGAGCAGCACGCTGCCGTGGAGATATTCGGCATCGTCGGAGAGCAAGAAACGCGCCCAGACTTCTTCGAAGCCCTCGCCGCCTTCTTCCCCAGCATCGAGCGGAATCCATTGGCAGTAGCGCGAGTGGCGGACGGCGGCATCCGATTCGCCGAAGCCATACACCTTCACCCCCTGCCGGCCGAGATCGCGCGCCACCGACAGGGCGTTGGCCTCGCCCCCGAGAATGACGACGGCGGGAGATTCCAGTAGCTTGGGCGCTGTTTGATCCAACGCAGGGTGGGCGTACTCGCCCACCGTTGACGGAAGGTGCGCAGGTGCTTCCACCCTGCCCCGCTCCGCCGGCAACGTCGCAACCATGCTTTCGCTCTTCAACATCCACTGCTCGCTTTCATTTCGTTTCCGCTTTTTACGTCCCATAAGCCTGGCGGCCGCCGCGGCGTTCCCGGATATCTTCGGGCCATTTCATTGCTGCATTTAGACCGCAACCGCGGCGCGGACAGATTTGGCCGGCTCGCTCTGCCGCCGCTCTTCCGCCTGTCCCTGCAAAAGCCGCCGCAGCAGATGCACGGCCACGGGAAAGGCTCCATCCTTCTTGTTGTAGTGATAATACAGATTCGGGGTGCCGTTCACTTCGAGGATCACGCCGCCGGATTCCGCCAGCGGAACCGTCGGATCGTCGATCACCATATCGACGCCGGCAAATCGCGCCCCCAGCGCCCGCGCCGCACGGGCACCATCTTCGATGATAGACGGATGCAGCACCTTGGTGGCGGTGGTGTTGTCCGCGCCGCAGTTCTCGTTGATCACCGTCTTGAGCGTGATCTCCCTGCCCGCCGGCGGCACGGATCTCAGCGACAATCCCTGCCGCGCCAACGTCCGCCGCATGTCCAGATCGACGCTCAACAGAACCTGCGACATTCCCGAACCACTCTTGAGGCGCTCATCGTTGTGCTTGCGGACCAGCGCGGCAATGCTGGACGCGCCATCCCCCGCCACCGCTGGAGGCTTGCGCGAAAATGAATCGAGAAGCTGCCCGTCCAGATACAACAAGCGGTAGTTGGTCCCTTCGATCTGCTCTTCGATCATCAGCTCATCGCTGTAGCACGCCGCCGCCGCCGCGGCGCAGGCAAGCTGCCAGCGCGTGCGGATTCCGGTGGTCACGCCCCGCCCGCCGCCGGTGCCGTTGGCCGGCTTCACCACGCAATCGCGATCAGTTTGCTGAAGGAACTGCAACGCGGCCTGCAGGTCGCCCAAGCCAAACGCCGCGTGCTTGGGAACTGACAGTCCTTCAGCCTGGAGAATACGATGGGTCAGCGGCTTGTCGTGCAGCACCAGCAGCATCACCGGGTCATCGATGGCCGTGACGTTTTCCGTCACCAGCGTGCGCACCCCATCCAGCTCGATCTCGTGGATCGATCCGTCGAGCTGCCGGCAGCTCGCCCCGATCTCGGCGGCGGCTTCGTGCCAGGTGCGCACATAAAACGCCTCGTGGTGCCGCCCCGCGGCGCGGCGGCGCGGGTTCTTGTAGCGCAGGAACGCCTTGCCCATCGCCACAAACCACAATGCCCGCAACGTCAGGCGATTGTTCAACAGACCAGCCATCATTTTCTCCCGTGCGCTGCAAACAAGCGGCGCAATCGATTACCCAACCTTGCTCGGCTCCGCCGCGGGAGTTGTCTCCGCCGGGCTGGCGCCGCGCACCATCGGGCATTCCATATCGATCAGAATCTTGTCCACCCAGGCGTTGGAGAAGTTTCCCTTCTTCACTGACTCAAAATATTCAGCGTTGTCGGCCTTATGCGACTGCAGGCGCCCGAGCAATTCCTCAGCGATTCCCTGCGGAACCACCACCACGCCCATGGCATCGCCGACGATGATGTCGCCGGGGCTGATCACCACGCCGCCGCAGCAGATCGAATAGTTGATCTCCCCCGGCCCGCGATGCAACGGGCCAATGGGACTCGTGCCGCGGGCGAATACGGGCAGATCGATCGCCTGAATGCTCGGCAGGTCGCGCACCAGGCCATCCACCACAAATCCCTGCACGCCACGATGCCGTGCCTTGGTGGAGATCAGATCGCCCAGCACCGCGTTGAGCTTCGAGCCGCCGGCGTCGATGATCACGATGTCGCCCGGCTCGAGCACGTCCAGCGACTTGTGAACCATCAGATTGTCGCCGGGGAAGACCTTCACCGTCAGGGCCGGGCCGCAGATCCGGTGCTGATCGCTGGTCAGGCAGCGGATCTCGGGATCGACCGCATACAGGCGGTTGAGCAGGTCGGAAATATCCGGCGTGGGGAACTCACGGAACGCTTCCATCAGTTCCGCCGGCGGCCGCAGAAAGTTGACCTTCACGCGGAAGCCGGGTCCGGGGTGCAAATGCGCTGAACGGGGTTTAGCTGCCATTTTCTATCTCCTTATTTTCCAGTTTGCTTCGGGCTCGCCAGCTCTTCGGCGGCGAGGAAATCCCGCCGCTGCAGGTGCTGGATCAAAGACGCAACGGTCCAGCCGTTGCCTTCGGCCGGAGTGTCAAACGACTCCTCGGCCAGTGATTCGTGGAGACGGCGCACGGCATCGACCACGCACGGTTCGAGGTCGGCGGCGCGAAGCGTCTCCTGCAATTCGTTCATTTCCATCGCCCGCCGCGGCGCGTGCAACGCGTAGGTTGGCAACATGCGGTCGATGAGCTGCATGATGCCGGGATAAATCTGCGAGGATGCTTCGAGCATCTCAGTGAGCATTTCCCGCCGCTGAGCCGCCAGGCCCAGCTCGACGAACAGCGCGCAAACGCCTTTGGAAACGCCGGCCAGCAACATCTTCATCGCCGAGGCTCGGCCGATCTCTTCACCCAGCATCCGCGTGCGGACGGCGCCGCCGAACAGCGCCGCGACCTGCTCGCTGCCGGGCCCGCTGAGAAACAACGTGCCGCTGGTCGTAAGATTTTTCGCCAGACCATTAATCGCGGCATCGACAAAACTGCACCCGGCTCGCTCGACCTTTTCGCCGAGGATGGCGCACAGCTCCGGCCCAATCGAGTTCATTTCCACGTATACTGCGCCGGCCGGGGCAACATGAGCGTGCTCGCAATACTCATTGACCAGTTGCTCCGCCGACGCCGGCGGAACCAGCGACATAACCACATCGGAAACCCGCACCACGTCCGCCAATGAATCGAGCACCTCAACGCCCGCCTCCCGGCAGCGACCGGCTGTGCGCTGACTGCGCCCCGCGACAGTGGTGACCACGCGCGCGCCGCGGCTGCGTAATACGGCCGCGACGGCGGCGCCCATCTCGCCGACATGCAGCACACCCACTGTGGTTATCCGATCCGTCATTGCTCCTGCCTTACCCTTCATACTCATCACCGCGTCCAGCGCCTGGGCCGATCCGGTGTCAGCGCCATCTGATCCGTCAACGCATCTCCATCCATGCCCAGCGGAATCCATTTCTCGCGCCGTCGCACCGGCTTCACCGGCGGCGCCTCCAGTCGCGCTGGCCGTGCGGTCCGAGCCGCAACCGCTCCCGCCGGCTCGCAGATCGCCGGCCAGACCGTCATCCAGCCCAGCGCCAGCCACAGCGGCAGCAGTTGCTGGTAGCTCGTCGTCAGCGTGATCCCTACCAGCCACACCACCGCGATCGCCGCAAACACCAGGTCGCCGCGCGACTCGCGCCATTTCTTGAACACATGCCGGCCAATCCAGAAAACCACGAGCGCGCCGAACAGGCCTGTTTCATAGATATAGCCCAGCGAGACGCTCCACACCGCCTCCAGCCGCGCCGCATCCCACAGCGCCGGCGATGTCAATCCCGGCCCGAATCCAAACAGCAGCGTGCTGGCCTCGCCGCCGGTCAGCAGCTTGAATCCCAAAACCAGCGAGTCCGTGCGGTCCTGCCAGGAGCTGTTTCCCATCGCCGATGCTCCGCCCAGCCGGTCTCCCAGCGCCATCGCCGCAAACCACACCACCACCGGCAGGATGATGCTGAACATCGCGACAATCGCCGCATAGGTTTGCGGCGTCGCCTTGCTCCGCTTCAGCCAGATCCCCACGATCAGCGCCGCCCCAGCCAGCGTCACCGCCGTGTGTCCCGAGCGGGAAAGGATGATCAGCCCCAGCCCGCCAGCCGTGGCGCAGTTGAAGAGAACCCTCTGCCAGCGCTGCGGCTGCACCTTCAGGCGTACGATCCCGCAGGCCATCGCCAGCCAGAAGAGCACCCAAGGCGCCAACGAGCTCGACATCGCTGAAGGCTCTGGAAAAATCCCGAACGGGCGCTGCGTCCACTTTGCGATGATGGTGGCGTTGTCCTGCACGCTCAGAAATGACTGGTTGACGTACAGCCCGACCAGCGGAAATTCTCCATTGCTGAAGGCAACAAACTGCCATCCGCCCACCGCCACGTGCACCAGCGTCGCCAGCGCGATCCCCGTCATCAGGTGCAGCGCATAACGCGGCGCGTAGGCCTGCGCGGTGATCATCGTCAGGCACGCCATCGCCCAGACGATGAAGGTCTTCAGCGACAGATCCAGGTCTCCTCCCACCGCCGCCACTTTCAGCATCGACAGGCACAGCGGGGCGAGGATCAGCAGATAAAGGTAAAACGGCTGCCGCTTCCAGGAAATCGCCAGGCACGGCAGCACCATCAGCACGGTCAGCGCGTTGCCGATTTGCACGGCTGAAGTATTGAGCACATTCAGCGCCGGATACGGCATGAAGCAGAAGAAGCCCAGCGCAAGCGTCATAGGCGCAGCCCAGCGGCCGGCGATCGCGTCGCGCGGTTCTCCCGGCATCCTCGAGGATGCTTTACGCGGCAGTTGTTTCAAGGGTGCAAGCATTTTCTTCCACTGCCGGCGTCGCCGCCAGATATCCATCAATCGTCGCCGCGGCCGCCTTCTGCCAGGAATAATGGCGCCTGGCCGCCTGAATTTCCCGCTCCAGTTGCGAGCGCATGTCCAA
Organism: Tepidisphaeraceae bacterium; assembly: GCA_036744635.1. GTDB lineage: Bacteria > Planctomycetota > Phycisphaerae > Tepidisphaerales > Tepidisphaeraceae > DAIOHQ01. The sequence continues at coordinate 29,975 of DAIOHQ010000005.1, read as the reverse complement.
CGCAAACAACGCGTTCACTCCCGCCGCCAGGCCGTCCGCCGTGGCGGCGCTGCAATTCACGCCGATCTTGAACTTCTTCAGCAAGTCCTTCAGCCCCCCCGCTTCGCTGGCAACCACCGGAATCTCGTACGCCAGCGCCATGAACACCACGCCGCTCTGGGCGACGAATTCGCTGGTGTATGGCAGCACGATGGCGCTGTGAGATGCGAACAGCTCGGCCAGCTCGGCATCGGGAATAAAGTGGTCGCGCAGATCGATCTTCATGCCGCGTTCCCGGAGCTGCCTGATCTGCGGCACGATTTCATTGCGAAAGTAATCCCCATCGGTCGGCTCGCCGGCGATGGTGATGCTGTAACCAGGCAGCGCCTCGGCCGCCTGAAGCAGCAGGTGCAGTCCTTTGTTCCGCCGAATCGATCCAAAGAACAAAAGCTTTTTCCACGCCAGCCGCTCCTCCATCGAAGGGACGGCCACGGCATGGTGTACGGTCCACACGCCATGCGGCGCCACGTGAATCGGCGGATGCGGCTGGCCGAGGAATCGATCCAGCTCCTCCGCCAGCAGGTCGCTCAGCACGTACAACCCATCGCACATCAGGCACGCCCGGCGAATCCATCCATCCATGACCGCCTTGGGGACGTACTTCGGATATTTGTGCGGCACCACGTTGTGGACGGTGTAGAAAATCTTCTTGCCCATCTTGCGAATGCGGCGAAACAGCGGCGCCGCCAGCCAGGGCGTCCATTCCTGAAAATGAACCGCGCCAATGTCCGGCCGGCCGCGCAGCCACTTCAAAAACGTCATCTCACGCCGCGGATAGTGCATGACGCGATTGGCCACCCACCCCAGCCGGCTGCCAATCTGCCGGCGATCCAAAAGCGCGGGCAGAATCGGGTGAATGTCATATTGGCCGCAGCGAAATTCCGGGTGCAGGTTCTCGCTGCTCACCAGCTCGAATTTCATTTGCCGCGGGGGACGGGGGGGGGCGCACAGCGCCGTCATCAGCTCCTGCGCATACAGCGCATGGCCTCCATCGGCGGACGGCGTAAACATGCAAATCGAGTTCATATCACTTTTCACGCTTCGACTACCGTTTCTATCGTCACCGCGTCTCGACGAGTGAAGTTCCACGCAACACTTGCAGGGGCTGGGCCTCCCCGCCCTCCTGGGCCGCCGCGACCGGTGCAAGCACGGGAAATCCATGCCCGGCCGCCATCCCGCTCGACCGCCACTTCCGTATGGCGATATCCCTGAGCTCCAGAAAATTCATGGCAAACAGCGAAAGGCAATACAGCGCCCCGCCGCCGGCGATCTGCATCGCCACATCCTTCTTATCCAGCGCCCCGCGAAACGGCACCAGCGCCGCCGCCATAATCGCCCCAGCCAGCACAACCTGACCCCCCGCCCGCATCGGGAATGGCAGCACAAAATGCTTGCGCCCCAGATACGCCGTCAGCACGATGGAGACAATGTACGCCAGCACCGAGGCGCACGCCGCGCCGTTGATCCCCCAGCGCGGAATCGCGATCACGTTCAGCACCACGTTGACCGCCGCCGCGAAAAGCACGATCCACACCTGGAAAATCGTGCGATGGGCAAACTGAAACGCGGCATCGAAGTGATAGGCTTTCATCCCCGCCAGAAAAGTCCCCAGCGCCACCAGCGGCATGATGGCCGCGGCCCCCGTGCGGAAATCCTTGCCCAGGAAACAATAGGAGATCCCCGGCGCCAGCACGGTCAGCCCGATCACACAAGGTATCGCCACCGCCATCAGCAGTGACGCGTTGGAGCGCATCTGTTCCTGGGCCGCCTCTTTTCCATGTTGCTCGTAGGCCCGCACCGCGATCGGATACATCGCCAAGTTGATCACCATCATCAGCAGCGTCAGCGTCTGCGCGGTGAAATCGACGGCCACGGAATAGAGCCCGGCCGCACCCTCGCCGAGATAACCCGCGATCAGGAATCGATCGGAACTGCTGATAACCGCCGCCAGCGCCACCGTCACCGACAGGGGAATTCCATATTGGCAAATCTTTGCCAAAGTCTCGCGTTCGATGGTGAACTTCACGCCTTTCCAGTCGCGGCGATACGCGTAGATCGTCGCCAGGGCCATGCCCGCGGTCACGCCCGCCAATGGTCCCCACCACCCAGCGCCCATCTTGATCAGCGCCGCCCCCACCACCACCATCGCAGTCGAGCGCGCCAGCGCCAAGACCATGAACTGCCACGGCCGCAATACGGCCCGGCTGTACTGGCTGGCCAAATCGAACAGCGCCTGCACCGCCAGGGCGATCCAGCACGGAATCGCCATCGCCCGCCACGCCGAATGAATGGGCAGCAGGAATATGGTTCCGGCGACAATGCCGCTTGCCATAATCAGTAGCGCTGCCGTCGTCGCCAGCACCGATTGCAGGCGCTCGGGATTCTCCCGATAGACCGGCAGATAGCGCACCAGCGACAACCGCAGCCACTCAAACACCAGGCTGTTGAGCAGGCCGACCGTCGCAATCACCAGCGCGTACTGGCCGTACTGCTCCTTGGTCAGCAGGCGCGAAAACAGCGGAATCGCGACAAACGCCATCACCCCCGGCACGCCCCGCGCGATCAGGTAAATCCCCGCGTGGGAAAGAACATGTTTGCCTTCTCGCTCCATCGTTTGCTTTTGCTTTCCACGAATCGTAAGTCTGTAGGGTCCGCTTCAGGCTGTAGGGTCCGCTTCAGCGGACGGACCATTCCGTCCGCTGAAGCGGACCCTACGCGGCCTAATACGCCCCGTCGCGATTAACCAGCGCGACGACCGTCTTGGCCATGATGTAAACGTCCAACCATGGCGACCAATGGCGGATGTAAAACTGGTCGAGCACGACGCGGTCGTCGTAGCCGATGTCGTTGCGCCCGGAAACCTGCCACATGCCGGTAATGCCGGGCTTTACGGTGGTGTACAGGCGGAATACCTGGCCATAGCGCCAGATCTCCCCCTCTACAATCGGCCGGGGACCGACCAGACTCATGTCGCCGCGCAGCACATTCCAGATCTGCGGCAGCTCATCCAGGCTGGTCTTCCGCAGCAATTTTCCGAAACCGGTCACGCGCGGATCATCGCGCAGCTTATGATCCCGTGCCCATTCCTCGCGGGCCTCAGCGCTGTTGGCCAGGTGCTCGCGCAGCACCGCGTCGCCATCCACCCGCATCGTCCGGAATTTCCAGGCCTTAAATAGCTTGCCATGTTTGCCGATTCGCGTGTGGCCAAAGAAAACCGGCCCCGGGCTGGTCAGCCTCGCCGCCGCCAGGATGGCCAGCAGAATCGGCGCACCCACTACAATCACTACAACCGATACAGCCAGATCGAGCGCCCGCTTGATCGCCTGCAGCGTGTGCAGCTTGAGCCCATTGCGCACCTCGATGCCGCTCAGCCGGCCGCTGCTGCGCGAGGCGCCCCATAGCGTGGGAAGCGTCGAGGAATCCGACAGCACCAGCACGTGCGGCACCAGCCCGCTGTAGCGGTTCAGTGCCTCACCCAGGTGGGCGCTGGAAAGCTGCGGCAGAGAGATCACCGCGTGGCGAATGTGCTTGGCGCGGATGATCGATTCCAGCGTTGCCGGGTCATTCACCACCGGAAGCACCGAGGTGCGGCAAACGTTGTGCGGATCGGTCAGCAGCACCGGCCGCAGCGCTGTCCGCGGGGCGTCCAACAGCACCTGCGCGACGATCTCCGCCCCCTCTCCCGATCCGATTACCAGCGTCGGATATCCCCACCAGCTTCGGCCGACACAGACGTGCCGGGCGATGGTTCGCAACATCGGCACCAGCGCCACTGCCGCCGGCCAGGCGGCCAGGCACCACAAGGGAAGCGGCGGAGCGAGAATCCCCCCCGCCGCCGCCGCCATCAATCCCACCGTATTCACATGAGTCAATTGCCGAAATTCGATGACCGGGTGAACCCAGATCTGCGAGTACAGGTCATTCAGCCAATAGGCCGCTATCAGCGGCAGCAGCGCCAGCGGCATCGCCCAGCCGGCATTCCGCACCGCCTCGGGATGAATCCAGTGCAGCAGCCCCTGCGCGAAAAGCCCCGCCAGCGCCAACCCCAGCACGTCGGCGAGGATGATCGGCGCCATCGTGCGCACCGATCGCCAGAACACCTTTGCCAGCGCCTGCGAATCCGGAACGGTCTGCCCGTCCGATTCCATCAGCAGCTCGTCAGTGTCCGCGGCGGCGTCGCCACCGCCGAACACGCCGCGCTCACTGCCCCCCCTGCCGTGGCGATCCAGCGCTGCACCGTCGGCCAATGCTTCCTCGAATCCGTCAAGATCGAGCTGCATTTCCCCGTGATATCCCGTACTCATCTTCGCACCCTTCTGTGGGTTGAACGGCGGCTGGATGGCAGCCGCAAGACAACTCTTTGGGGGGAGGTTGAAGGTCGCGCCGATCATTCCCACCCCATCACCGTCTGCGGGAATGCTTCTGCGGACAGATCCTGCTTACTAGCTAGCGCAAGCTGACAGCTCACTGCGAACTACAAGATGGACCCACATCGGATGTGTTTGCATTTTCTCCACACCCACGTCTGCCTTCATTTTCTCCACTACACCATCAACCAACTTTGGACGCTTCCGCCGTCCAGTTGGGCTCCGCAATCGTCACCAGCTCCTGTTCAGTCTCGCGGACGGCGCTCCGGGGGCCGTTTGCGAGGCTGCGCTGGGACGCGGCCGTCAGCCTCTTGGCCGACGCCGCATACTGCCACGAACCCCCGTAATATCCATATCCTCGCGTGGCGGCCACGTCATTCGCCACCGCGCCCAGCACGTTGGCGCCGACCTTCTCCAGGCCGTCAACCGCCATCAGGCCGAACTTACGCATCGACTGATTCATTCGCAACACCAGAATCGTCGCATCCGCCGATGCCGCAAGAATGCGCGCATCCGTCACCGTCATCAACGGGGGCGAGTCGATCACCACCCGGTCAAACGTCTCCACCAAAGCCTGCATCAGCTCCCCAAAGCGCTTGCCCGCCAGCAACTCCGACGGATTCGCCGGCACCGGCCCGCAGGGCAGGACATACAGCCCCGGCACGCGCGTCGGGCTGATCGCATCCCGCAATTTCTCTTCGCCGGCCACCACGCTCGACAGGCCGATGTTGTTGTCGGTTTCAAAAATCATGTGCTGCACCGGCTCGCGCAGATCGCAGTCGATCAGCAACGTGCGATGGCCGGCCTGGGCGAAGGCAATGGCGAGATTGCTCGCCGTCGTCGACTTGCCATCGCCGGGGGTGGGCGATGCCAGCAGAATCGTCCGCGCCTCGCGGGCGGCGCCCAGGTGCAATGCCGTCCGCACCGAGCGATACGCCTCGGCCACCGGCGAGCGGGCGTCAAGGTGTACCAGTTGCCCGCGGGCCACCGGCGAAAGCCGGCCGTTGATGCGGGGCACCGCCGCCAGCACCGGCAGGCCCAATATCGACATGATCTCTTCCGGGGTCCGCAGGCAGGCATCCTGCCATTCCCGCAGCAAGGCGGCTCCAATGCCGAGCACCCAACCCGCCGTCAGCGCCGCGGCCAGGATCAATGTCTTGCTCGGCTTCACTGGCCGATCGTCGGCCGTGGCATTCTCCAACACCTGAATATTCAGCGGCACGGATGCAATGGAATTCACGCTGACTTCCGAGATGCGCTCATCCATCATGTCGAGCTGCTTCTGGATGCGCGTGATTTCCGATTCCAGCCGCAGGCACTCCGCGGCGTCGGGGCTCGATCCGAGCGCTGCTTCATTCTGCATCTGCAGCGCCGCCCGAAGCTGGCGCTCCTTTTCCTCGGCCGCCGCCAACTGCGAGTCCGTCGCCACGAGCTGCGCCTCGGCCACCGTCTTTTCCTTCTCCGCAATCCGCGCCTTCAGCGACACAATGATCGCCTGGAGCATCTGGATGCGCTTGTTTTCCGGGCCCTGCAGGGTGATGCTCTGCGACAGTGCCAGCTTGTGCTGCACCAGTTGGCTGCGGAGCTCATCATATTCATGATCTCCCACGTCTTTGCCCTTGAACTGCATCGCCTCAACCAGCGCCGACATCGCCGCCGGGCTGCTCATCGCCGACTTCAGCCCATCGCGCTGCGCCTTGATGTCCATCGTCGCGATCTCGGCCGCCGTAAGCGAGCTGGAAAGCGTCGCCGTCCGCTCGGTCATCGTGTTGCCTCTGTCCGTCCCGAACGACATCACCCCCGCCTTCTGCTTGTACGTCATCATCGATGTGACGCACTCCTCGCGCTTCCTCTGCAACTGCTGCTTCTCCGACTGGATGACGTTCACCATCTGCGTTCCAGTCGCCCGGCGCTGCAGCGCCTGGACGGTCATGTAGGCCTCGACGATGCCGTTGGCGATGGTGGCGGCTTCCTCCGGATAGCGCGAGAGCATCGAGACCGTGATGACATCCGACTTCTTCTCCACCTCGATCTTCAGCACCCCGCCTCGGCGCAGATAATTCAGCGGCTCGCCCACGCCCGCAAACGTCTTTAACGATGAGTAGCGCATCTCTTCCAGCGCCCGTGACAATACCGGCGTGGATTCGATCGCATCCACCTGGGTCTGCAGGAAGGTCTCCGACTGCGGAATGAAGTTCTTGCTCTCCCCAAACACCTGCGGGCCGTTTTGCTCGACAAACACTTTGGCCGTCGCACTATAGATGCGCTTGGCGACTGCCAGATATCCGCTGGCGATCAGCAGGCAGGCGGTCATCGACAGGATCAGCATCCAGCGTCGACGCCACAGCACTTCCAGCAGCGGAGCGGAACTGCCCGCGCTCTCGGAAGGGACATTAATCTGAACGGGAACGCCGCTGTCATCTCGTAGTAACTTTTGCATTTTCTCTTTGCTCCTCCCACGCGAGCAAATCTCCACAAACCGCCTCTTCCTCCGGAGCGGCCAAACAAGAGCTTGGCGCTCGAAGAGACGATTGCATTATGCCGCACGTTTAGCGGCCTGGCACATTGAAATCTGACGCACCCACTGCAGTAATTGCCCCTGCCGAGTCCTAATCTCGTTGCAAACACTCAAAATGATTCCAGCCATCCCCATTCCCACAGGCTCCGAAAATCACTCTGCATTCCGCTGCAACTTCGATGTGACGCACGCAAACCGAGCAATCAGCACCATAGTAAACGCGCCCAAGGGTCAAGGCAAGAAAGAAAAGTTCCCCAAAAGCACCTGATTGGGACTCCTTTCGCTGCCGGCGCGTCCGGTTCGGCTGCAAACACCCTAAAGTCTGCCGACTCGCAATGCCAGATTTTTGCCATAGGGAAAATGGATAGTTTGTGCCGATTCCAACGGCGCGCCGCCGGAGCTATCCCCTTTATGCCCCAAGGCATAAGCACCGCCGACGAGCCCCCTTGGACAATCATCGCCCCGCAAGCAAACAAAAAGTTATTTTGGAAACTTCATTGACGTGGAGTATGTTGTGCCGTTAGCTAGTGCGGCGTCCTCGGGAGGGGACGAAAATGAACAACGCTCGAATTGTCCATATCATAAACAGCTTCGAATTTGGCGGCGCCGAGTCCATGCTCTGCAACCTGCTCCTGCGCAGCGATCGCAAGCGATTCGACATTTCCGTCGTTTCGCTCATCGACGATCTCACCGTGGCCGGCCCGATTGTTGACGCGGGTATTCCCATCAAAGTAATCGGAATGAAGCCGGGCATTCCCAGCCCGCGGGGCGTCGCCCGTCTCGCAAAACACTTGCGTGCCCTGCGGCCGAACGTCATCCAGACCTGGATGGACCACTCGAACCTCATCGGCGGAGTCGCGGCCAAATTCGTCCCCAGCGCCGCCGTCGTGTGGGGCATTCATCACTCAAACCATGTTCCCGGCCTGACCAAGCGCTCGACCCTGATGACCGTCGGCGCCTGCGCCAAGCTGTCGCGCCGATTGCCGCATCGCATCGTGTTCTGCTCGGAGAATGCCCGCCAGACGTACATTGGACGCGGCTTCGACGCCGAGCGCTCCATGGTGATTCCCAACGGCTTCGACCTGAGCGCATTCCGTCCCGACGCCGCCGCCCGCGCCGCTGTCCGCCAGGAACTGGCTCTTCCTTCCGAGGCTGTTGTTATCGGCCTGGTCGCGCGCTATGACCCGATGAAAGACCACGCGAATTTCCTCAACGCCGCCGCGCTGCTCACCCAGCGATTTCCCGACGTGCATTTCCTGCTCTGTGGCCGGGATGTACATGTGGAAAACGAGGCGCTGATGGGGCACATTCATGCCTTGGGAATTGCCGATCATTGTCATCTGCTTGGCCCGCGCCGCGACATCCCGCGCATTCACGCGTCCCTCGATATTCTCATCTCCTCTTCGCTCAGCGAGGCATTCCCGCTGACCATCGGCGAAGCCATGGCCTGCGGCGTACCGTGCGTCGCCACCGATGTCGGCGATTCCGCTCTGATCGTGGGCGATACCGGAAAAATCGCTCCGTCGCAGGACCCTGAATCGCTGGCCGCCGCCTGTGCCGAACTCCTGTCGATGCGCCCAGCAGACCGCCATCGCCTCGGCAGCGCCGCCCGTCAGCGCGTGCAGGAATTGTTTGACCTCAGTTCCGTGACCGAGCGTTATCAGGACCTGTACCAATCGCTCGCCGCCGAGGGCGAAGTGGATCACGTGTCACTGGCTTCGCGTCCGGGCGCGGTCTCGATGGGCTGAGGATGTTGCTGTGGAGGCAGGGAGATTATGGGTGCTCTGGGTAATTCTTTTTCCAATGTGACCGATCGCGAGGAGGGCCCCTTTCCGCTGCCGATTCCCGCGCACGCCCTGCGCTCGGTACGCGTGCTATTGGTGGTCGAATCCGCCGGCGGCGGCACCGGCCGCCATGTTCTCGACCTCGCCGAAGGGCTCATCGCCCGAGGCTGCGAAGTCCATCTCATCTACTCCACCGGCCGCATGGACAAGCTCTTCGAAGGGCGCCTCTCGGCGATGAAAACCCTGCGCCGCCACGCCATCCCCATGCGCACCGGCATCCACCCCAGCGACTTCGCGGTCGCCAGAAAAATCCGCAACTATCTCCGCGAGCATGGTCCGTTCGACGCCATTCACGGACACAGCTCAAAAGGCGGCGCCCTCGCCCGCCTGGCGGCCTTCGGCACCGGCACCCCCGCGCATTACACGCTGCATGGCCTGATCATGATGGACCCCGGCCTGGCACGCTGGAAGCGCATGTTCTACCTCGCCGTCGAGCTGGCGCTCAGCCTGCGCACGGCGCGCATCGTGGCCGTCTCTCCCGAAGAGGCTCGAGCCGCGACCCGTCTCGGCCTGGACAAATCCCGCGTGGTGCTGATTCCCAACGGCGTCGGCCCGGCCAAACTGACTCCCCGCGCCGATGCTCGCCGCGAACTCGGCGTTTCCAGCGACAGTGTCGTCACAGGATTCGTCGGCCGCCTTGTCGACCAGAAGGCGCCTGATGTTCTCCTCCGTGCCTTCGCCCGAGCCGTCGACGCAGCGCCGAACGCGCGCCTGGCCATGGTCGGCGCCGGCCCGCTCGAAGGCGATCTCCGCGCCCTTTCGCAAGAATTGAACATTGCCGACAAGATTATCTGGCTTGGCGAGCGCGACGCCCGTGAAGTCCTGGCCGCCTTCGACATCTTCGCCCTCTCCAGCCGCAAAGAGGGTCTGCCTTACGTGGTGCTGGAAGCGATGGCCGCCGGACTGCCCGTGGTCGCCACTTCCTCGGCCGGCGTCGAAATCCTCATCGAACCCGGCGTCAGCGGCAACGTTATCGCCCCCAACGATGCAATCGCCTTCGGCGATGCCCTTGCCCGGTTGTCATGCGATGGCGGCCTGCGCCACCGTTTCGGCCAGGCCGCCTTGGAGCGGGCCGGCCGTTTCAGCGTCGATGCCATGGTGGATCGAACCCTGGTTGCGTATCTTAGCGGCCTTGATGATGAATCCACCGAACTGGCAACGGCACAATGAAACCGCGTGCATGATCTGCCGATAGCAGAATTAGGAATCAACAATTGACCATGCATAGTTCGCGAGAATTGTCATCCTGAGGTACTCCGAAGGATCTGGCCTCGATCAGTGATTCACGCAGATTCTTCGGAGTACCTCAGAATGACAGCGCGGCCAATTTAGACGGCACGTAATTTCGCGCAGCTATTGGCAGGTTTGATTTGAACATTCTGATGGTTGGCGCAATTCAACAATTCGTCCGAGCGACCGACGCGGCCGTCGCGCGGATGTACCTGGCGCTCTTCAAGGAGCGCAACGCACTCCTCTCGTTCCTCTTCCATTCCCTCTTTCGCGACGAGCAGGAAATCGAAAAAAAACTGGTCGATCCGCTGCAGCGCACCACTGTCGCAAAATTCCGCCAATTCATTGAATACTACCTGCGCAGTGGCTACCAATTCATCAGCCCCGCCGATCTGGTCAACGGAGTCTCGCCGCAAGGCAAGTACGCCCTGATCACCTTCGACGATGGCTACTTCAACAACGAGCTGGCACGCCCCATTCTGGAAGAGTACAAAGTGCCGGCCGTCTTTTTCATCTCCACCGAGCACGTCAAGCACAACAAATGCTTCTGGTGGGATGTCATCTATCGCGAGCGCGCTGTCCAGGGACTTTCCCATCGCAAGATCTATCGCGAACAGATCTCCATGAAGGCAATGACCACCGAACAGATCGAGGCCCGCCTCACCGACCTGTTCGGCGCAGACGCCTTCCGCCCGCGCGGCGACATCGACCGACCCTTCACGCCCGCCGAACTGCGCGAATTCGCATCCAGCAAGTACGTCCATCTCGGCAACCACACCGCCAACCACGCCATCCTCACCAACTATACGCGTGAGCAGGTGCGCGATCAGATCACCCGCGCCCAGGACTCGCTGCGCTTGATGACCGGCGTCAACCCCTGCGCCATCGCCTATCCCAACGGCGCCCACAGCAGCACGATCATCGAAACCTGCAGCGATGTCGGCCTGAAGGTCGGTTTCACCGTCCGCCCGGAAAAAAGCACCCTGCCGATGAGCGCCCAACCGCTGGGCCTTTTCCGCCTCGGCCGCTTCGCCCCCCACGGCGACGGCTCGATCGTCAGCCAGTGCCGCACCTACCGCTCCGACTTGCTCCTCTACAGCATGTTCCGCGACGGCTATCTCAAGCTCGCCCGCAAAAACGCCATGGAATGCGACTGATCCGCGCTGCAGTCAATCAGAAACCTGCCGACAATTCTGCCTCGTGGCATCCACCGCCCTTCCGCCTACAATCCACCACCCGATGAGTTCTTCCAATTCCATCTTCCGTTCCCCTGCCGCGCTCTTGCGATTTTTCGGCGTCAACGCGGTCGGCCTCGCCCTCGACCTCTGGACCAAAGCCTACGCCTTCACCCATCTCTGCGATGGCGTTGAACGATTTCCCGATGGCGTGGTGCAAGTCATCGATCCCCGCGAACATCGCTTTCTCCCCGGCTGGCTGCACTTCACCGCCACCACCAACCAGGGCGCTGTCTTCGGCCTCGGCCAGGGAAAGCGCTGGCTCTTTATCGCCGTTTCCGTCGCCGCCATCGTCTTCCTTACCAGCCTCTTTGCCCGCAGCCGCCGCCAACCGTGGTATCAGATCATCCTTGCCATGCTCCTCGCCGGCGTACTGGGAAACATGTTCGACCGCGTCACCCTCGGCTACGTGCGCGACATGATTCATGCCCTGCCCCGCTGGCCGCGCCTCTTTCCCTACATCTTCAACGTCGCGGATTGTCTTCTGTGCGTCGGCGTCGGCGTGATGATCATTCACTCGTTGTTCGTGCAGCCCAGGCGCATCTCGCCTCCCGCCGACGCCTTAGATTCCGCGCAGCCGCGCACGCATGATTGATTGCCCAATGGCCGAGACAGACCCCATCTTCGATCAATCGCAGATGCGCCAAGCCATGGCCCTGGCGATCCGCGGCCGCGGCGCCGTCGAGCCCAACCCCCTGGTCGGCTGCGTTCTCGTCCGCGATGGCCAGGTTCTGGCCGAAGGATTTCACGAACGTTTCGGCGGACCCCACGCCGAAATAAACGCGCTGACCGCCTGCCGCGCCGCCGGCCAATCCCCCGCCGGCGCAACCGCCTACGTCACCCTCGAGCCCTGCTGTCACACCAACAAGAAAACCCCGCCCTGCCTCCCCGCCCTGCTCGAAGCGAAGCTCGCCCGCGTCGTCGTCGGCTGCCCCGATCCCAATCCCCAGGTTGCCGGCCGCGGAATCCAGCAACTCCGCGACGCCGGCTTGGAAGTCGATCTCAGTTCGCTCGAATCGGAGTGCCAACAGCTTATCGCCCCCTACATCGCCGGCACCCTGCACCATCGCCCGTATGTCACGCTCAAATGGGCCCGCAGCGCCGACGGCAAGGTGGCCGGCGCCGGCGGCCGGCGCTTTCAGATCAGCAACGCCCGCTCGATGCGCATCGTCCACGAACTCCGCGGCCGCTGCGATGCCATCATGGTCGGCTGCCACACGGTGCAATGGGATGATCCCCTCCTCACCGCCCGCGATGTCGCCAACCCGCGCAGCCTCCTCCGCGTCGTCGTCGATTCAGAATTGCAGACGCCCATCGAAAGCCAACTCGTCCAGACCGCCAAGAAATGGCCAGTGATCATCTATTGCGTCTGGAAAGGATGGGATGAGGGGCAAACACACCAGGAACTGGGCGTTGAGATCGTCACCGTCGGCGCCGGCCGCAATCGCCGCGTGGATCTGCGCGAGGTGCTGACCGATCTCGCCGCCCGTGGCGTCACACACCTCCTCGTCGAACCCGGCCCCGCCCTGGCCCGCTCATTCCTCAACGAAAACCTCGCCGACCGCGTCTGGGTCTTCGATTCCCCCAAGGCCATCGGCGAACCCGATTCTCCCCACGCCCCGGACGTCCCCTACCCGGTCACCGCATCGCACGACGTCGACGGCGACATCCTTACCGAGTACCTCAATCCCCAAAGCGCAGCCTTCTTCGCCAACCTCCCCTCCCCCGACTTCCACCTCGCGATGTCTCCCCTATAAGAAGAACATTTCGGCCGGCTATTTCGCTTTCCACTCCCCCTTCAACACGTCAATGACCTTCCCATTATCCTGCACGCAAAACGTGTCGTGCCCCTCCATCCGCTGCCAATCCGTGCTCGTAAACCACTTCCACACGAACAACCCGCGCATAAAATCGTGTTTCCGCTCTTCCTCGGCCGCCACCTTGAACAATCGGGCCTGATATTCCGCATCCGCCTGCTTCACCGCATACGACCACGGCTCCTTCCCCGCCTTGGTATCCTGCGTGTATCCAAGTTCCAGAAAGCAGATCGGCTTGCTCCATTTCTTCGAAAACGTCCCCAGGGCCGCGTACACCTCATCCCACCCCGCCCGCAGTTCCGCCTCAGGCGCGGACTCGCTCTTGGCCACCGGGAAATAGGCGTCGATGCCGATGCAGTCCACCGCATCCCACCAGGTGATCTTCTCATATTCCCGGAATGTGGCCGCATAGGTCAGGTGGCCTGTGTATATCTTCCGCACCGCCGCGATCAACTTCCGCCAGCGCCCCGCCTGCTGGCTGGTCCCCTCATACTCCACACCGATGCAAACCGCTTCCGCTTTGGCGTCGGCCGCGATCTTGGCCGTGTACAAAATGTATGCCCCATAGTTCTCAAACCACTTCTCCCAGTCCTCCTCGCTGGTCATGGCGATGTCGCCGTGCCATTTCGAGCCGTTCCAGAACTCCCGCGCCCACAGGTGCGGCTTGAGCAGCACCTTCAACCCCGCCGCGTGCGCATCTTGAACACATTGCGTGATGTCCTTGGCGCCCATCGACCCATCGCCGCCGAAGCGCACGGCCGGCTGGTTCACATTCTCCATGTAGGCAAAATTATTCAGCGCCACCCAATTCGCCCCCACCTCAGAAATTGTCCCAAGCTGCTTGCGGCACTCCTCCGACCCGTATCCAAACCCGCGCCGGTGCAGATGCGCCAATGATATCCCGCGCACCTCCATCGACGCCGCGGGCACGTCGTCTTTCGCCGAACCCGGCTCCTCCGACAGCGTCGCCAGCGCCAAAGCCAACATGACCAGAATGACGCTACGCATGGTTCCTCACCACTGCCACAGCAAAACAATGATCAGACAGATCACCACCGCAACCACAAACCACTTCACCCGCCGGCGCCGAGGCGCTGTCTCCTCCGTGACATAGTGCCCGCAATGCGGACAGCGCTCCGCCTGCTCGTAAATCAGCTTCCCGCACCCCGGACAATTCAGCGTCTCGGCGGAGGCATCGTCATCAATGTCCGCATCCTCCAGCGACTCCTGCTCTTCTTCCCCGGTGTATTCGCCCTCATCGTCTTCATCCCATTTGCTCATGGCAACGATGATAGCACCGTCCCACCTTTCAATCCTCCTGCGCCTCAATCCCCAACTCCTTCACCTTCTTATTCAGCGTGTTCCGATTGATCCCCAGAAAATCCGCCGCCTTGGTCTTCACGTTGCCGCACTTGGCCAGCGCCCGGTCGATCAGCGCGTGCTCGATCTGGTCGATCACCAGTTGATAAATCTCCCCTTCGCGCAGCTCATAATCCGCGATCGCCTGATCCGCCAGCCGCCGCGTCAGCGTCTCGATCGACTCGCTGGAATGGGTCGTGCGCCGCTGCGCCGCGAACATCCGCACGCTCAGAGGCAGCAGTTCCTCGGTGAAATCCTCGTCATTGCTCAACACCACCGCCCGTTCGATGGCATTCTCCAATTCCCGCACATTCCCCGGCCAGGGATACCTCAACAGAATATTCAACATGTCCCGGCTGATCCGCCGCAGCCGCCGCTCATTCAGCGCGTTGTACTTGTCCAGAAAATGATCGATCAGCCGCGGAATGTCCTCGCGCCGGTTCCGCAGCGGCGGCAGATAGATGCCCACCACGTTCAGGCGATAAAACAGATCTTCCCGGAAATTGCTCTTGGCCACTTCCTCCTGCAGGTCGACGTTGGTGGCCGCGATCACCCGCACGTCGACTTTCATCGTCTGGTTGTCTCCCACCCGCTCGAACTCACGCTCCTGCAGCACGCGCAGCAGCTTCACCTGAAGCTGAGGCTCCAGCGTCCCGATCTCATCCAGAAAAATCGTCCCGCCGTCGGCCGCCTCAAACCGCCCGATCTTGTCGCGGATCGCCCCGGTGAACGACCCCTTCACGTGCCCGAACAACTCCGACTCCAGCAGCGTTCCCGTCAACGCCCCGCAATTCACCCGCACGAACGGCCGATCCTTCCGCGGCGAGTTGTAATGAATCGCCTTGGCGATCATCTCCTTGCCCGTCCCGGTCTCTCCAAGGAGCAGCACCGTCGCCCGGCTATTGGCCACCTGCCCCACCGTCGCGAACACCTCGTGCATCGCCGGCGAATCCCCGATGATATTTTCGAACCGATACCGGTCGCGCACCTGCGCCCGAAGCTGCGCATTCTCCTCCAGCAACTCCTCTTTCTGCCGCATCACCATCCTGTTGATCTGAATTGCCTGCGCCAGAAATGCCGAAATGATCTCCAGAAATGCCTGGTCGCTGTGCAGTTGCTCATCAGAGATGTACGGTTTATCCACCGATAGCGCCCCGGCCGTCCGCCCTTCGATCTTGATCGGCACGCAAAAGAAGCTGATCGCTTGATCCTCCCCGTGCCCCAGTCTTCCGGTTCGATTCAGAAAATCCGGGTCGGTTCGCAGGTCGGCCACGATCCGCGCCCGCCCCGTCGCCACCACGGTTCCGGTGATTCCCTCTCCAAGAGCATATTTCCCCCGCTCGATCTCATCCAATGTCATCCCCACTGCCGCTTCCGTGCGCAGCCGGCCTGTCGATTCGTCCAGCAGCGTGAGCGCTCCACGGCGCATAAGCAGCTTATCAGAAATGATTTGCATCATCTTCGAAAATGCGTCGCGCAACTCCAGCGTGGACGACAGAATGTGGCCAATCTCGTTGAGAATGGCTAATCCCTGATCAGTCGACCCCGCCGCTGCCCGAACAAGAGGCGTAGATGCATCCGGCATGCTGAGAATATACGCACCTCGGCGCTCCATTTCCAATTTTCGTTCACCCGTGCGCCTGATCCAGCCCTGCCAGCCTGCTCGCGTGCGAGCAGCGTTCGCTGGCGACACTTTCCCTTTTCCCCTATGCTCCCGGCAACCCAGCCGGAGTTCCAAATGAAACTGCGTTCCCTGCTTGCGATTCTCCTCCTCTGCCTCTGCGTCAGCCGCGCCCGCGCGGGCGCCGATCAGAAACCTTCCGAACTGCAGGAAGGCGACCATGTCGCCGTCATCGGCGACTCCATCACCGAGCAGCGCCTCTATTCGATGTTCATCGAAGACTACCTGCTGATGTACAGGCCCGCATCCAGGCTCACCATGACCCAGTTCGGCTGGGGCGGCGACACCGCCACCGGTTTCGCCGCGCGCATGGCCAACGACATGCTCCGATTCAAGCCCCAGGTCGCCACCATCAACTACGGCATGAACGACGGCGGCTACTCTCCCATGGATGACGCCAAAGCCAAGGAGAAATACGGCCCGAAATACAACCTCTGCGGCGGCGACGGCGTACACCCCGACCGCAATGGCCACCTCGTCATGGCCTACGCCTACCTCAAGGCGCTCGGCTGCAGCGGCGACATTGGAACGATCACCGTCGATCTCAAGAACGGCAAGGCCGAGGCGACGGATGGGCACAAGATTCTGTCAGCAAAAGATGGAAGCGTTGAGGTGGAGAGCAGCAAATATCCCTTCTGCTTCTTCGGCGAACCCGCGCTCACTGGCTCCACCCGCGGCGTTCTGGAATTTCTGCCTTTCAATGAAGACCTCAACCGCTTCAAGCTCATCGTCACCGGCGCCACCGCCGAAAAGCTCACCGTCACCTGGGGCAAGGAAAGCAAGACTTTCCCGGCCGCCGATCTGGCCAAGGGGATCAACCTGGCCGCCGAATTCCTCGACAATCCGTTCTGCGTCCCCTTCCAACATCTCGAGCAGCGCATCTCTCAGCAGCAGAATAATGAGGTAATCCTGATCAAGTTCCTCATGCACAATCTGCCTGAATACCTAAAGCACGTCCCAGACGAAAAAGACTCAATCGAGCACATCGCCAACAAACTGCTGCAAGACGACAAGACCGACCGCCACGCCGCCGCCGCCGCAGTCAAACCCGTCACCCACACCATCAAGATCGAACCCGCCAAGGCCGCTAAATAGGACGCAGTCGCAGCGCTGCAATCGCAATCGCGTCTCACCACGCCAGAAACTGCTTGATCCCCGCCGCCACCGTCTTTACCTCATCTTCGCTGATCGCCGGGAACATGGGCAGGCTGAGGATGCGCTTGACGTAGTCTTCGGTTTTCGGCAGCGGCGGCAGCTTGCCATACAGCTCTTCGATGGCCGGCTGCTGGTGATTGGGGACGGGATAGTGAACGCCGGTCTCGATTCCGCTTTCCCTCAGGTGCCTGGCCAGCCCTTCGCGCTGATCGAGGCTGTCCAGGCGAATGACAAACATGTGATAAACCGTTTCCGTTTTTCCGGGTTTGTCGGTCGGCGGCAACGTCACCCCTTTGACGCCCTGCAGTTCCCGGCGATACCACTCCGCCGCCCGGCGGCGATTGCCATTCAACTCATCCAGCACCTTCAGTTGCTCGCGCCCGACCGCGGCCTGGATCTCATTGAAACGCAGGTTGAAACCGACTTTCTCGTGCAAGTATTTGTCCTTGCGCCCGTGGTTGCGCAACATCGTCACTTTGCGGGCGATCTCCGGATCGTCGGTGGCGATGGCGCCGCCGTCCCCGTAGACCGTCAGGTTTTTAGACGGATAAAAGCTGAAGGCCGCCATCTTCGCGATGCCGCCGACGCGTTTGCCTTTCCACTTGGCCCCGTGCGACTGGGCGCAGTCCTCGATGATCCACAGGCCGTGGTCGGCGGCAAGTTTCTGGAAAGCATCCAGATTCGCCGGCCGGCCATACAGATGCACCGGCAGGATGCCGACGGTGCGCTTGGTGATCCGCTTTTTCGCGTCGGCCGGGTCGATGGTGTAGGTGTCGTCGATGTCACAGAAGACCGGCCTGACGCCGGCATGAATCATCGGCTCGATGCTGGGAAATGCGGTCAGCGACGGCACCAGAATCTCATCTCCCTGTTTGAGATTTTGCGCCAGGTGCAGCAGGTGAACCGCCGCGGTCCAGGAAGAGGAGAGCACCACGTGCGGCACGCCAAAATACGCCGCCAGTTCCTTCTCAAACGCCTTGCACTCCGGGCCAAGGATGTAGTTTCCCCCCTTCACCACCTCGAGGATGCGGCGGTCGATCAGCTCACTGTGGTGTACGCGGGATAGCGGTATCGCTGCTGCCATTGGCCAAACCTCCATGTCGAGAAGGCGGCATTTTGCGGATATTCTTCCCCCGTGCAATAACGGCCCATCCGCCGCGGCGCTATCGACTTCCACTTGACCGGCGCATCTCACGCACGCCACTTTCGCTGCCGATGATCGCCACCTCTGCCATGTCCAGGAACAATCCGGTTTCGACAATCCCCGCACGGGCCTTCAGTTTCCCCTGCAATTCGGCCGGATCGGCGATCCCGGTAAACCGGCAGTCCAATATGTAATTGCCGTTGTCGGTCAAAAACGGACACCCCGCGGGATTTTTTCGCAGCACCGCCGCGCATCCCAGCGACCGCAGAAATTCCTCCTGCGCCGCGTACGCGAACACCGCCACCTCCACCGGTAGTGCCGACTTCGTGCCCAGCATTTTCACAACCTTGCTCTCATCGGCGATGATGACTAGCTTCCCCGAATTCTGCGCCACAATTTTTTCCCGCAGCAGCGCCCCGCCCAAGCCTTTGATGAGATTCAAATTCCCGTCCACTTCATCCGCCCCATCGATCGTGATATCCGGCCGGTTGGCCGCATCCAGCTCAATCAGCGGAATCCCCAACTCCTCGGCGCGCATCTGCGACTGCCGCGACGTCGGAATCCCGCGAATCTCACGCAGCCGACCATCCCGCACCGCGCCCGCCAGCGCCACCAGAAAAAAGTCCGCGGTAGACCCCGTCCCCAATCCCACCACCATGCCAGACTCCACAAACGAAATCGCCGCTTTCGCGGCGCGCTGTTTGGCATTCATGGCGCGGATGGTAGCGGGCGGCGAAGATCGTGGAAAGTCGAGGCGCATGCCAATTGAAGTGGCATGGTGCTACCAGCCCATGCGCAACGAGCGCAGCGATCTTCTCTTCGGTAGGACGGGTTTCCAACCCGTGCCAAAGCGGTCCGGCATTCTCAAATTGCATTCGATCGGGAAGGATTGGCGGGAACTCTCGCGATACTTTGGAATGCTGAGCCGCCAGGCATGGGTTGAAAACCCATGCTACAAAGAATCTGACTAACGCTGCGCGGCCGCCAGCGGCGCATGACGCGAGGCTTTCTTGTCGCTTGGCTTGGTCGTGGGCTCGACCTTGATTCCGGCCCTGTCCAGCAATTCCCGCCCTTGCCCGGCCGCCAGAAGCAGCACTTCATCCCCGGCCGCCAGTCCATTCGCCAATTCCGCGTGCGTCTCATTGCTGTGGGAAATTTTTACCTCAACCGGATGCACCGTTTCCCCGTCGCGCTTGAAAATAAACGTGCGCGATCCCGAGGAGTAGATCGCCGCCAGTGGTACCGCCACGACATCTTCCAGACGATCGACGAACACTTCCGCCTGCGCCCCCACTCCCGGCTTCAGTCCCGCCGGCGTCGTATCGAGCGCCAAGTCCACCGGATATTCCTTCAGGTCCGGATTCCACCAGCGCTGGCTGTTGTCGGCCATCACGCTGATCTTGCTCAGCGTCGCTCCAACTGGCTCACTCTGGCCGACAATCCGCACCGTCGCCCGCTGCCCGATTTCCAGCTTCGACACCTGCGCCTCGGGGATGCGCAGCACCGCCTTCATGGATGAAGTATCCGGCAATCGCAGCAGCAACTGCCGCTCGCGCACCGTTGCACCTTCCTGGATCGGGTTTTGTGCGTTCCGATCGCTGCTGCTTGAATACACCACCAGCCCGTCGGCCGGGGCTTTGATCGTGCAGTCGGCGAGCTGCTCGTTGGCATGTTCGAGCCGGCGCTTCAGCAGCTCCAATGCCTGCTCCTTGGCTTTCAAATCAGCCGTCTTTTGCGAGAGATTGGCCGCGTTCTCGCGAGTCACGCGCATCAGCTTGGCATCCGCCTGGGCCAGGTCGTTTTTCACCTTCGCCAGGTCCATCTCATGCTGATATTTCGTCAGCACCAGCAGCGCGGTCTTCGCCTTCGACAGCGCCTGCCGCGCCGTCGTCACGTCCAGCTCGCTTTTCTTCACATCCGCGGCCGTCACAAATCCCTTGGAGAACAGCTTGTTCGTTTGATCGAGATCCTCCTGCCTGTTCTTCAGGGTGATTTCCGCCATCTCCAGCGTGGTATTGGCATCGGCCACCTGCTGCGGATACAGCCCCTCTTCGTATTGCAGCTTGGCGATTTTCGCCAGATTGTCCGCCACCTGCGCCGCCTCCAGCGCCGCGGCGTTCCAGCTTTCCTGCAACGCCTTCATTTCCCGGGCATTGATCAGATCCGCCTCGGCCTTCTGATAATCAAGCGTGGTATCGTCCAGCTTCTGCTGAATCTGCGAGGCATCCAGCGTAATCAGCACATCCCCCTTCTTCACGCTTGCCCCTTCCTTCACGATCGTCTGGATGGTGGTCTGCCCTTCCACCAGGCAGACCACATCAATGTTGTTGACGGCCTGCAACTCCCCATCCTTTGTCACCTTCACGTCCATCGGCATGCGCACGACGTTGTAGAATGTCCCCACCACCGGATCGGCGGCAAAGTGCTGGTGCTTCCAGATCCAACCCCCCACCGCGGCCAGCAAAATCAACGCTGGCAGCGCCAGCCATGCTGGGCTGCGCCTGGATCGGACGGCTACGGAATTGGAAAGGTCGATGGCAACACTCATGACGCTATTGGCTCAATCTATTGGAAAAGTTTGCGCTGGCGGCCCCCATTCATCCTATCGGCACGACGAACCAATCCTCTGCCGCGCGGACACCCCGCGGCGCGCAACCGGCAATCACTGTTGGTTAATACTGTTCTCGGGAG
Organism: Tepidisphaeraceae bacterium; assembly: GCA_036744635.1. Taxonomy (GTDB): domain Bacteria; phylum Planctomycetota; class Phycisphaerae; order Tepidisphaerales; family Tepidisphaeraceae; genus DAIOHQ01. The sequence goes on along the minus strand of DAIOHQ010000005.1, from coordinate 8,895 downwards.
CGTTTGTTTGCTGAATCCGCTGCCGATCCAGCGCCCGCCCGAACGACCCGGAGTCGGGATCGACACGCAGTGTGCCTGTCTGCTTAAGATATTGCAGCATCTGGGTTTGCAACTGCGCCAGCGCCCGTTCGTACAAGTCCTGGGCACTGAGCAGCGAATTCTGCGCCTCCACTACATCGCGCGAAGAGGCCGTTCCCTGTTTTAACAATTCGTTGGCAAAATCCACCCGCCGCTGGGCGAGATCAATACCCGCTCGCTGAATCCGCAACCCCTGCTCGGCGCTGTGAATAGAGCGCCACGCATCCCGCGCTGACACGATAATCCGATCCTGCAGCTCCTCATAGCGCCGCTGCGACTGGTGAAACCCGATGATCGAGCGGCGATAGGCGTTGCGTTCCGCGAGCTTATCCACGGGCAGGTCAAGGGTTATGCCGGCGGAATAGGTGATCGTACGCTTTTCGAGATTGGCCGCCGGCGTAAGCGGCTCATTGCCCGCCCCCGCCTGGGCGCCGAGATTCAGGTCAGGCAGCAGGGCATTTTCGGCCACCTGCACATCCCGCCGGCTGTCCTCGATCTGGTCCCGCGCCGTCTGCAGGTCCAGCCGATAGCGCGTGGCCAGTTTCACCACTTCCTCAACCGGCGCGGCCGGAATGTTTAATTCCAACTGCACCGGTACGATATCCATCGGCTGCTCAACCGGCATTCCCATGATCAGCTTAAAATTATCCAGCGCACTGAGATACCCTTCCTGGGCGTTGATCAAATCGTTCTCGGCCTGAAGCTGCGCCTGCAGCGCCCGCTGCACTTCCAGAAAACTCAGCCGCCCGGCATCGTAGAGCGATTGGGTGCGCTCGGTGAGCAGTGCAAGGTTTTCGTAATTTTGCCGGCGGTTGGCCAAGCCCTTCTGCTGGGTCACGAGGGAAAAATATTGGCTGGCGATGCGCACCAAAAACTCGCGGCGATAGTCCTCAAACGAACGCGCCACATAGACCAGATTTCGTTCGCTACTGATCAACGGCTCCAGGTTCACCCATCCAGCTCCGCGCAGCAGCGGCACCGTGGCCGCCAGTGTGACGCTGGCCGATTCCCCGCTCTGGGCGCTGCTGTTGAGGGCATTGACGAACCCAACCAGCGACTGGGCAACGATCTCCCCGCCGTAGGGCAACTGCTGCTTGACGCCGGCCGTCGCCGTCGCGTTCATGGCGGCGCGGTAATCGACATCCTTCTGGCCGCCGGTGAAGTTCACGCCCGTCTGCACGAACGGCCGCGGCTCGAACAGGTGCCGCTGCAGCGTCACATCCAGCGCCGCCAGGTAGAGCGTCTCCATCTGCGTCTGGTAGTCGCGGCTGTGCTGCACGGAGAACTCCAGGGCGCCGAACAGGTCCAGCCGGCGCATCGGCTCGCCCGGCGCCGGCGGGCCGAGCGCGAAGGTCTCCACCGCGCGTTCGTCGGCGGCATGAACGCCGAAAGTCTCGCTCTGCGTGGCCGGTCCGCTGGCCGCCGAACGCGCGCTGGGACCCAATGGCCCATAGGGCAGTTCGATATGCACCGGCTCCATGGGCGACTCACTCGGCGGGGGAATCGGCGTCACCGGAATCTTCGCATACGCCTCGCCAGGCGCCTTGGCCGGCGGCTTCCCCGGCACCTGCGTCTGCGGCGAATATCCCAGCGTCTGCTCCTTGCGATCGGCCAGCAGCTTGTTCACCTGCAGATCCGCCGACCGCTCATACCAAGCCGAGCTGCACCCCCCGGCCAAGCCCAGCAACACGATAATCCATTTGCATCTCACGCCCACAAGCTAGCATTTCGCGGGGGCAATTCCCAGCGTAGGAGATCCGGCGACAAACTAACTTGGCGGCATGAACTAACGGCGGACGTATAAGGACTATTCGGCTTGACGCCGTGCGTTGGCGCTTTCCGGAGCGGCATTGGTGAGCCGCACGAGCGTTGAAGCGGCATAATCAAACGTCACCTTTTGGATATGTTACAAGTCGGCAAATAGCATGCCTTCGACATTCTGCGGTGGTTTCGGTTGCCTGCTCCGCGCGCCGACAAAATCCCCCATCGCAGTCCGACCATGTGCCAACCGCTTCACGGTCGCTTTGATGGCGGCGTTGGCTGCGTCGATGCCAATAAATCGGCGACCCAGTGCGACGGCAGCTTCAAGCGTGGTGCCCGATCCGCAGTAGCAGTCCAATACGAGATCGCCGGGATTCGTCGTCGCACCGACGAGGAACTTCACAAGATCGATATTCTTCTCTGTTGGATAACCGGTGATATGGACATTCTGATTATGGGCGTCCTTGAAATTCATCCAGATATCCTGCACGGGGATGCCCTTACTCCGGTCGAAGTACACCTTGCGGCGCGGGTTGCCGTTTGGCGACCAATATATCTCGCCGGCCGCGTCCAACTCGTCCAATTTGGCCGGTGGGTACTGCCAGTGTTTTCCCTTCGGGGGCGCCTTCCCGCGCCATGGCTTGCCAGTTTCGCCGTTGCGCTCGCCCGGCGCATGAACAGGAACCTTTTTGTAGCGCCGGCCGCTCGCGGCATCGATGCATGGATATTCATAAGCTATCTTCTCCTCGGTCCAAGGGTCGTACGGGCGATGCCAGACATTTTCATCGCTCTTCGAATAAAACAGGATATGGTCGGCAATGTTGCCGAAGTTGTTTCGGGTGTAGTTCTTGGTGTTGCACTTTTTTCGCGTGATGAAGTTGCGGAAGTTGTCGCGTCCGAATACCTCGTCCATAACCAGCTTTATCTCAAAGATCATATTTTGATCGAGATGCACGAATATCGAGCCGTCATCGGCGAGAAGATCGTGAAGCACGATGAGCCGTCGGCGCAGCGACTCCACATATTCGGCGCCGTCGAGATGATCTTCGTAGGCGTGATTGACTTCGCGGTCGACGAATGTCATCGACGTGGCATAAGGAGGATCGATATAGATGGCGCGTACGTTCCCACGAACGTCGGGATGCTTTCTGAACCAGAGCAACGCGGGCAGGTTATCGGCTTGGTATAGTGCCCCGGCTTTCGATGCGATGGGAATTTCGGTGGGCTGTGCAGGCCGCAGTCCCAGCACCTCTGCACGCGGCATCTTCCCCTCGTACGCAAGCGAGTAGGCGGCCAATTTGTTGCGCGCGTTGTGAGGGACACCTGTTGCCATAAGCTACGACTCCAACCACTCCATAGTGATTCGCTCGGGGACCATGCGCAGCGTGCAGACCATGATCCTCCCCTCGCCGACTTCCTCGATCGCGGCGTAGTCTGTCCACATCGACCCGAGCAACAGGCCGGGTCCGTCGTTTAAGAAGATCAACTTTACTTTGCGAGTTTTCTCGGTGACGGCATAGGCGAGTACCTCCGCGGCTGCCCCAAGATAGCCGCCGGTGCGGTCGTCCTCCTGCGCACCCCCGCGGTCTCCGTCATACCGCGCGAAGCCAATCGCCAAGAGTTCGTTGCCTCGTTCGAATACGAAATCCACAGGGTGTTTTGGTCGCTTGTAGTCTGGCCAAATGGAGCCGAGCAGTATATCTTTTCCGGCGCGTTCTGGCCCCTTCACGGTGATTTTTGGCAGTTGCCGGCGGATGAGCGAGAAGAATTTCTCTGTCAGGTCATAACCCTTCTTACCGCGATCTTTGTACTCCCACAGAAGTGCGCACAGAGCTTCGTCGGGTATAGGTCGCGACTGGAACGCTGCGTGGACGCGCTGAATCGGACGGAACCCGGCGCCGAATTGCTCGCAGATCGCAACCGCCTTTGATTTTCCCTTGAGCATCTCAACGGGTGTCGATGGACTAACATATTTGCGGAAGACGCGAGCTAGTTGGACCCGCATCCAAGTTTCCCGCAATTCGCAAATGCTCATGAACAGGGCCTGTGACGACTCGGATCGCTTCAGGATCTGGCCGAACAGCACCAGCACCGGCTTATAGAGTTCGCACGCTTCGGGCAGGATGTCTGGGTAGTACTCGCCACCAGCGAGCGTGATCCAGTTGGGAGCGTCTTGACGGTAATCCGCGAAGCAGCGTCGACCGGCGGATTTGTTCAGAGACTTCCTGGCCATGATTGAAAGCTCATTGTTGAGCGTCGGGAATGAAGGCGCTTTAGCATAACCTCAGTCGGCCTTATCGCCAAATACACCTTGCGCGCAGGGCGATTAGTTCCAGAGCGGCGGGCGAGGCCCATCTCAGTTACCATTGAGGCGCTGGCGGATGTAATCGGCTCTGGCGGCGCGGCGGACGTCGCCTTCTAGCTTTCTGCCTTGCAGCTTTTGGAGATGGGCGGGTTGGGTGAGCAGGAACAGCTCGTTGAGCGTGCGGATGTCGATGTCTTTTACCCGGCCTAGGTTGATGCCCATGCGCAGGTGGCTGAGCAGAAAGAGCGTTTCCTCGCTGGCCATCAGTCTGGCCGAGCGCAGGATGCCGACGGCGCGGGAGACCTTGTCATCCAAAGCCACCGTGCGGTCGTTCAGCAGCGTCTTGCGGGCGTGGTGCTCGTAGTCGATGATCTTGGGAATCACCACGTGCTTGAAATCGCCGATGATGTCTTCTTCGCTCTTGCCGAGCGTGGTCTGGTTGGAAATCTGGTAAAAATCGCCGGTGGCCTCGGTCCCCTCTCCATACAGGCCGCGGACGGCCAACTTCATATCCTTGGCGGCGCGGAAGACCTTTTCGATCTCGCCGGTCAGCTTCAGCGCCGGCAGGTGAAGCATTACGCTGACGCGGATGCCGGTGCCGAGGTTGGTCGGGCAGGCCGTGAGATAGCCGAATCGGGGATGAAAGCTCCAGTCCAGCGTCGATTCCAGCTTGTCGTCGACCGCGTTGATCTGCTCCCACGCCTCTTCCAGTTGCAGGCCGCTGCGCAGCACCTGGATGCGCAGGTGATCCTCCTCGTTGATCATGATCGCCAGGGTTTCGTTTTCGCCGATGGCCACGCCGCGGGCGCCTTCGGACGTCGCGTGCTGTTTGCTGATGAGGTGGCGCTCAACCAGAAGCTGGCGGTCGATTTCCGGCGCGGTCTCCAGGTCAACATACATCGTCTGCGGAGAAAGCCCGGCCGACAGCACGGTATCGCGGATGCGCGCCTCCAGCGCCTGCCGCTCCGGCCGGGAGGTGCGGCTGAGGAACGGAAAGCCCGCCACGTTGCGCGCCAGGCGAATGCGCGAGGAGATCACGATCTCGCTCATGGGCCCGCTGCCCCGAAGCCACTCGCCGGCATGACTGGTTAGATCGTTGAGTTTCATAAATTCGACTGTCGAAATTTGCGCCACACTAAGTAGCACGCGCCGGGCCGACGACTTACGCCTCGGCCTGGCGAATCTGGTCGCGCAGCTTGGCCGCCCGCTCGTAATCCTCGGCCTCGATCGCCCGGGCCAGTTCCTTGCGGAACTTGGCCAGGTCCAGGGCGCGCTTGGCCGGCACGCCCGTACCGCCGCGGCGGGTCGGCACCTTTCCGACGTGATGGGTTTCCTTCTCTCCGTGTGCCCGCTGCAACAGCGGCGTCAGGTCGCGCTCGAATAAATCATAGTCATGGGCGCAGCCGAGAAGTCCGCTTTGGCGGAATTCGGCCCAGGTGATGCCGCACTGATCGCAGCTTGCGCTGGTCTCCTTTTGCAGGCCGGAATGGGCCATTACAAAGTTCGTCAGCAGCTCGTTGATCGGTGTGTTCCCCTTGACCGGAAGCCCTTCATTCTGGGCGGCGCACTGCTCGCACAAATGCTTTTCGATTTTCTTGCCGTTCTTGATCTCGGTGAGGTGAACGGTGGCGGCCTTGTTGCAATTATCGCATTTCATACGTTGTCCGCTGCATGACCCATTCAACTCGGTCGTCCAATCGTATTTCGGTGGGGAAGCAGGGTCAACGTGCGGATGATAGGATTCTTCGCGGTTTACGCCAAAACCAGTTCCCGTCGTTTGACGATGCGCAACTCCACCTTGCACCCCAGCAGCTTTTCAATGAGGTGGAATTTCTTGCGGCGGCGAAAAACCCGACGCGCCTTGGGCGAATCCTCGGCCAGCCTGCAGCGGATGCACAATTGCCTGCCTTGCAGCGCGAACTGCAGGCGCGGCGGGGCCAGCGAGCGATTATCCAGTGCATCGGCCGCCCGCAGCAGCGCCAGCACGGCACGCAAAGGGGCGCGATCGTCACGGGCGATCAAGTCGCGCTCCGCGCCAAGCGCGGGCACCCGGCCGCGGTGATGGCGGGTCAGATACATCAGCGCCCGCCGCTGGGCGTCGTCGAATGGGAGCTTGGATTTGGCCACCATGCGGGCGCCGCGGTGGTGATGGTTCTGTGCCCCCTTGCATCGTCCGACATCGTGCAGCAAGGATGCGAGGCGAAGCAGCTTGCGATGGGATGGGTCCAGGCGATGGCGCCCCGCGCCCAAATCGAACAGGGCCGTGGCGATTTCCAGCACGCGCAACTCGTGATCGATGTTGCCCAGACGCCGCTCGGCCCAGCGTTCGACCGCCCGGCGGCGAAGGGCACAAGCCTGATGTTCAGCCATGAACGAACCTCGTGAATCCCTTCACTCAGATCGGATACGCGGACAATGCGATTTAGTCGCTGGCGATTTTTCCTTGCTCTGTGATGCCGCAGCGGCCAATCCGCAGGCATTGTAGCCGCAATGCCTTGCGCGCTTCCAGTGCCATTTGATACGCCGCCGTCGTGGCCGCGGGTTCGATAAAAGCCGCCGCGACTATGCCGGCAGCTGAGCGCCGGAACATTTCTACCGCTCCAATGTCGCGAGCACTGCGATATATTGAGTTATTATCGGAGAATACCCCATGAACGCGCCAATCCCCCTGCCCATCCTTCTGATCCTGCTCGGCCTCTTTACCGCGTCGGCAGCGCAGTCCCGCGCCGCAACCACCGAACCCGCAACCCAGCCATCGACCCGGCCCGATTCGTTCACCGGCACCCTGCGCGGTGGCGTGATGGCCGGCGGCGGCGAATCCACCGGCTGGATGCTGCAGGGCGACGGCGCCACCGGCGAGATTGACGTCGACATCTCCGGCGTGGAAAAGGCCGCCAAAGAGCTCGATGGCAAGCGCGTCACCATCACCGGAAAATTTGTCGAGAAAAATTGGCCGGAGCGCGGCAAGGTGAATATCCTGGTGGCCGACAGGATCGTAGCCGCCGCCAAGAAATAGTCCCCAATCGCCGCTCAGTCCCCGGACGATTCACTCGATCCCTGCTCAGAGTCCTGCAGCTTTCGCTGCAGCGCGTCATCCCCCACCTCCCGATTGAGATGCCCTTTTTCCTGCCGTGATCGGCGGGTCTCACAAATGTGATGAAATTCCTTCTGAATGCGCTGGATCTCCTCATCGGTCATGTTTTCCAGGTCCACCATGCTGTTGCGCGCCCCGTGCAAAGCCCGGATCAATTCATCGAGCTTCAGGTGCATGGCCGTGGCGTCGCGGTTCTGCGTGTTCTGGATCAGGAAGACCATCAGAAACGTGACGATCGTCGTGGCGGTGTTGATGATGAGCTGCCAGGTGTCGGAATGGTGATAGCGCGGCCCCAGCAGGACCCAGATCACAATCGAGAGCAGCGCCAGCACGAATGCCCACTTGGACCCCACGGCCTGCGCCGACTTCTGCGAAAACTTGCGGAACATTGCATTTAATGGATGGATATTGGACTGGGCCTTGATTTCTTGCCGTTGGGGGTGGTGCGACTGCGCCATGTATCACGTGGTGTACACCAACTGCTTGCATGCCGCTACGCGCAATCTGAAACCGAGGTACGATTTGCCGAATTGCCTGAACTCTGGCATGGCAATCTTTCATTCTCCCTCGACGAATCAATCCCACCGCGGTTCAATAGCAGTCTGATGGCGAACCCCCTGTCTCACATTCCAAAGACCGAAGCGCGGGCGGCGCTGCTCTCGCTGGCAGTCAGCCTCATCCTGATGGGGGTGAAATTCGGGGCCTACTTCGCCACCGGCTCGGCGGCGATTTTTTCCGACGCCCTGGAAAATATCGTCAATGTCGTCGCCAGCGCCTTCGCCCTGTATTCCCTGTCGCTTTCACATCTGCCGGCCGACGAGGAGCATCCCTATGGGCACGGGAAGATTGAATTTCTCTCCGCCGCCTTTGAAGGCGGGATGATTCTGGTCGCGGCCGCGTTGATCATCATTGAGGCCACCCGCTCGATCCTCCGCGGCGTGCATCTGGAATCGCTCGGGCTGGGCATGCTGTTGAGCTTCGCCGCCGGCTTGATCAACGCAGGAGTCGGCTATCTCTTGCTGCGGATCGGCCGGCGCCAGTCCGCAGTGGCCCTCGAGGCGGATGGTCAGCACCTCATCACCGATGCCATCACCAGCTTTGGCGCTGTGCTTGCCCTCATCATCGTCTATTTCACAGGCTGGAAAAACGCCGACCCCATCGCCGCGATGGTGTTCGCTGGATACATCGTGCTGATCGGCGTGCGCCTGCTGTTCACCGCCGGTGCCGGGCTGATGGATCGCCAGGATGAGAGGGATGTACGGCTGCTGCGCCAGATTCTCGACTCCCACGTCGGCCCGGCCGGCAAGGAGCCGCGCATCTGCTCCTATCACAAGCTCCGCCACCGCCACACCGGCCGCTATCACTGGGTGGATTTCCACCTGGTCGTCCCCGCCAACTGGACCATCGACCAGGGCCACCGCATCGCCAGCTCCATCGAATACGAAATCGAATTGGCCTTGGGCATCGGCAACGCCACCGCCCACATCGAGCCCTGCACCGTCGCCGTGTGCCCGCACTGCGCATCCTACGCGCAGATGTCCCACATCCCTGCTGTCGGCGCCTGAACGCGGGTGCGTGACACTTCAGGCGGCATTGCCTTTAATTGGTGGGGCAGATCATTCCTGTCTGCCACGGCTGGATGAGTGCAGGTGTACCC
>DAIOHQ010000004.1:0-48192 GCA_036744635.1 Tepidisphaeraceae bacterium | reverse complement strand
AAAACCCTGCTGCATGCGGTGCGGCAGGTCGCATAAGTGCGAAAGTCGAACTAAGCGGCGGGAGGGGAATTCTGCGCGGCCGGGAGCTTCTTGCCGTATAGCTCCTCCAGCGCCTCGCGAAGATCGGAATGCCGGAAGAGAAATCCGTGCCCCAGGAGGCGCTTCGGCACGGCTCGACGGCCAGTCAGCGCCAGCACCGGCTCGGTGCGCATCACGAAGCAGCCAAGGCGCACCATCAGCGCCGGCACGGGCGGAGACCACGGCCTCGACAGCGCCCGGCGCAGCTCGCGCATAAAGTCGGCGTTGGTGACTGCGGCGGGGACTGCGGCAATGTAGATTCCCTCCATCGTCGGATCCTCAATCGCCTGCGTGATGATCCTGTCGAGGTCCTCGTGATGAATCCAGGAAATGATCTGATGCCCGCTGCCGACCGCTCCGCCGGCAAACCAGCGCGTCAATTTTTCCAGCGTTCCCAGCGCCCCGCCACCTTTGCCCAGCACGAAGCTGATGCGGATAAGGACTCGGCGCACGCCCGGCGTGGGATGCTGGTTAAATGCCCGCTCCCACTGCGTGGCGGTGGCAATGGGAATGGCCGACTGCGGGTCGCTTCCAGGCGGCGTCGATTCATCGCACGGGCGATCCCCGGCGTCGCCGTAAATGGCGGTGGTGGAAGCTTGCACCAGCACGCTGGGTCGCCCCGCCACGGAATTGATCGCCTCCGCCATCACCGTTACCGCATTGACGCGAGACTGATCGATCTCGCGCAAGTTGCGCTGCGTGTATCGGCAATTGACGTTCTTGCCGGCCAGATTGACCACCGCATGGGCGCCATTGATTTCATCCACCCACGGACCCAGCGTCCGGCCATCCCACCGAACGTGCCGAATCCCATCGATACGCGTGGAGGCCGATCGCCCAAGCACGGTCACGTCGTACCCGCGCGACAATAGATGCCCGGCGAGCGACCGCCCAATGAAACCACTGCCGCCGGCGATAACGATGCGCTGTGCCATCTGAGCATGATTCGTCCAATCCGCACATCGGTCAACCGTTCGCCGCAACTGTGGTCGAGAATTGAAAGCGCTGAAACCCGGATATGCGCTCCCACGCACGCCGCGACAGTGGGTAGTGGGTCAGTTTGGGTGCCACAGGTCGGCGTACTCGCAGACCTGTGTCTTACTGCGTCGCTATGCGGCACAGGCACCCATAAATTTCAAACCGACCCATTGCCCTCCAGTGCCGTTGCATATTTTTCAGCCGCGCCCATGATACGTTCCTGACCAGGATAAGGAGTTGCAACATGCACGTCGGTGTTCCGCGGGAAGTGAAGTCGGATGAATATCGGGTGGCGATGATGCCGGTGGGGGCGGAGTCGCTGGTGAAGGCGGGGCATGAAGTATTTGTCGAGGAACATGCGGGCGTGGCCAGCGGGTTTCCCGATGAGGAGTACGCGAAGGTGGGGGCGACGATCGTGCCGACGGCGGGGGAGATTTTCGCCAAGTCGGAAATGATCATCAAGGTGAAGGAGCCGCAGCCGGAGGAGATTCAACTCTTTCGGCCGGGACAGATCGTCTTCACCTATTTTCATTTCGCGGCCGACGCCACGCTCACCCAGGCCTGCCTGGAGAGCGAGATCACCGCCATCGCTTACGAGACCATTCACGACAAGCAGGGGCGGCTGCCGTGCCTCACGCCGATGAGCGAGATCGCCGGCAAGATGAGCATTCAGGAAGGGGCGAAGTATCTGGAGAAACCGATGATGGGGCGTGGCATTCTGCTCGGCGGGGTGCCGGGCGTGGCGCCGGCGCACGTGGTGGTGCTGGGAGCGGGAATCGTCGGCACCAACGCGGCAAAAGTGGCGGCGGGGCTGGGGGCGACCGTGATTCTGATGGACATCAATCTGGAACGGCTGCGCTATCTCGACGATGTGATGCCAAAGAACGTGAAAACAATCTTCAGCGATGCCCACACGATTCGCGATCATCTCCGCCAGGCGGATCTGGTCGTGGGGGCGGTGCTAATCCCCGGCGCGAAGGCGCCGCGGCTGGTGTCGCGCAAGGATTTGATCGGGATGAAAAACGGCAGCGTGATCGTGGATGTCGCCATCGACCAGGGCGGCTGCGTTGAGACCAGCCGGCCAACCACGCACCAGCAGCCTACGTTCGTCGTCGAAGGCGTGGTGCATTATTGCGTCACCAACATGCCCGGCGCGGTGGGGCGGACGAGCACGATCGCGCTGTGCAATGCCACGCTGCCTTATGCCCTGCGCATCGCCAACAAGGGTTACGAGCGCGCGGCCGCGGAAGATGCCGGGTTCGGCGAGGGAATCAATCTGGTCGGCGGCCGGGTAACCAACGCGGCGGTGGCGGAAAGCCTGCACATGCAATGCCAGCCGCTGCGAGGCAAGGGAGCGGCGTAGACCAATGAGCAAGCAACCAGCTATTTTCGTCATGGTGGACATGGAGGGAATCAGCGGTATCACCCATGGCGCGCAGGTGACGCCGACGGATCCCGCATACGCCTCCGGCCGGCGCTACATGGCCTGGGACACCAACGCCTGCATAGAAGGGCTCTTTCGCGGCGGGGCGGGCAGGGTGGTGGTGCGCGATTCCCACATGGATGGCGCGAATATGTTCTGGGAGGACATCGACAGCAGAGCAGAGCTGATTCAGGGTCGCGGATCCATTGAGCGCATGGAAAAAATCGAGCAGTTCGACGCGCTGATTCTGCTTGGATATCACGGAATGCACGGGACGCCTGGCGCCATTCTGGAACACACGATAACTTCCAGGTTCTGGCAGAAATTTTGGATCAACGGCCAGGAGGGGGGGGAAGTTGCGATCGAAAGCAGCATCGCCGGCGAGCACGGTGTTCCGGTGGTCATGGTCAGCGGTGATGATAAATTGTGCGCTGAGGCGAAGGCGCTGCTGCCATGGGTGACGACGGTTCAGGTCAAGACCGGGCTGTCCCGCGAGGGCGGCCAATTGCTGGGCAAGGACATCGCTCACCGCCTGATTCGCGAGGGCGCTGAGCATGCGGTAAGACGCATTGCGGAATGCTCGGTCTATCGGGTTGCGGCTCCTGTGACGTTGCGGGTGGAGCTGGTATCGCGGGGGACGGTGCCGGCGCATCAGCCCCATGTGAAAGTCATCGATGGCCGCACCTATGAGGTGACGGCCGGCAGCGTAGAAGAAGCTTTTCGGGTGCTCTGAATCACGGGGCGGCCACGGGCAGTTTTTTGCGATAGGAATTTTCATCATGAAACGAGCTGTTGTTGCCGGGCCGAAAAAGGCGGCGCTTTTCGATGCTCCCGAACCCAGGGCCATTGGGAACTGGGTGAAGGTGAAGATTCTGGCGATTCCGATGTGTACGGAATACAAGGCGTTCAGCCACGGCTCGCCGGCCACCCATCTCGGCCATGAAGCGGCGGGTGAAGTGGTGGAGGTCGACAAGAGCGCGCGGCTGAAGGTCGGCGACCGGGTGGTCGCGATGCCGCTGTATGGGTGCGGCGAGTGCCAACTTTGTCTCAATGGGGATTTCATTCATTGCCAGAATGCTCCGCCCTACGAGCAGGCCACCGGTAGCCCCGAAGGCAACTGCACGATGGCGCAATTTCTGCTGAAACCAGACTGGCTGTTGCCGAAGATTCCCGACGGCATGAGCTACGCCCACGCCTCGATGGCGTGCTGTGGCCTGGGGCCGACCTTTGGCGCTATGGAACGCATGCACGTGGACGCTTTCGATACGGTGCTCATCACCGGCCTCGGTCCGGTTGGTCTGGGCGGAGTAATCAATGGCAAGCATCGCGGCGCCCGCGTCATCGTCGCTGAGACGCATCCGTATCGTGTCGAGATGGCGCGGCGGCTTGGCGCCGACGAGGTCATCGATCCCGCCAGGTCCGACGCCGCGGCGAAAATTCGCGAGCTTACCAATGGGCGCGGCGTCGATAAGTCAATCGATTGCTCGGGCGTCCCCGCCGCCCACCGCCTGTGCATCGACACCACCCGCCGGATGGGTCAGGTCACATTCGTGGGCGAATGCTTCGTCGAGACGCCCTTGAAGATAAGCGATGACATGATCCGCAAGGGTCTGACATTGATAGGCTCATGGCACTACAACATTGCCAAGGTACCCAAGCTCTTTTCGGTGATCGAAAAAGTGCAGCCGAAACTCGAGATTCTCATCAGCCACACTTTCCCGATGAGCAAGATTCAGGAAGCGTGGGAGCTGCAGTGCTCGCAAAACTGCGCCAAGGTGATTTTGAACCCGTGGGAATGACATTGGTTGTTTCCACGACCATCCAGGTGCCGAACGTTATCGGACGTGGAGCCTGCGAACTCTGGGCGGAATGTTGGGAAAATGCCGATTGCTTCGATAAATGGGCGGCCGAAACTGGTTTTTTCTCTTGCCAGAACTGGCGAAGTCCCCATACAAGGTTGCCCTTGGGCGGTTTTTCTTGCAAGATAGACCGCGGGTTAGGGAAAATTGCGGCGGCATTTCCGGATCGGCTCTTGGCGCAGGCGGGGCGGTTCGGACGTAGCAGGAGTGTCGCCGGTTGAGACAACCTTGCCGCGTGACGATACAGATAGAGCGGTCCGCGGCGGATTGTGTCCTTTTGGAAAGGAGCGCATCTTGCGTCTTCCCTCGTTTTCGATCTTCTCTCGTTCACTTGGCATGTTCTTTCCGGTCAGTGTGCTGGCAGCGGCGCTGACGGTGGTCACCGGTTGCGAAACCAAGGGTCTGATCGACCCCACCGCGACCGGCCGCTGGAAATCGGCGCCCCTGGCGGTGCGCGTGCTGGACCGTCTCGACACCGGCATCGAAGAGCCGGAAAACGAATTCATGGGCGCCGGCGACGTTCGCCAGGAAGACCTGGTGGCGCCGGCCAACGATTACGCCATCGGCAAGAATGACTTGTTGAGCATCTCGATATCGGACCTGGTTGGTCCCGGCGTGGAAACCGTCAAGACCGTGCGCGTCAGCGAGAGCGGCAACGTCAGCCTGCCGCTCCTGAAGGATCCGATTCATGCCCAGGGACTGACCGAGGCGGAACTGGAGAAGGTTGTCGTCGAGCGCTACAAGGATCAGCAGTTGATCCAGAATGCCCAGGTCTCGGTAACCGTGGTCGAAGCCCGCGCCCGCACGTTCAGCGTTTCCGGCGCGGTGAATCAAATTGGCGAATACGCGATCGTGAAGGCGAATTTCCGGGTGCTGGATGCGCTGGTTTTGGCGCGCGGCACGCAGGTGGCCGATCAGGAATATATCTACGTGATTCGGCACCTCGATAACAAAGGCGCCACCACCAAGCCGGCGACGACCCAGCCCGGGCCGGATATTTTCGAGCCCGCCAAGACCCCGAAGCGTTCGGCTGAGACGCCGGCGGCGAACACGCCGGTGGCGACCAAGCCGGCGACCCAGGGCGCTGGGACCTCGGATAATGAGCGCATCGTCGATATGCCTGGCGGCAAGTCCGTGGTGGTCGGCAAGAGCGGCGCCGAGCCCACCATGACCGAAGGCAACGAGATGGCCACGACCGGGCCGGCGACCAGCAGCTTTGAGTTCAGCGAGCTGACGCCGGTGGAGAACACACGGGTGATCCGCATCCCGCTGCAGCCGCTGCAGAACGGCGACCTGCGCTACAACATCGTGATTCTCCCCAACGACATGATTGTGGCGCCGCAGCCGATCATCGGCGAATATTACATGGCCGGGCACGTGGTCCGCGTCGGCGTCTACAGCCTGTCAAACCGCAAGATCACGCTAAAGCAGGCGATCGTTTCGGCCGGAATGTTTGACGGGATCGCGATTCCCGACCGCACGGAAATCATCCGCCGCGTCGGCCCCAACAAGGAAGTCTTTGCCCGAGTCAATTTGGACAAGATCTGGGCCGGCCAGCAACCCGACCTCTATCTCAAGCCCAACGACGTGGTGAACGTGGGCACCAACGCGGTGGCGCCATTCCTGGCGGCTCTGCGCGGCGCATTCCGCTTCACCTACGGCTTTGGCTTCCTCTACGACAAGAACTTCGCGAATCAGAACCGCCTTGGCCTGTAATGGCCAGATTGGCGAGCGCGAGAAACACCAGCGGCACGGGCAATTTACGCCCGTGCCGCTTGGCTTTGTGCACAAGCCTGTGCCCTGGCTGAAGTTTCCCTGGCGGAGGGAATCAATTTGCTTCCCACCGGTCTGCATTTCCTGCTACCATGCGGCCAGCCTTTCCAGGAAACCCATGCTCGCCAAAGTTCACTCCTTCATCCTCACGGGAATCGATGCGAATCTGTGCGAGGTGGAGGTGGACGTCTCGCAGCGCGGGCTGTCGCGGACGGTAATGGTGGGGTTGCCGCAGGCGGCGGTGAAGGAGTCGATCGAGCGCGTTCACCGCGCCATGATCAACAGCGGCTATCCCTTCCCCAGCCACGCTCTGGCGATCAACCTCGCTCCCGCCGACGTGAAGAAAGAAGGGCCGAGCCTGGACCTGCCGATGGCGATCGGGCTGCTGCGCGGAACCAATTCCATCGGCGAAGATCGGCACAAGGATTATCTCATCGCCGGCGAGCTGGCGCTGGATGGGCGGGTGCGCAAGATCAAGGGGGCGCTGTCGCTGGCGCTGCTGGCGAGGCACAAAAAGTACAAAGGCGTGATCCTGCCGGAAGAAAACGCCCGCGAGGCCGCGGTGGTGGAGGGCGTCGAGATCTATCCCGTCGGCACGTTGTCGCAGGCGGTGGCGTTTCTGAACGAGCAGCTTGCCCTGGAGCCGTATGAGCTGGATGGCGAGCCTTATCAGGCGTCGCAGCTTACGCAGTCGCGCGACTTCGCCGAGGTGCGCGGGCAGGAGGCGGTGAAGCGGGCCATCGCGATCGCCTGTGCCGGCGGGCACAATATTCTGATGGTGGGTCCGCCGGGCACCGGCAAGACGATGCTGGCGCAGCGGATCCCCGGGATTCTGCCGCCGCTTTCGCGGGCGGAGTCGTTGGAGACCACCCGCATTTATTCGGCCCTCGGGCTGCTGCCGGAAGGAATCGCACTGATGGACGAGCGGCCGGTGCGCTCGCCGCATCATTCCTCGACGGCGCAGGCGCTGATCGGCGGCGGGACCATTCCGCGGCCGGGGGAGGTTTCGCTGGCGCATCATGGCGTGCTGTTTCTCGATGAGCTTCCGGAGTTTTCCCGCTATGTGCTGGAGATGCTGCGTCAGCCGATGGAGGATGGGGAGGTGACGGTGGCGCGGGTACACAGCTCGATCAAGTTTCCGGCGCGCTTCATGCTGGTGGCGGCGATGAACCCGACGGCCAGCGGATATGCATCGGAGAATCCCAAGGCGCGCGACAAATACCTGCAAAAATTATCAGGACCGCTGCTGGACCGCATCGACATTCACGTGGAGGTGCCGGCGATTCCGTACAAGGAGTTGACCAGCAAGCGCGCCGGCACCGATTCAGCCACCATGCGCAAGCAGGTCGACCGCGCCCGCGGGTTGCAGGCCAAACGCTATGGCGGCACCGTGACCAATGCCCGGCTGGACAGCCGGATGCTCAAGGCCCACTGCGAGCTTTCCGATTCCTGCCTGCTGCTGATGAAGCAGGCGATGGACGAGCTGGGGCTCAGCGCCCGCGCTTACGACAAGGTCCGGCGCGTCGCCCGCACCATCGCCGACATCGAGGGCGCCGAGCAAATACAGGAACATCATCTCGCCGAGGCGATTCAGTATCGGCTGCTGGATCGCCGGTTTTAGCCGCATCCTGTTTGGGGCCCGTCTATAACATCCGCGGCAGAGCAGTTTCGTCGTTGCGCGTGGCGTCATCCGCGGGAGAATTTTACCGCAACGATGATGGCGACGATGACCGCGATGATCAGCAGGATGACCACCGCCGTCAGCCAGCGTTTCACCGGCCGGGGCGACGGGTGGTCTGAGGTGGGGTGGGTCTGGGTCATGGAGTTCCTTTCGATTGCATCGAGTCCGCTCATTTCAAGAGCACCGGCTGGGCGTCAATCTTGATCTCGCGGCATTGCGACTGCGGCGGCCTCATCCGTTTGGCTTTCTCTGCCATGCCGTCTCACTTGGCCAGCAGAAATTTCCATTGGAGAGGGAAACAAATGGCATACCGCGATTGCAGGGATTTGACCGTTTCGCTGAATACCTTCAAAATCTCCGCGATGAGCGAACCAGACGTATCCGAGCTGATCAGCGTGGAGCGGGCGATTGAGATCATCGACGCCGTCGAGGTATCACCGCGGACCAATCTCGTCCCACTGGAGCAGGCGCAGGGGCTGCGCCTGGCGGTGGACATTCATGCCGATCGGGATTATCCACCCTTCGATAAGAGCCTGATGGACGGCTTTGCCGTGTCCTGCGCATCGGTGGGCACGACACCAGTGAATCTTGTGCTGGTCGGCGAGATTCCCGCCGGGCGCGCCGCCACACGAGCAATCCATTCCAGCGAAACCATGGCGATCATGACCGGCGCGCCGCTGCCGCCGGGGGCGGATGGGGTGGTGCCGGTTGAGGATGTGCAGGCTCCAGTTTCCCGAGAGATTGGCCAACCGATACGAATTCTGAGAGCGGACAACCCGACCCGTTATGTTACGCGGCAAGGAAGTGACATCAGGCATGGCGAGATCGTGCTTGGCCGCGGCGCCCTGCTCGGGCCGGCGCAGCTTGCCGTCGCGGCCAGCGTCGGAATGGCCAACCTCGAGTGTTACCTTCGTCCGCGCGTGGCCGTGCTCAGCACCGGCGATGAGCTGGTGCCGATTGACGGAACGCCGGCGGCGTCGCAGATCCGCAATTCCAACAACATCATGCTGGTGGCGCTGCTGCGGCAATTCGGTTGCGAGGTGCGCGACCTCGGCACCGCGCCCGATCGGCCGGATGCGATTCGCGCTGCGATTCTAAAGGGCCTGGAGCTCGATGCCCTCTGCGTCACCGGCGGCATGAGCATGGGCGAGTATGACTACGTTCCGAAAGTGCTGGCCGAACTCGGCGTGTACATGCCGATCACCAAATTGAAGATCAAGCCCGGAAAGCCCTTCGTCTTTGGCATGCGGCAAACCGATGGGCAGGCTGAAACGAAATTCATCTTTGGTCTCCCCGGCAACCCCGTCAGCGCCTTCGTTTGCGTCGTCCGTCTCGCCTCCCGCCTCTTGCGCCGCATGGGTGGAGCGACGGTTTCCGATCCGCCCGCTTCTGCGCCGTTGGCGCGCCCGCTGCCTGCAAATGGGCCGCGTGAGTTTTATCAACCGGCGGTTCTGGAGCGTGGCTTGGTGCTTCCCCTCAATTGGAAAGGCTCGGCCGATCTTTATACCCTCGCCCGGGCCAACATCCTGCTCCTTCGCCCCGCCCACGATGCAGCGCGGGCGGCGGGGGAGACGGTTTCCTACCTTTGCTTATGAACTCCCTGCCCCTCAAGCCGGTGGAAGAACCCAAGCGCCTGACCCCCGCGCCGGCCTGGGTCGCCCTGGCCACGGCGTGGCTCGGCCTGGCGATGCTTCTGGCGTCTATCGTCTTCCTCTTCCTCCCCGGCAGCAGAAATCCGGTCGCCGAACTGGAGCACCGCCAAGCCTATTCCATCAAAGACCGCTTCCTTCC
Organism: Tepidisphaeraceae bacterium; assembly: GCA_036744635.1. Lineage (GTDB taxonomy): Bacteria > Planctomycetota > Phycisphaerae > Tepidisphaerales > Tepidisphaeraceae > DAIOHQ01. The sequence continues at coordinate 38,609 of DAIOHQ010000004.1, read as the reverse complement.
CTATCCGATCTATGGAATCACCATCACGCTCTTTCTCGGCATCGTGGTTCTCTGGCAGATGCGCAAGGAACCTCGGCCGCTGCCCGATGCGCTGGTCAACCAGCGCATGCAGGCATTGGTCGGCATCGCTCTGGCGCTGATTGCGGCGGCGGTGATTTATGGATATGTAGCCATCTGGGGACCGAGATGAATTGCGGTGGAGGCGTGCATGAAACTTATCGTCAATGGCCAACAGCGTGAGGTCGACGGCCCGCTGAGCATCCTGCAACTCATCGAGCAGTTCAACACCACTCCCCAGAAGGTGGCTGTCGAGCTCAATCGCCGCCTGATCCGCGCTGAAAAATACGACACCATGCTGACCGATGGCGATGAAGTCGAGATCGTCACCTTCGTCGGCGGAGGATAACCCAGTTGCGTTTTTTCCCCCGCCGCCGAAGAATGCGTTGGTATGGCTCGCATCAAAGATGTGCCGGTGGTGCTGAAGGAGGTGGGGGTTGTCCCATTCGCCCTGCGCGTCTGGAAGCAGATCAACGAGGACAACATCCTGGCATGGGGTGCGGCACTGGCCTATTCGTGGCTCTTCGCCATCTTTCCCTTTCTGATCTTCCTCCTGACGATGGTGCCGATGCTGCCGCTGGAATGGCGCAAGCGCGCGCACGTCGAGATCGCCCACTTCATCTACCAGCTTCCTGTCGACGCCGCCGACCTGCTCTGGGAAAATCTGCATGGCCTGCTCTCGACGACCCTCTACCAGCAGCACGCGCAGCTCCTGAGCATCGGCCTGCTGATCACGCTTTGGGCTGCGGCGGGGGGCATGGCCATGACCATGTCCGCCCTCGACAAGTGCTACGAAGTGGTGAAGTTCCGGCCGTTTTACCTGCAGCGCTTCATTGCCATCGTGATGACCATCGTCGTCGCGGTCCTGATGATTCTTGTGGTCACGCTGCTGCCGGTGGCGGGACTGCTCAAAGCGTGGATGCTGGGCAAAGGGTTCCTGCAGGAGGGCGATTTCCTGCTCATCGCCTTCGACGTGGTGCGCTGGCTGCTTTCGCTGCTGCTGATGTTCACCATGCTCTCGCTGATCTATTTCTGGGGGCCGTCCATCCGTCAGAAGTGGCAGTCGATCACGCCCGGGGCCGTCTTCTGCGTGGTTGTCTGGATCGTGCTAGGCCTGGCCTTCCGCTTCTACATCAACAAGTTCGCCCACTACGAAAAAACCTATGGCACCGTCGGGGGCGTGGCGGTGCTGCTGCTGTTCTTCTACATCGACGCGGTGGTGCTGCTGATCGGGGCCGAGATCAATTCCGAGATCGACTTCGCCATCGGCGTCCCCCGCGGCGCCAGCGATTTCCGCGGCGCCATTCTGCAGGCCGCGGCCAAGCGCCTGCAGGAAAAAGGACAAATCCCGCCTGATGCCAAACCCGAGCCGCAGGAGCTGAAGGCCGAAGCCGCCAAGGTAATCCAGACTCTCAAACGCGAGGGCGAAGCGGACCTTCTTCAGCCGGAAAAGAAGGTCGAGGAGCTGAAAGAAAAAGTCGACGATGCGGCGAGGAAGAATTGAGCAGCGCGAGGGATGCGCATTCCGTTTGCTCGGTGCATTTGTCGAACAGCCCCGCAGCACCGCATGTATATGCGGTGCTGATCAGAACCCCAATTTGCGGACTGCCTTGCGGATGGTATCGGCGCTGTTCTGCAGTCCTGCTTCTTCGGCCGGATTCAGCGGGATGGGAAGCGGCTGCTCGACGCCCATGCGGTTGACGATGCTGGGGATGGACATGCACACATCGCTCATGCCGCGAAAATCGCTGAGCAGTGAACTGACCGGAAGGATGCGGCTCTCATCGTGCAGGATGGCCTCGAGGATCTTCGCCGTGGCCAGCCCAATGGCGTAGTTGGTGGCGCCCTTTCCCGCGACGATCTGATAGGCCGCATTCTTCACATTCTGAAAAATCTCAGTGCGGTCGCGCACAGTCAGCTTTCCGTGCCGCGGCACCGCCCAATCGTGCAGCGGGATATTGGCGATAGAGGCGCTCGACCACAGCGGGATCTCGCTGTCTCCATGCTCACCGGCGATATAGGCATGGACGTTCTGCACCGCCACGTTGCAGCGCTGGGCGATCAGGAAACGAAACCGAGAGCTGTCCAGCACCGTGCCGCTGCCGAAGACCTGGCCCTTCGGCAGTCCGCTGATCTTCATTGTGATGTAGGTGATGACGTCGACGGGATTGGTGACCAGCAGAAAAATCGCCCGCGGGGCGACCTGCTGCAGCGCCGGGATAAGCCTGCGGCAGATTGCAGAGTTGGCGGCAGCAAGGTCCATCCGTGACTGGCCCGGCTTCTGCTTGGCGCCGGCCGTCACCACGATCACGTCCGCGTCGCCGCAAATGCCGACATCATCCGAGCCTTCGATCATCGCCATCGGCACGAACTGCAGGCCGTGGTTGAGATCCAGCACCTCGGCGTCCACCTTGGCACGATTGACGTCATACAACACGATCCGTTTGGCGACGCCGCGGATCATGCAGCAGTAGGCGATGGTGGCGCCGACGCTGCCAGCGCCGATGATGGCGATCTTTGCGGTGCGATTGTCGAGCATGTCGAACAGCCTAATGCCAATGTCCCGAGGCGCACAGTCGAATTAGTTTTCAGTCGGCGCAGCGGCGGATGAAACTTCTGAAAACATCGACTTGGTATTCGGCCAGTCTAGCATTGATTGAAGGAGTCAGGCCGATGTTCCACATCCTGCGGCGGCATCCGATCGAGCCATGAGCACACTCGAACTCCATCTTCGCATCGCCGGCGTCACCATGCTGCTTCTGGCGGCGGCGCATCCATCCTTTGCCCGGCACTTTCAATGGCGGGCGGAGACGCGCAAGTTCGACCTGCTGACGCGACAGGTGTTCTGGGTGCATCTGCTGTTCATCTGTCTGCTGCTGGTGCTGCAAGGTGTACTTCTGGCGTTCTTTCCGCGAACACTCCTGGCCCGTACCGAGCTTGCGCAGCTCGTGGCAGGGGGGCTGGCGATATTCTGGATCGCCAGACTCATCGCGCAATGGCTGATTTACGACCAGGCCCTCTGGCGCGGCAATCGTTTTCACACCGTCATGCATCTGTTGTTCTCGATGCTGTGGATGTATTACGCCCTGGTGTTTTCCATCGCCTGCTGGAGACAGATGTAGTCATTTTCCGACCCAGCACGTTTGTGCATTTCGTTAAGTGTGCCATTGCTGGCGGCTTGGTGTTACCATGGGCGATACCAACCAAGGGAGCTTTCCATGCGCATCGCGACATTGCTTTTGGCGTGTGTTCTTCTCTGCGGCCTCATGGCTCGCGCAGAAGAGCCGCCGCGCACGATCACCATGAGCGGCGAATCGGTCGTCTACGTCACGCCCGACCAGGCCGAGGTGACGTTCGGCATTGAAACATCCGACAAGGATCGCGCCGCTGCCAGCTCTGCCAACGAAGAGGCGTCCGGCCGCGTTTTCAAAGCCATTCGCGATCTCGGCATTTCCGCCGATGCGGTGACCGTGATCCCGCATTACACGATTTCACAGCGCGGCGTCATGGACACCTTTATCGCACGCCGCTCGTACACGGTCCTGCTCAAGGACTTGAAGGTGCTGGAAAAGCTAAATGGCGCAGTGGTGGAGGCCGGTGCCAATGTCCCGCCGGAATTTCAACTGCAGTCGTCGCAACTGCGCCAGCACCGCGATGAGGCGCGGCTCATGGCTGCGCGTGCCGCCAGGGAGAAATCCGAGGCATTGGCCAGAGAATTGGGCTGCAAACTCGGCCCTCCGCGAATGGTTGAAGAAGGCTTCTCCGGTGGCGGCGGAGCGAATGGCGCCGCCGACCTGACCGCAGCGCGTGGCGAGGAGATCACCAATACGCCCACCGGCCGCATCGCCATCACCGCCACGGTCAACGTCGTCTTCGATCTCATTCCCGTTCCCGAGACCCGCAAGTAAGTCCCGGATCACCCCAGCCCGCAACCATGCTCCCATGCACGTCCCCACCCACATCATGGCCGGCTGGTGCCTGGCCAACTGCCTTCCGTTGAACGCCCGTCAGCGCTTCGGGTGCATGGCCGCCTCGGCGATTCCCGACCTCGACGGCGTGGGCATCATCTTCGGCATGGATTCGGATGCCTATCAAAACTTCCATCATGTGCTTGGGCACAACCTCATGTTCGGCCTGCTGACGTGCGGGCTGCTGGCGGTGCTCAGCGGCAGATTCCTGCTTTCGATCGCGGTGTATCTCGGCATGTTTCACCTTCACCTGCTGATGGACTATTACGGCTCCGGCCCGCTTTGGCCGATTCCCTACCTCTGGCCGTCGTCACACTTGCGATTCGTCAACCCCAATGCCTGGGACCTCTACTCCTGGCAGAACATCACCATCGCCACCGCACTGCTGCTCTGGACCATTGCCATCGCCATCTTGCGCAAACGCACACCGCTGGAGTGGATCATGCCAAACCTCGATCGGCAGTTGCTGTCTGCCGTCCCCCCATACAATTCACGCAAACCAGAATCAAGAAAAATTTCGTGAAAATCGTTTATTGGACATTGCCCTTTTGAATTCATGGGGCATATTCCCTTCAGCACTCGTCGAATCTTCAATCGGAGACAACCAGGTGAAAAACAGACTACGGCGCCCGCGCCGCGGCGTTGGGATGATCTATACGTTGGTGGTGATGGTCGCACTGCTGGGCTTCTGCTCGCTGGCGGTGGATTATGGCCACGTCCAGCTTGTCAAGACCGAGCTGCTGCGGGCGGCCGACGCCGCCTCCCGGGCCGGCGCAGCCGCCCTGCAGGGTGGCATCTCCAATTCCCAGCAGGCGGCGGTGCAGACCGCTGCCGCCAATAGCGCCGACGGCACACCCGTCTCCATCAACGCCGCGCAGGATATTGAAATCGGCTACTGGAACGGATCAAGCTTCGTTGCCAATTCATCGTCCGCCAGCAATGCGGTGCGCGTCACCGTACGCCGGACCGCCGCATCCGGCAGCGGGGTGAAGCTTGCCCTGGCGGGCATGTTGGAGTTGCGCTCCTGTGACGTGACCGCCCGCTCTTTAAGCACCTATCGCGTCGCCCCGATGACCGGCTATACCGGTTTGCTGGGAATGGTAGTCAAGAACAATGCCTTCATCGCCAGCTACAACTCTCACCGCGACACCGACCCTACGCACGAGAGTTCCAGCGACCGCGCACTTGTCGCCAGCAACGGCACGATCTCGGCCGGCATGAACGGCGACGTCTACGGCAACGTGGTCCTCGGCCCCAGCGCCTCGCTCAGCGGGTTTGTGGTACATGGAGCCACCACCCGCCGCACCGCCGCTTTGGACGTTCCCGCCACCCCGGCCTGGAATCCTCAGCCCAACCCCCAGGGAATCCCGCAGAATTACACGGTCAACAGCTCCACGACCCTTCCCGGCGGCACTTATTATTTCACCGCGCTCACGCTGAACGAGGACCTCTCCTTCTCCGGCCCGGCCACTCTGTATGTCAACGGCGACATCACCATTGAGCACAGCCTCACCGCATGGCGGGAGATACCCTCCAACCTTACGATATATCAGCTTGGCAGCAACCGCACTTTCGGCGACATCATGAGCAACGATCTCGATATCGTCGCGGTGGTGGTAGCGCCGGGCAGCGATTTCCTCGGCAAGAACAACGTGATGTTCCGCGGCAGCGCCATCTTTAACTCGATGCTCTGCAAGAACAACGCCGACTTCTACTATGACGAATCGTCCGGCCCGGCCAGCGGCGGAAAGGTGATCATTACGGTGCGCTGAGCAACGCCTGTGTCGCGTTTCGCATGTCCGGCAGCGAAGTCAGAAGTTAGAAGTCAGAAGTCAGAAGTTAGAAGTCAGAAGTCAGAAGTCAGTCTGACTTCCGGCTTCTACCTCCTGCCTTCCGAATATTCGTTATGATTCCCCCAGACTGACATGGCGCCGGTGAAACCGGCTCTGCGGCTACGATTGGTTGCTCGCCTTCAGGCGAAATCAATCCGATGTCGTAGATAAGATGAAACGCTTCCATACAGCCCGAAACCGCGGCATCAGCCTCATTTATCTGACCGTCACCATGGTCATGCTGTTGGGATTCAGCTCCCTGGCCATCGACTACGGACGCGTGCAGTGCGTCAAGACCGAGCTGCAAAGCGCCGCCGACGCCGCCGCCCGCGCCGCGGCCAATAATCTGCCCAACGGCGTCACCGCCGTCCAGAATGCGGCCGTCGCTGTCGCCGCCTCCAATACCGCCGACGGCTCGACAGTGACATTGGATGCCACCAACGACGTCGAGTTTGGAACCTGGAGCAACAGCGCCAGCACCTTTACCGTATTGACCGGCGCCGCCCGCTCCACCGCCAACGCCGTGCGCATCACCGCCCGCCGCGTCGCGTCACGCTCCACAGGAGTTACTTTGTCGATGACGCGGACCTTCGGCCTGGCGTCCTGCGATGTCAGCGCCACCTGCATCGGCTTGCTCACCACGCCGCCCCCGGCTGGGCTGGTGGGACTGAATTCGGTCTCGATTTCCGGTTCGGGAAACACCAACAGCTTCAACTCCTCCACCGGCACCTATTCCCTGGCCACCGCGCTATCCAACGGCGATGTGCTCAGCAACGGCAACATTACCGTTGCCGGCACCGGAATTATCCACGGCGACGCCCATCCCGGCATCGGCAAGACCGTCTCCATCACCGGCCAGGGATCGGTCACCGGCACCAAGACGCCGCTGAACTTCCAGTTGAGATATACGACACCGACCTTGCCTGCGACCTACATGAACGCGGGCGCTGTCAATATCACCAGCGGCACCTTCACCGTCTCCGGCGGCAACTATTACTGCAGCAGTCTGAACATCTCCAATAGCGCGACCTTCAACTGCCAGGGGCCGGTGTCGGTGTACTGCAGCGGCCCGGTTTCGATCAGCGGCGGCACGATCAAGACGTATCTGAACCGGCCATCCAATTTTCAGATTTTCATGTTGAATTCGAGCTCCGTGACCCTCAATGGCCAGGCGAATTTTTACGCCACGATCTATGCTCCGCTAAGCGATTTCTACCAGAGCGGCCAGGCGGATATTTATGGTTCGGTGATCGCCAAGACGCTGAATTTCTCCGGCACTTGGGCGGGCGGCGTGCATTACGATGAGTCGCTGGGGGTGATGGCGGCTCCCAGCGTATCGGTGGTGAAATAGCTGGCGTTGGGACTTGAGGCCCTTGAGTCGGCCGCAGATCGGGTCGATGAAGGTATTGGGTAGAACATTATTTTTTTCCTGAGGAGGACTACCAGATGATTTCGCTCGCAAAAAAAGTGTTAAAAAAGCTGGTGAAAGATGAGCAGGGGGGCGAAGTGCTGGAATACGCGCTGATTGCCGGCCTGATCGTTGTCGCCGCCATCGCGGTGATCGGATCGGTGGGCACCAAGGTCGTGGCACGTTGGGATTCACTGAACTCCTCCATGTGATCCGGCGCCGTGCAGCAGGCGCCGGCAGAGTGCCGGCGCCCTTCTTGGTGCTGGGCCCGGGTGAAAATTCTGGTTCAGTCGCGCCGCACGATCGCCGAGGGCTCCAAATATATGCGTACGATAAGAAGCCAACACCGAGGCATCGCCCTGATTTACACAGTGGTGGCGTTCACGGCATTGCTGGGCATTTGTTCCCTGGCGGTCGACTATGGCCGCGTGCAGCTTGTCAAAAGCGAACTTCAGCGCGCCGCCGATGCCGCCGCGCGCGCCGGCGCCAGTAACCTTGGCGGCGGGATCACCGCCACGCAGGACGCCGCGGTTGCGGCGGCGGGCGAAAACACCGCCGATGGCAGCGCGATCACCATCACCGCCAGCGACGTCGAATTTCTGACGTGGAACTCCCCGACTGATTACACCGTCCTCAGCGGCACCGCCCGTAGCGCCGCCAACGCTGTGCGCGTGACGCTCGGTCGGACCAAATCCCGGGGAAACGCAATCTCATTGTCCCTGGCATCGGTCGTGGGCCAGTCCACCTGCGACGTCAGCGCCTCATCGGTGGCGCTGGTGCCGCCGATCAGCTTCGGCATCGTCGGCTTGAACTACATCAAAATGGGCGGCAACAGCGCCGACAGCTACTGGTCCCCCAACGGCTATATCGCCGGAAGGCATGGCTCAATAGCGTCCAACGGCAATATCACGTTGTCCGGCAGTTCCTATATCAACGGCGACGCCCGTCCGGTATCGGCAAGACCGTCTCGGGCGCCACGGGTCGCGTCTCGGGCATCACCACGCCGCTGGACACCGTGCTCAGTTATCCCAACGGCGATGCGGGAACCTATGCGACCGTCAATGACGACGCCCAAGCCGGTGGCTGGATCAACAGCAACCGCGATCTGAAGATGGGCAATGGGGATTGGGCGAGTCTGCCGGGCGGCAACTACTATATTCATGACATGAACATCGGCAGCGGGGCTTCTCTTTGGTTCACCGGGCCGACAACGATTTACTGCTATCACAATCTGACGATCAACGGCAACACCTACACGGCCAGCAGCGTTCCGCAGAATCTCAAGATCGTCATGTGTCCCAGCAGCGGCGGGGCATTGCCGGGCACGGTGAATGTCGGCAGCAGCGCCGACCTCTATGCCAGCATCTACGCCCCCCAGAGCGCCGTCACCCTCAGCGGCTCCGGCGACATCTACGGGTCGGTGCTGAGCAAGAGCATCGACATGACGGGAACTTCGGCCATCCACTACGATACGGCGCTCAGTGGCAGCAGCGGGGCAGTTTCGACGGTGCGCTGACTTGTCGGTCGTTCTTTACGGGCATCGTCGCTATGCCGACGGTTGGATACGGATGAACTGTCTGATACGCATATCTCCATGACGGGAACGTCGGCCATCCATTACGACCTGGCCATCAAGGGCTCATTTGGAAAGATCTCAACCGTTCGCTGAACCGGACCTCGTTGCGCCAAGTGATGCCGCTGCGCGGGCCGTCTAGAGCAATTCTCCCAAGTCCTCGATAATCAAGTCCGGCTTGAACTCCGCCCCCGCGTTCAGCACATCGCGCCGGCGGGTGACGCCGGTGAGCGTGAGGATCGTCCGCATCCCCAGCGCCTTGGCGCCGAACACGTCCGCCTCCAGATTATCGCCGATCAGCAGGCACCATTTGGGATCCACCCCCAGCCTCTGGCACAGCTTCGAAAAGAACACCGCCTGCGGCTTGCCGGTGAAGACCGGCGTGGCGCTGGCGGCATAGCCCAGCATCGATGACAGCGCCCCCGCGCCGAACTCAATCCCCCGCGGGCTGGGATAGACCCGATCCGCGCAGATTCCCACCAATCCCGCACCCCGGCGCAGCAGCGCCAGCGCGAGGCGCTGGCGCTCCTCTGTGGCGTAAACACCCGTGGGCGTTCCCACGATCACCGCATGACAGGGTTCCCCTTCGGTCTGCACCCAGTCCACCCGCCCCTCCAGCATCTCCTGAATTCCCTCAGTTGCCAGATTGAACACCCGCGGGCGCGGCGCATATCTTTCGACCACATAATCGGCGGCCGCCGCGGCAGCGGTATAGATGTTGTCCGGGTCGACCCCAACCCCCATCCGCGCCAGCCGCTGCGCAATCCGCACCGGACTGGATGTGCTGTTCGACAGGCAGGCGAAGGTTCGACCCTCCGCTTGCAGCCGCTTCACCAGCTTCACCGCCCCCGGCAGCGCATGCTCTTCATGGTAAATCGTTCCGTCCAGATCGAGCAGAATCGCGTGATACGGTGAAAAATCCAGCACAGCGCGGAGTCTACGGCATTTTCAAGCGCGGTCAATCACCGCATCTCTGTCATTCTCTTCAATGCCATTACCCAGTGCAGCCCCGCCGCGAATCGCCCACCCCGAAAAAAAAACCACCACATTTGGTTGACGGCTCACCATTCATGCAGTCTACTTGCCGGCAGGAGTGGCGACGTTAAGCCAGCTCGCATTGCCGCGGCAGCTCGGGCTCAATGAGCTGTTCCGTAACGACCGTCACCAAACAAACGCAAATGACTGGAGAAAAACGGACATTCGTCCGAAAATAAACAGTGGTCAGCGCTCAAATCCGTCGCGGCTGCCCATCCAGGCGCTCTTGCGTCTTCATGATTAAGGACACCTGAATGCACAACAAAGATCACCCTTCGACGACTTCCGAGGCCCGCGGCCTGAGCTACAAGTTTCAGCGCCTCCGCGAGCGCGTTCGCCAATCCGTCGCCTGCGGCGAGCTGACCGGCAAGCTTCCCGGCGAGCGGGAACTCGCCCGCCGCTTCAAGTGCAATGCCAAGACCCTCAGCAAAGCCCTCACCGACCTCGCCGCCGAAGGTCTGCTGGATCGCAGCATTGGGCGGGGGACCTACGTGAAAGGCTCCCAACCCGCCGTCCAACCGGCCGATGACCGCTGGCTGATCCTCTGCGATGCCGCCGAAGCGAATTCCGCGCTGGTGCGCGCCCTGCTCAAGCTCAAGCCCGCTTCGCGAATCGTCTGCGGGATCGGCGAGATGCGCCCCAGTGTCCTAGCCCTCTTCAGCGCGGTGATCGACTGCGCCTCCGACACTCCAGACAAATTCCATCGCGATTTGATCGTGCGCGGCATGCCGGTGATTTCGGTCGGCCAGGCCGAGCCGCGCATGTACTCCGTGCATGGCGTCTACATTGACCGCGCGCTGGCCGCCCACAATCTCGGCCGCGACTTGCTGCTGGCCGGCCACCAGCGCATCGGCGCAATCGACGTCGAGGGTTCGACCGTCATCCCTGATGCCCTCCGTCACGCCGCGGCCCGCTATGCGCCGCAAGCGGTGGTCGAAACCTGCTTCATCGGAGAGGTCGTTGGGCTGGTCGAGACCGGCGTCAGCGCCCTCGTTTGCAGCGGCTCCCCGACGGCCCGGGCTGTGCGGGAAATGCTGCTGCAGCGGCAGATGGACGTCCCGGGACGGGTTTCCCTTGCAACCATCGCTTGCGACAATCCCGCCGACGAAGCCATCAGCGGCTATTACGTCGATCCCACCGATCGCGCCCGCGCCGTTGCCGAACTCCTGATGAATCTCCCGTCGCGCCCCATGGCGGTGTGGCTGACCGCCGTCTTCGTCGATCACGGCACGATCAGCCCCAATCTCAACCTCATCTCCGAGCCAAGCCGCAAGATGTCCAACGCCGCCCTCGCATCCTGACGGCGTATTCAGCGGACGCGCTCTTCCGCCCGACCGCCCGCGGTGGCCGCTCCTGTCCGCAACCTATGGCCATGTCCGATCAATCGATCAAGGTGCTGACGAACGACAAAGCCCTCGCCGATGAGGCCGCCCGCCGATTCGTCGAACTGGCGGGACAGGCCATCGCCCTCACCGGCAAGTTCAACGTGGCCCTGGCCGGCGGCAGCACGCCCAAGGCGATGTATCGGCTGCTGGCCATGGACCCGTTGCGCGGGCAGGTGCAATGGGAAAACGTTGAGATTTTCTTCGGCGATGAGCGCTGCGTTCCACCAAACCACCCCGACAGCAATTTTCGGATGGCCAGCGAGACGCTGCTATCGCTGGTGCCGATTCCCCGGCAGAGCATTCATCGCATGCGCGGTGAGATCGATCCCAACGAGGCGGCCAGGGAATATGGCCAGCTTCTCAAGGAAAAGTTTGGCGACGGCGGGTTGGACCTGTGCCTGCTGGGAATGGGGGATGATGGCCACACCGCTTCGCTCTTTCCTGGGACGACGGCGCTGCTGGAGAGCAAACATCGCTGCGTGGCCAACTACGTCGAAAAGCTCAAGGCCTGGCGCATCACGCTCACAGCGCCGTTCATCAACCGCTCGCGGGAGGTGATGGTGCTCATCAGCGGCGGCAGCAAAGCCAAGCGCCTGCACGAGGTGCTGGAAGGCCCGCGCGACATGCTGCGCCTGCCGATTCAGCTTATCGATCCGGCGCACGGGAAGCTCACCTGGCTGGTGGATGTGCCCGCGGCGGGGATGATGTAGACGATTGCGCCGCATTAATCATTCCTTTGGCAAGTCTTAATCTGATTCTTAACAATCGCCGCGACACTTCCTCGCACTCGCGGGTGCAGCGGACGCCTGGGCGGGCCGGTGATGGGTGGATGATCCATTCTCCCGGCTGGCCGCGACTGCAATTCGCTCGCGAGCAAGGAAAGGACCACTTTATGCGGTTCGGGAACCACAGGATGCTTGCGGCGGCGACGCTGGCGGCGATTGGGTTTGGCAGCGCCATCACCTGCGCGGCCGAGTCCACCGTGCAGGAATTGAAGGAGCAGATCGACGCCCTTCAGCACAAGGTCAACTCACTGGAAGTGAAGCAGAACTCAGGAGATGCGGCGGCGACGGCGGACGCGATTTTTCGCGACACCCAGCGGCGCAGCCAGTTCCTCAGCGAAGAGGGCTCTCCGTTTCTCGCGGGATACAAGAAGGACAAGGGATTTCGGCTGCAGGATGAGAAAGGCGATTTCGTCCTGCACCTCTGGTTTCAGTTTCAGCCGCGCTACGTGACCAACTGGCGGGAAGGGGCCAAGAATAGCAACGACGACATCCAGAGCGGGTTTGAAATCCGGCGGATGAAGTTCGGCGTCGATGGCAACGTTTTCGGCCCGGATTTGTCCTACCTGTTCAATTGGGCAACCAACCGCAAGACCGGGGCGCTCGAGCTGGAAGAGGCCTGGGCAAAATACAAGTTTAATGGTGAGTGGTTTGTGCGCGGCGGGCAGCTCAAGGACCCACTCGCGCATGAGCAGATCATGAGCTCCAAGACGCTGTTGGCCGCCGACCGGTCGCTGCTCAACGAAATCTTCATCGGCGGCGACGATTTCGTGCAGGCGGTCACGCTGGGATATGGCGGCGATAAAAGCCCGATCCAGGCTGAAATCGCCTTCACCGACGGTTCGCAGACCGCGAATACCAATTTCCAGGACGACATCTCGAATACAACGACGGCCCAGGCACGGCCCGACTATGGCTTCGCAGGGCGCGTGCAATACAAGGTTTTCGGCGACTGGAAGAACTACCAGGATTTCACCGCCCGCGGCACCAAGACCGACTTGTTCGTGATCGGCGCAGGCGCCGACTACACCGAGATTTCCTCGACCCGCAACATCCTGCACACGGTGGATGCGCAGTACGAGACTACGTTCGGCCTGTCGCTCTATGGCGCATTCATTGGCCGCTACACCGATCCGGGCGCGGGCGATACGCGTTATGACTGGGGCGCGCTGGGGCAAGTGGCTTACATGCTCGATCCCAACCATTGGGAAGTGTTCGGGCGGTATGACTACATTCGGCCCGACACCGGCACGTTCTCCGCCGGAAGCGAGCGGAATATTCACGAGTTCACCGCCGGCGTGAATTATTACTTCCAAGGCCACGCCGCGAAAATGACGCTGGATGCATCGTGGCTGCCCAACGGCTGCCCGGTGGCCCAGGATGGCATCGGCGTGCTGGCCAACGACGGGGATAATGAGTTGATCGTACGTCTGCAGTTCCAGTTGTTATTGTAACAGGCAATTGCCATTCGGCGGTGGCCACAGACTTTTCTGCCGGAACGACGCCAACGACGTTGTAAGTCCGTGAAAGAGCGTCGGGGCGGAGTCATCGCCGCGCCGATTGTTTGAAAACCCTTTCCCGGGCCTTCTTCAGGCGCGACCGAAGGGAGTGTGCGAAATCCGCACATTTCCTTCGGTCGCGTCTTTTCTGTTAGTGCAGTAACTGTCATATGTTAGAGCGAAATTGTTGATTTGTGCGTGCTGTCGAAAAAAAGCCGCTCATTTGGCGAATGCTAGTGGGTGATCCTATTCTCCCACCCCAACCGGCCGGGTAACAAAAGGAGCAACGGTGATGGGAAGATCCATTCAGTTCGTGGGCGCAGCTATTGCGGCGGCGATGTTGTCGGGCGGAATTGGCGCACTTGGGGCGGATCCGACGCCGGCCGAGCTTAAGGCGCAGATCGAGCAGTTGCAGGTGAAAGTGCAGCAGCTCGAACAGAAGCAGCAGACGGTCAATTCCCGCGACGTCGATGAGACGGTGGCGCGGATCATGAGCGATACCAATCGCCGCAGCCAGTTTCTGGCCGACGACGTGGCGCTGACGGCGGGATACGACAACGGGTTCTTCATCGGGTCGGCTGACAAGAATTTTCTGCTGCGGCCGGGGTTCATCTTCCAGACGCGGAACGTCAGCAACTTCCGGCAGAATGCCAAGCAGGGCGGATCATCTGATGATTTCCAGAATGGGTTTGAGATCACGCGGGCCAAGCTTTTTTTTGACGGCAACATTTTTTCGCCGGACCTGAGCTATCGCTTCCAGTGGGCGTCGGACCGGAACAGCGGGGCAACGCTTCTTGAAGATGCGTGGGCGCAGTACCGGCTGCGGCCGGGGTTTGCGATTCGCGCCGGGCAGTTCAAGACGCCGGTACACCACGAAGAGCTGACGGGGGATCAGATGCAGCTCGCGGCCGAGCGCTCGCTGGTGAATGCGCTGTTGGGCGGAGGCGCGGTGGGACCGCGATCGCAGGGGGTTGATTTCCTGTTTGGCACGCCGACCGATCCACTTCATTATGAAGTGATGCTCCACGATGGCGATGGCTCGGTGAACACGGATTTCCGTGATGACATCACGCCCGCGACGGCCGGCACGCCGCCGGTGGCCGTGCGGGACACGCGGCCGAACTGGGGCGCGGCCGGGCGGGCGGAGTGGAAGCTCATGGGGGACTGGAATGACTACAAGGATTTCAGCGCCCGCAACGATACCAAGGACCTGCTGGTGGTCGGTGGCGCGCTGGATATGACCCAATTTGACGGCAGCAACGTCTATCGCGGGACGGCCGATGTACAGTATGAAAACCCGCGCGGCTTGGGTGTGTATGGGGCATTGCTGGCAGATTATCAGGATCTGCGCAACACCTCCGCCGGGGCGGATGACAGCCTGTTCGACTATGGCGGGCTGATTCAGGTGGGATATCTGCTGCGGCCGAACGTAGAAGTTTTTGGGCGCTACGACGTGACGTTCCTCGATACGCCTGTCGCCGGTGAGGATCAGTTTCATGAGCTGACGTTGGGCGTAAACTATTTTCTTGGTGAAGACGGGAAATGGGGACATCATGCGAAGGTAACGGTCGACCTGACCTATCTGCCCAACGGTGCGCCGAGCAACCAGACGAGCCTGGGAGAGCTGGCCAATCCGGGGCAGTCGGAATGGGTGGCGCGGCTGCAGTTTCAGTTGTGGCTGTGAGTGTGCAGGCCGACTCAGTGGCAATCTGCAGACGCAGGCGGATCGAATTGATCCGCCTGCTTTGTTTGAGGGAATCGGTGGGCGAGTGCGCCCACCCTACGGCGTTTCGGGCGATCTTGCAGAAACGTTCGGGCCGAGATGTTCGATGGCGTAGCCGTTGGGGTGAGAGCGGTGCTTCATCTGGGTGCGGAGGAAGGGGAGTTTGCGCTTGGGGAGGAGGCGCAGGGCGCCAGCGCGCAGCTTCAGGCTCGCGACCGTCGTGCCGCGCATCGGCCAGGGCGGGTTGGGGAATCCAAATGCGCGGAGAAGGACATCCTCCATCAGCGAATACATCGACCACCTCACCAGGAAGCGCAGGGGCTTCAGGAACCAGGAGCAGAACATTTCAGGATTTCGCTCAAGACATGGGACATGGAGTAGCATTTTACGTCTCTGCCCGCCGCAAATCACTTGCGAAGCGATGCGATGGCGTGGAGATGGATACGAGGTGTCAGAGGAACAGCGCGTTCGGGGGGAGGGGCGCAGGCCGACAAGTTCCGCCTGCAAGTGCCTGACGCGGTGGCTGGATCAGCCGACGTAGACAATCGTCCGGCGCGGAAGGATGGCGTTCACCAGCGACTTGGCGAACTGGGTGATCGTGCCAACAGTGTCGGCGGGATTCGTCTGGGCGCAGGCGGTCGAATGCGAAGGATCAGCGGCGTCGGCCGGCTGGCCAGGATTGAGCAAAATCACCTGCGTGTCGGCACTTTCGACATGAATGCCGCTGGTGTCACCGCGCAGGATCACCTGCTTCACCGAGGGGTGGATGATCACGATGGTGTTGATGAAGGTATTGTCGAGCAATTCCAGGCGCTCGATATTGTAAAACTCCGTCACCGGCGGGCTGAGCCGCCAGGGGGAATTCATGTACATTTGCCGCAGGAACGATTCGCTGGTACGGAAGGTGCAATTCTTGAACGTCACCGTGCCGAAGGCACCCTGTTTGAAGCTGGCCAGCTCATTTTCGGCATCATAAAAGCTGGAGTTGTCGGCGGAGAATTTCCCAACCAAAGCCCCGGCACATTCCATCGCCGCGGCCCGGCCATTGGCGCCGATGCGCACGTCGCCGAATCGGGAATTCGTAATCGCGACAGAATTGATCCTGCCCGACAGTGTCAGTGCCGCGGTATCCTGCAGGCCGCTGATGGAAACATTGTTCAGAACGTAATCGGTAGCCTGGTCGAGAACCAACGGAGTGTCCCCGGCACGGTCTTTGATGGTGACGGCAGCGTGAGAATAGGCGGCGCACAAAGAAACAACGCACAAGGCGGCAATCAGACGCATCGATCGTTCCATGGGAATCTGCTCCAGAAACGCGGGAAATCCATTCCCGCCGAGAGGTCGATGATAGTATGCCCTGTCGTACGTGGCCTTGGCAAGCAAAAATTCGGGATTTTAACCAGGGCTGGTTTCGCCAGACAAGGAAAACATGACAAAGCATACTAAATCGTGGACGAGGCGGAGTTTAGTTGCGGTCACGCTCCTGGCGGCGCTCTACGCCATCGCGGTGATGGTCGGATCGCGGCTGATCCGTGGCCGGCTGCAAAAGCTGGCCGATGACCGCCTGCTGGCGACCCTGCGGATGAATCACGTCCTCTATTTCCCCCCTTATTCGGTGCGGATTTGGGGCCTGCAGCTTAACGCCGACGCTCACGGGGAATCTGTGGAACTGCTAAACATCGAGCGCCTCGGCCTCCGCCTGGCCGAGTTTCCGCACAAGAATCGCCCGCTGGTCTTTCAAAATTTCTCCATCACCAATCCATCCATCAAGCTGGTGCAGTCGGCCGACGGCTGGGTGGGGGGCAAGGGGATGGTGAAGCCGAACAAGCAGCAGGATGAAAAATCTTCACGCAAACTCTCCGATATGCTCCGGTTGCGAAAATTTGCGATTGATGGCGGGACAGTCGTCTACGAAGACCGGCGGCGCCAGACCAACACGCCGGTGCAATGGAAGAATATTCACGTCGACCTGCAAACCGAATCACAGGGGGTTGCGAATTACGCCTATCAACTGAAGGTGCGGGATGAGCCGCTGGCGATGTTGGATTCCAGCGGCGAAATGAACATCGACGATCTGGTGATCCATGCACAGCAACTCGCCCTGACCGTGCAGGCCGGCGGGACCCAGCGCGAGACGCAGCTTCCCGCGGCCGTTCAGGAGTTTCTCGAGAAGCGCGGCGTGAAGGGAAAGGTGTCGGTGACAGGGAGCGGTCGCAGCGCCCTGAAGGATGCCGGCGACAGCACCTTCGATGCGGAGGTTGAGCTGTCGGATGGCGCGGTACGCATTCCCAAGTGGGAGATGGAATTGCAGCACGTGGGGATCAAAATCCGGTGCAGTTGCCAGCGGCGAGGGACGATCACCACCAATCCCGTCGAACCCGCCACCGTGCCGGCTGCGCCGGAGGTGCGGGCGGAGCTGATATCGGCGTCGGCCGCGGTCGATGGGGCGGCGCTGAGCATCTCCGGGGGGCGGGCGCTGCTTCAACCCGATGGCGTGCTGCTCGTGCAGGATCTGCGCGGCACCTACGGCAAGGACAAGCTGATGGTGAAGAGTGCGCGCATTCCAATGCAGACGGAGCCAGACGCCTTTGCGATTCAAGAGATAGATGGGAGCGTTGAATTCCAGCCGCCAAGCCCGAAATATCCCCCGAAGCTGCAGAAGGCTTTGGACCAGCTTCGTCCCAGCGGGCATTTTCTCGTCGTGGGCGGCGCTGCCTTTAGGAAGGATGGCGAGAAGCGGTCCAAGAGCTATCGACTATTTCTATCCAGCGATGATGGAGTGTTTCGCGTCACCAACAAGCAGGTGCCAATCACGAATCTGCGCGGGGATGCGGTCTGCACCGAGACAGGCATGGACGTCACGCAGCTTCGGGGGAATGTGCTTGGGGGAGTCGTGGAGACCAAGGGCAGGTTGACAAGAGGAAGGCCCTGGACGTTCGACGGTGAGGTTTCCGTGCAGGAAATCCAGTTGGAACAACTGGCCGGTTACACCGTCCGGCCGGACAGCAATGCGGCTAGAAAAATGACCGGCCGCGGCTTTCTCAATGCGCATCTATCCGGCACCTTGGGAAAAGGCCCTGACGGGACGCCAACGGATGCGCAATCCCTGCAGGCCCGGGCATGGCACGATCTGCAGGCGCAGGGGGAATTTGAAGTGCTCGAGGGGGATTTCTGGGATGATCCGGTGCTGAAGGCGGTGGTGGGAAAGACCAAGGTGCAGCGCGAAAAACTCGGCGCTGCCGACGCGGCCGGCATCTTCATCGTCCGCAATGAGGTGATCGATCTGCAAAACGCCGCCGTCAACGGCCCGGTGCTGGGATTGCAGGGCAGCGGGCAGGTCAGCTTCAAGGGCGAGCTGGACTTGACCGTGCTGGCAGCGCTGCTGGCGGACTGGAAGGCGGACATCAAGCGCACCGGAATTCCCATTGTCAGCAACGTGGCAGGCGAGGTGCTGGGCGGCATCCAGAAGCTGCTGAACTCGGCCACCAAAACGCTGCTCTACGAGTGCAAAGTGACCGGCTATGTGCATGAGCCGCAGGTGACGACGGTTCCCACGCCGGTGCTCAGCGAACCGATCGCCGGCCTGTTCGGAACCATGCTTAAGGGCGAAAAAGACCACAAGCTGCTGGAGGCCGTGCGGCAGAAGAAATAATCCGGCGGGCGCCATGGTATGATGCCGCGGGCGGGCATGGAGGAACGGCGCATGGTGAAGATGGATCTTGGAACGCTTCAATTTGATGAGCAGATCGAACGGGAATGGCTGGTCAGCAACGGGATTGGCGGCTATGCCTCCTCGACGATTCCGGGATTGAACACCCGCAAGTATCACGGGCTGCTGGTGGCGGCGCTGGCGCCGCCGGTGCGGCGCATGGTGCTGCTGTCGCGGGTGGAAGAGACGGTGATGATCGACGGCTGGCCGCGCCGGCTGGCGTCGAGCGAGTATCCGGGGACGATCCACCCCGAAGGTTGGCGGCTGCTGCGCGCATTCGGCGCCGAGCCGTTTCCGCGCTGGGCCTATCAGACCGATGATTTCACCATCGAAAAATCGCTCTGCCTGCTGCGCTGGGAGAACACGGTTTGCTTGAGCTATTGCCTGCTGGGGGGAAAGCGGCCGGTGGAATTCGAGCTTCGGCCACTGTTTGCCCTTCGCGGCATTCATGAGTTGATGTATCAGTGGAACGGGAAGCTGCAGGCCGAGGCGCGTGGGGCCCGCGAGGGGGGCTGGGGCAGGCTGCATCGTATTCCGCCGACGACGCGCACGCCGGAGGTGTTTTTCGCACACGATGGATCGTTCACCGCCGAATCGGCGTGGTATTTGAACACAATCTATCGGGCCGAAGAGGAGCGCGGATACGCCGGGCTGGAGGATTTGTGGAATGCCGGAGTGGTGCGTTGGACGCTGTCGCCGGGCCAGTCGGTGCATTTTGTCTGCTCAACCGATCCGGTGGAACTGGAACGGGTGGTGGGGGAGGCCGAGCGGCTGTCGGGCGAGCCGACTGCGGCGACGCGCGGGGTATGGGGAACGTCGCTACGGACGCAGGAGCATCCGGCGAACGTGCAACCCGATGATCAGGATGTCTGCGCGCTGCTGCGTGCGGCAGAACAGTTTGTGTTGTCGGTTCCGCGCGAGTCGGAGAATAGCGGCCAGGAAAAGGCGACGGCGGTGATGACGGATTATCCCTGGGCGCCGCCGTCGGGGCGGAATGCCCTGATCGCGTTCGCGGGATTGTTTCTGGCGCCGGGGAGGCTCGCCGAAGGGCGGGAACTGCTGCAGGGGATGCTCGACATGATGGTGCGCGGGCTCATGCCTTCGGAGTTTCCCGAGGATGGGTCAGCCCCGCTCTATCACGGGGCGGGTACGTCGCTCTGGTTCGCGCATGCAGCGCAGCAATATTTATGGCGGAACGGGGAGGATGTCGCCTTTGCCCGGCGGGTACTCGAGGCGCTGCGGCAGATGATCGGCCAGTATCGGCAGGGGACCGAACTGGGGATTCGTGCTGACGACGATGGCTTGCTGCGCAGCGCTGACCCGCGCGTCGGAACAACCTGGATGGATGCCCAGGTGAACGATTGGATCGCAACTCCCCGCCGCGGCCGGCCGGTGGAGCTGAACGCCCTCTGGCACAACGCGGTCTGCATCGCGGCAGAACTGGCCGAACGAGCCGGCGATCGGCATCTTGCACACGACATGCGGTCGCTGGCGGGCAGGATTCATACGTCGTTCAATGCCCGCTTTTGGAATGAAGCCGAGCACTGCTGCTTTGACGTGGTTCAGGACGATGGCGCCGATGGGTCCGTCCGGCCAAATCAACTCTTCGCCGTCAGTCTGCCTTATCCTGTTCTGGCCATCCAGCGCCATGCTTCCGTAGTGGAGAAGGTGAGATCGGAGCTGCTGACGCCGATGGGGGTGCGGACCTTGTCGCAGAAGGATGTGAAATATCATGGCCGCTATCTGGGAGATGTGCTGGCCCGGGATGCGGCCTACCACCAGGGATCGGCTTATCCGTGGCTGATGGGACCGTTCGCCGCCGCGTATTGCCGTGTATACGGACACAACGATCGCACCCGGCAGCAGGTTAGGGAATGGCTTGAGCCACTGCTGCAGTTCCTGCGGACCGACGGCATGGGCCAGTTGCCTGAGTTATTTGACGGCGATGCTCCGCAGCGGCCGGGTGGGGCGGTGGCCAGCGCGCGCAGTGTAGCCGGCGTGCTCTGTGCCTTGACCGAAAATTGGCCAGGGACCGAGCCGGATTGTCTGCCTCCGGCGGCGGCGCCGAAGGAAGTTGTTCGTCGATGACGGCTGGTCAGGGTGCCTCAACTAAGGTATATCCTCTCGCTCGCATGAGATGGTTCAATTACAGGATGGCCCAGTTTCTCACCCGGGGAGTGCTGCACGCAATAATGCGCGTGCGCACCGTCCGCGGCGAAATGCCCCTCATTAAAGGGCCATTCATCATCGCCTGCACCCATCCCAGCCATTTCGATCCATTCGTCTTGAGCGTGGTGGTGCGCCGGCCGATCGACTGGATGGCCCGGATCGAATTCTTTCGCACGAAAGTTTCCGCGACCACGCTGCGGCTTTTCAACGCGTTTGCAGTCAACCGCCACGGCTATGCGCTATCAGCGCTGCGCACCGCCATCCGCCGGCTGGGCGAAGGCCGGCTGGTGGGAATCTGCCCCGAAGGGGGAGTTGCCCGCGGCATGGAATCGGCCATGCGCGGCGGGGCGATCAAGCGCGGCGTCTGCCTGGTCGCCCGCCGCGCCGGGGTGCCGGTCGTGCCCTGCATCATGCTCGGAACGCACACGTTGATAAATTGGGAGAGTTGGCTGCCGCTGGGACGCGGGCGCTTGTACGTGGCCTTCGGTCAGCCAATCTGGCCGCGCAACCACGCTCCTTCCCGCCGCGCTGCACGTGAGGTCATGGCGCGGGAACTGGAGGAGGCATATCAGGCGCTTTTCGCGGAGCTGCGCGGAAAATACCAACTGGCGGATTCATCGCTGCCATGAGGCTCGGAATCGCCCCCCTAACCCCTTATGATGGATCGGCCGTGGGCGATGTCTTCTACGATCTTGTCGTGACCCTGGGCCGTCCTGTCTTCTGGATGGTCTCGCGCCGGGTCATGCTGCACCCCGAGCGCATCAATCGCCGCGGCGCGTTCATTCTGGCGGCCAATCACATCAGCCCGTACGACGTGCCGGTATTGATGCGCGAGTCGCCGCGCGATCTGGATTGGGTGAGCATCACCGAATTTTTTCGCCGGCCGCTGCTGCACCGTTTTTTCGGCGGGCTGAATGCATTTCCCCTGGACCGCACCCGAACCGATCCGCTGACCGTGCGGGTGATCCTGGAGCGCCTGCGCCGCCGGCGGGTGGTGGCCATGTTTCCCGAAGGGGGCTGGCGGCCGCCTAAGACGTCGGTGTTGCACGGCGGGCCGTTCAAGCCGGGAGTCGTGCGCATCGCCCAGCTCGCGGATGTGCCGATCATCCCCTGCGTGGTCCTGGGTACGCGGAATTTCAACAGCCCGCTGGCCTGGCTGCCGATTCGGCGCACGCGCTATGCGGTGGCGTTCGGACAGGCGATTTGGCCGCGAAAAGATCTTTCTGAAGGGGCCGCGCGGGAGGTGGCCCTGGCGGAATTGCAAGAGTCATATCTCCTGTTGTACCAAGAGCTTTCGGCAGCAAGCGGCATCACCTTCTAACCTCGACGAGCAAGAAAATCTTATAAAAAGATATCTGGACCTTGATATCCATAATGTCGATGCTACACTTATCGCATTGAGTCAACGAGTGTTAGGGGGATTGAAAGGAGCGATCGCAATGAGTGTTACTTTGGAAGCGACGGTCGGGCAATTGGTGGTCGAGCGGCCGGGCAGGGCACGCGTGTTCGAGAACCTGGGCATCGATTATTGCTGCGGCGGCAAAAAGCCGCTGGGCGAGGCGTGCCGGGACAAGGGACTCGATCCGCAGCAGCTTCTGGCGGAGATTCAGGCCGCGGACACCACTACGAGCGAGTCCGGCCGGAACTGGGCGGCGGCGACCATCACCGAACTTGCGGATCACATTCAATCCACCCATCACGCACTGCTGAAGGCCGAGTTCCCGCGGCTGGACCGGCTGACCGACAAGGTGGCAACCGTGCATGGCCAGCGCCATCCCGACCTGCTGGCGGTGCGGGCGACGTTCGTTGAATTCAAGGAAGAGCTGGAAGCGCACATGATGAAGGAAGAGCGGATTCTTTTCCCGCTCTGCCGCCAGATCGATTCCGGCGATGCGATGGAATCCCACTGTGGATCGGTGGCCAACCCGATCCGCATGATGATGCTCGAGCACGACCACGCCGGGGCGGCGATGGAAAAGATGCGCGCCCTCACCAATGGCTACGTTCCGCCGGCCGACGCCTGCAACACCTACCGCGCCATGCTGGACGGCCTTGCGGTGATCGAGGCCGACATGCACCAGCACGTCCACAAGGAAAACAACATCCTCTTCCCCCGCGCAATTGCCGCGGAAGATGGTCTCTCTCGATAGTCTCCCTCAAAGAAGCGATTCGGCCGCAGAAGGTTCAAACTCCTGCGGCCGCGTCGTTTGCTGATTTGGGCTTCCCGTCATCGCGCGATGACGCTGGCCTGTCATTTCTTTGTGATGGAAAGCGTCATGGTGCGCGATGTTTTTACCGGCTCATCTTCGTTGCTGACATCGCACAACGGTTTGCTCCCCCCCTTGGTTGAGGCGTCCGAAAGAATCTCGGCAATGGTTGTGTCTCGAAACGCGGCCTCAACCAGTTCCATTGCGCCATCCAGCCGCCGATGCAGCGCACACAGGCGCGTTCCATGCGCGGCCAACCCAAGCGGGCAGGTGCGGATGCGGGAAACTGGTTCGACCGATTCGATGACGTCAAAGACGGTAAGTTGCGCGGGATCGCGGTCCAGGACAAAGCCGCCGTGCAGGCCACGCTGGGATTTCACCATGCCGGCGCGCACCAGGTTTTGCAGAACCTTGGCGAGATATCCTTCCGGCACGCGCGTGGCCTGGGCGATCTGCCGGGTGGTCGCCGCCTGCTCCACCGCCCCGATCCGGCCGGCGAGCAACACAATCACCCGCAGCGCATAATCCGAAGTCTGCGAAAACATCTTTTTCTCTCCAAACTCAATATCTGAACCTATATATCCATTTTATCCCCGCAAACTCCCTCGTCAAGCATGACGCACCCCCGAACGAATGGCCCTACTCACGCGACCACGTCGGCAGGGGTCATGGTGCAATATCTGCTGGCGGGGCGTAAGATGCGGGGATGGCCAAGTCCTGGCAATATCCTCGCTGGCGGCGGATCGCGATGCAGGCGGTGATGTGGGCGATTCTTGGCGCCACCATTGGCTTGGCGGCGTTTGTGGATCGGCAGCGGGCGAGGGTTTCACGAATTGAGCTGAAGGCGGGGGAATCGTATGGCAACCTGGACATTTCACTGCCGAAAAAATGGACGGTGACCGTGGGGGAAGGAGAGGCAGGGGGGCACGTGGTCGTGCAGGCGGTTGAACCAGGGCCGCGGCAGTCAGCGCGGACGATTGCGATTGAGCGCGAGCGCGTGAACGAGTTCATTTCGCCGCTGGAATATCTCATGCGCAGCGTCCTGTGGCGCAGCGGGGAGATCAGGATTGACAATGCCGAAGACGGGCCGAAGGTGACATCCTGCAAGATCGACGGCTGGCCGGGCGTTCTGGTGGCCGGCGAGCGGATCACCCGGGTGCGGGGCGAGTTGGTTTCACGCGAGGAAATTCTCGCCTGCACGGTGCTGCCTTCGCGGCAGGTGATCCTGATCTCCCTGCAAGGCCCCGGGCCGCTGAATGAACCGGACCGCCGCCTGGTTCAGGAGGTTGGCGAGAAGATGATTATTGGCGGCGAGCGGCTGCAGGATCAGCATGGCGGGGAACTGGAACTGGCGGGGGGGACGCACCTGGCCGTTCCCGGCGCATTTACGATCATTCCGCAGGCGGATTTGAACCGCACATCACGGCAGCTCCTGTATACGGCGGATGCGCATCACTGGGTATCGGCAGAGTTGATTCCGTGCCTGCTGCTGGACGCTCGGCCGCAGTCGGTGCTGGGAATGCTGACGCTGCACGATCCGCGCTGGCAGAAGGGGACTCCGCGCACCGAAGGGGAGCGCCGCTGGCGAATCGATCCGCCGGGCGTGCCGGGGGACGCAGGCTGGTTCCCGGCGCGGGCGCATCTGCTGGCGGCGGAGAACGGGCAGGCCCTGCTGGTAATCTTTCATGGCAGCGACGCGGAGGATGCGGAAGTGTATGACGCGGCGTGGGAGGAGATTTCGGCCAAGGCGCAATTCTCGGAGGAATCCGAGCTGGAGGCGCTGCAGAAGGCGGGGACGGATGAGGTGGAGAAGTTCACGGAACAGGGATTGGGGAAACTCCTGCCGGAGGGGCGGGATGATGAGTGGTGGCTCTGGTACAGCGAGACGGCTTCGCACGTGATCGGCTGGTCGAACACCGTTTATCGCGAGTCGTCCAACAAGTTCACCGGCAAGCGGATCACGAAATGGCGGGGAGAATATCGCAAGGGGTTGCAGAGCGTGCAGATGTTCGCCAGCGACGATGACTGGCGGACGTACGCGATGAGCCTGACGATCTCCGAGATGGGGGAGCGGGAGATCAACTGGGTGCCGTCGATCTCGCAGAAGTTCGTCATCGCCGATAGAAAGATCGACGGGAAGGACGGCCCGCCAATGCCGAAGGATTTTCTTCCCGGCGGATGGCTGCCGCTGATTCTGTCGCGGGTATCGTCGGCGCCGATGCTGGTGCAGACGGAGTCGTTCATCGGCTACGAGCAGCGGTTGAACGCCGAGCTGCTGAGGCTGCGCATTGAGCCCACCGAGGAAGAGCCGCGCACGATAGCCGGCGAGAATGCGCCGATGCGCTGCCTGAAGGTGCAGGTGAACGGCAGCGGCGAGATCAGCAGGTGGTATTTCAAAGGCGATGGGGAACTGGAACAGATCGATTTTCCCGATGGCGTCCGCCGCGTGCGCGATACTGAAGCGGGTGTGGGCGAACATTTCGCCGGGGATACCCAGATGCTTCCGTGATATGGCCGGATTCGGACAGGTGAGTACACCTGCCTCTCATTCAGCCATGGCAGACAAGAATGTCCGCCCCACCAAATCAAAATATGACCGCTGAACCTATCATGCTCTATGGCGCCTGTCGGCGCTTTCTCTGCTTGGGCGACGCCTTTGGGGTATCTTCTTCGGCAAACGCCTCCTCGATATCCTGTTCGCTTACCTGCTCGAGGGAGGCGGCGCCGCCGCCGCGCTCGCTGCGCGGGCGGATGATCAGGCGCATCGGTACTTCGGCGTAGGGCAGCAGCTCGCGGAATCGGTTGATGATAAACCGCTGGTAGGTCTCATTGAGATAGGCGGGATTGTTGACGAAGAGCACGATCGTCGGCGGGGCGGTGTCGATCTGGGTGGCGTAATAGATCCGCGCCCTGCGGCCGCTGGGGGTGCTGGGGACGCGTTCCTGCAGGATCTGGCGGATCACGCGGTTGAGCTGGCCGGTGGTGATGCGCGTGTTGGCCTGCTTGAACAGGCCCGCCGCCAGGTCGAGCACCGACTGCACGTTGCGCCCGTCTTTGGCGGTGATGAACGCGATGGGGGCGTAATCGACGTGGCGCAACTCGACGTCGAGATATTCCTTGTATTCTTCCATCAAATCTTCGTCGGTGACGGGCTTTTCCTTCTTCTGGCGTTTCTTCGCCTCAGCGGGGGTGTCTTCGCCTTCTTTGTCGTCGGTCTTCTTGCCGGCGCGGAGCTCGCGCACCTTGGCCTTGGTCAGGTCCCACTTGTTCACCACCAGCACGACCGGCTTGAACTCCTCGGCGATGTACTGCACGAGCTTTTTCTCCGGCTCGCTGACCGGTTCGGTGCCGTCGATGAGCATCAGCACGACATCGGCGCGGCGGATGGAGCGCTGGGCGCGGTGGAAGCTGTAGAACTCGATGTCGTTGGTCATCATGTGCTTCTTTTTGCGCACGCCGGCGGTGTCGATGACCACAAGCGTCTTGCCGTCCTTGTCGAAGCGCACGTCGATGCTGTCGCGGGTGGTGCCGGGGACTTCGGAGACGATCACCCGCTCAGGATCGCCTTCGTAGAGGCCGGCCACCGCGTTCACCAGCGTCGATTTCCCGGCGTTGCGCTTGCCGACGATGGCCAGCATCATCTGCGGCGCTGTCATGCCTTCGGGAGCCTTCGACAGGTCGACGTTCTTTTCGATGGCGGCAAGAACCTGATCGAGATTGCGGTCGCGCAGGGCGGAGACGCCGATGGGCGTGCCAAGGCCGAGGCGGGCGAAGTCGCCGAGCACGGTGTCGAGGTTGGGGCCGTCGGCCTTGTTGGCCACCAGCACCGCCTTGATGTTTCGCCGCCGCAGCAGGGATGCGATCTGCTCATCGGCGCTGGTGCGGCCATCCTGGCAGTCGACGATGAAGAGCACCAGATCGGCCCGCGCCATGGCCAGGTCGATCTGATGGGTAATGTGCTCGGTAAGCTGATCGGGATCGACGAAGCCGTAGCCGCCGGTATCGACCAGTTCGACGTAGCGGTCGCCCACGCGCAGCGGCGTGGAAACACGGTCGCGGGTGACGCCCGGCATGTCCTGGACGATGCTGATGCGCCTTCCGACCAGGGCGTTCAACAAGCTGCTTTTGCCGACGTTCGGCCGGCCAACAATCGCGATCACGGGCATGGAAGACATGTTCGCCATTGTCGGCGGGAGGGATCGGAATGCAACGGACCACGGACAACGGACAAATCTCAACTTCGATAATCTTTTCACAATATTGCAATCGGCATGGTCGTCGGCATATAAACAGTGTTCGCGTTCCATGTCGGCCAGCGCAGTTGTTCGCATTTCAAGGAGTCCGCAATGCCCACTGTTCATGATATCCTCACCGCCAAAGGGGAGAACGTCATTCATAAGATCTCCGCGACGACCACGGTGCTCGACGCGACGCAGAAGATGAACCACCACAAGATCGGCGCCCTGGTGGTGACGCACGATGATCGCATCGTGGGGATTTTCACGGAGCGCGACGTGCTGCGCCGGGTGGTGGCGGAGCAAAAGAACCCCGCCCAGATCACGGTGGGAAACGTAATGACCCGCGAAGTCATCTGCGCCCCGCCGCAGACGGATCTCGAGGAAGTCATGACGATCATGAAGAACAAGCGCATCCGGCATCTGCCGGTCTGCGATGAAGAGGGCCAGCTTCTAGGGCTGGTTTCGATCGGCGACGTCAACGCTTTCAACACCACCAATCAGGAAGCGACGATTCACTTCTTGAACGACTACATTTATGGGAGGGTTTGAAGAACGCGCGTGCGTTATCGTCTGCCGCGCAGCCATTCGGAAAGGGCGCGAAGCTCGCCAGCCAGTGCGCCATATTGCTGGAGATTGAGGGATTGCTGGCCATCGGAGAGGGCGTGATCGGGATCGGGATGGGTTTCGATCATCACTCCATCAGCACCGGCCGCGACGGCGGCACGGGCGAGGGCGGGGACAGCCCAGTCGATGCCGACGCCGTGTGACGGGTCGGCCACCACCGGCAGATGCGAGTGGTGCTTCATCATCACCACGGCAGACAAATCGAAGGTATTGCGGGTCATGGTTTCGAAGGTGCGGATGCCGCGCTCGCAGAGGATCACCTGGTAGTTTCCCATCGCCAGCAGGTATTCCGCGGCCATGAACAGTTCCTGCAGGGTGGCGCTGAGGCCGCGCTTCAGGAGAACCGGCTTGCGCTGCCGCCCGGCGGCTTCGAGCAGCGAATAGTTCTGCATGTTGCGGGCGCCGATCTGCAGCACATCCGCCACCTGCGCCACCGCCGGCATGGTTTCGGTATCTTTGACTTCCGTGACGATGCGCAGATCGAATTTCTGCTTCACCTCGTCCAGCAGCCGCAATCCTTCTTCCTTGAGGCCTTGAAAGACGTACGGGCTGGTGCGCGGCTTGAAAGCGCCGCCGCGAAACCATCTGGCTCCGCTGGCGGCCACGGCCTCGGCCGAGCGCATGACCTGCTCGCGCGATTCCACCGAGCATGGCCCGGCCATGATGCTCAAACCGCCATTGCCGATGCGCGCCCCGCGCACTTCGACAACCGTGCTGTCCGGCTTCACCTCCCGGCTGACAAGCTTGTAGGGCTTGCTGATCGGGACGCACTCGCTGACGCCGGGCAGGTGCTGGAATAGTTCAATCGAGACGGCGCCCTGATTGCCGGTAATGCCTACTGCGGTGCGCATGGCGCCGGGAATCTCATGGGGCTCGAAGCCGGCCTCGCGGATGCGGGCGCAGACGCCCTCGATCTGATTCCGCGTGGCATCCTGCTTCATCACGATGAGCATGCTGATTTTCCCGGTGCAGACACCCGCACATTAGCGCGATCCATCCCACGGCAGGGCGCCATGGGTTCGGCGAATCGATCCGAGCACGCGCCGGCTCCAGTCGTGATACTTTTTGTCATCGCGCTGGCCACGCAGCTCGGCCTTTTTTTCGGAATTGTACAGATCATCCTGCTCGAGCTTCACGTCGGCGGGATAGCCCATCATTTTTAGATCATCCACGGCAATCTCGGTTTTCTTCTCGGCCTGCTGCCGGTCGCGGGTGTAGCCGGCCTTGTACTGCGAGTCCTGGGACTCATTGAAATTGCGGATCGCCTCACGCACCTTGAAGTTGGACTCATCCCGCATTTTGCACAACTCCACGATGCGCTCCCACCAGAGCCGGTCGAGCACTTCCTCGGTCATGTCATCGAGGTCCTTCTTGTGCTTCCCTTCATAGGTAAGGCGATAGTTGTCGAAGAGAGCGAGGGCCACGCCGGGCTTGGAAACCTGGCGGGCATCGAGAATCTTTTCCCATTCCGGATCCTCCTCGGGCTTTGCGGCATCGCCGGCGTCGGTGGTATTGTCGGCCTGGGTGGCGGGGATTGCATCGGGGTTGGCGGCCGGTGTGTCGGTGTGAACCGCGGGCTTGACCTTTGGTCTCACCACGGCGGCATCGTCTGAAAAAATCTTGCTCTTGCGAAGGTTCTTGTTCTCCTCCATCGGGATGGGATTGGGATTGGGAACGGCGGCGACCGGCGGAGGCGCGGGCTCATCGTTGGAATTTGACACCACGACAATGGTAATCACGACGATGATTACCGCGATCACTGCGCCTATCGCGATCATCTGGGCGGATGCGCCTTGCTGCTTGGGGACGTAATAGCGTTTGGAGCGCCGTGCGCTGCCAGCGCCCATCCAGGCGTCGTCGGGGGCGGGATCTGTCTGGTCTGCCCCGGCCATGGAGTATTCCGGAGATACATCGGATGTCCCCGCCAGGACCGGCGGCGGGGCCGCCGAACGGGCAAAGGCTTCCTCTGCGGGGGCATCATCGTACAACTCCGGCTGCGGCTGGGCGTCGCTTTCGTAGCCGCCCAACTCTGCCTGTGCATCCTCCGGATGTTCGGAGAGCCACTGGCTGGCCGTCGGTGCGGCAGCCGCCCATTCATCCGCTTCCTGCTCTTGGGGCCCGGCATTGGCGCCCTCGGCGGCGGCCGCCGCTTCGGGATCGATCACCAGCATGGGGGGATTTGGCTCGGCCCCCAGGGAAATGACATCCCCAGCGCTCAAAAAAGCCGGTGCGCCAAGACGTTCGCCATTGAGAAACGTGCCGGTGCTGCTCCCGGCGTCCTGCACCACCCAGCGCCCTTCATGCACGAACAGCACGCAGTGGCGGCGCGACACGTTGGTGGAGGGAATCTGCACGTCCGAGCCGCTGGCCCGGCCAATGATAAGCGGATTTTCCACATCGCGAACCGCCAGATCGACGATCTTGTCGCCCAGCGAGTGATAGACACGCACCTGTAAGCCCATGATTCCACCTCGTGATCGTCGGGGTATTCTACCGTGGGAGGAGGCGAAATGCGCGGCGGCAACTGTCGCGAAATAGGTTGACAGGGGCGGAATCCAGCGGAATCTGGTAAGACACAAGTCCTGTCCAAACAAACAAAGGAGACTCATGGCCAAAACTTCGCAGCGCTCGATGGGCGCGAGTAAGAATAGATCGTCGAAGAGTTCGGGAAAATCGGTGAAGAAGACGGTTAAGAAAGCCGCACGAAAGTCGACATTGAAGAAGACGGCTCCCAGGAAGCCGGCCAAGCGCACGATGGCCACCGCCGCCGGTCGATTGACCCGCGAGGCGACGAAGATGGCCGGCAAGGCGCGCAGCATGGTCAGGCAGGCCGCCAGCAGCCCCACGGCGAAGAAGGCGAAACGCGCGGTGCAGCAGGCGCGAAAGAATGCTCCGGCGATGCTGCAGCGGGCCAAGGAGATCGCCGGAAACGTGGCCGACAGCGTAACCCAGGCGGTGGCCACAACCGCCGGCGTTGTCGCCGGGACCATCGAGCAACTTCGCGGCGAGACCCCGCCGGCAGAACCCCGCAACGATCAGGCTGAAGGCGGCGAAAAGGAGCCGACGCAGGGGGCGTGAGAAAGAACTTGCGACCCCCGCGACGCCTTTCCTGAACTGCCAGGGGTGCCGCGGCTGATAATCTGGCCATTTTTCGCGCTGTGCATCCGGCGCTGCTTGCCTGGTTTTCCAATCTCTGAAATCCACCTTGCCGACCTATGGGTTGTAAGGAATGTTCCCCGCAGCGGCCGCATTTCGCGGTTGCGGAGGAAACTATGTCGCAGCAGGATTCGATGGTGTCTCCAGAAGGTCAGGGGCTGTTCGTAAAGGTGGATTCGACCTGGCCGCCGGCCAGCCATGCCACGCCGCAGCAGGCCGCGGCGCATCAGGCGCCGGCGGAATTCGACGAGCTGGAGCCGGAACGCTGGGATGGCATGTCGTAGGCGGGGGTGTATAATGCCGCCTCCCAAGACCAGGAGGATCGGCTTGGCCACCAGTACGTTGGATGCGCGAGATATCGCAAAGAAGTTGTACCGATACGACCGGGTTCATGTGCCACTTCAAAGCGCTGGGACCAACGGCAATGATGCGCTGGCGCAATTTCGAGAACAGGGCTTCGTCGCGGTGGAGAATGTCATTTCGCCGGCGGAGGTGGCGGATGCCATCGCCGGCCTGAGTTTCCTGATCGCGGGCGGGAACAAGAACTACAAGGGGATCGAGTACGAGCAGGGGGTTGAGGCGGACGCGCTTACCGACGAGCAGCGGGAGCATTGCGCCCGCAAGGTGTGGTTGTTTGTAGAGCACGAGCCACGCCTCAAGCGGCTCGCGGAACACCCATCCATCCTGGCAATCGTCCGCAAGCTTATCGGCGGCGAGCCGAACCTGATCCAGGATATGGCGCTGCTCAAGCCACCGCGCGGGCGGGAGAAACCGTGGCACCAGGATAGCGCCTATTTCCTGTTCGAGCCGGCCGAAAAAGTAGTCGGGGCGTGGATCGCGCTTGATCCGGCGCTGGTCGAGAACGGCTGCATGCACGTGATTCCGGCCAGCCATCTGCAGGGTCCGGTGCCGCACTACCACGACCGCGACTGCCAGATTGCCGACGATACAGTAGCGATGGAGCGTGATGTGTGCGTGCCGCTGCGGCCGGGCGGGGCGCTGTTTTTCAGCAGCCTGCTGCACCATGGAACGCCGCCAAACGACTCCCCGTTGCGCCGCCGCGCCCTGCAGTTTCACTATGCGGCGAGCGACTGCAGGAAAGTGTCTGCTGAAGAGAAAGGCACGATCTTCTTTGACGCCGGGGGCGCTGCCGCCTGCATGCACGGCAGAAAAATCAGCGACAGAAAATGACGCGCTAACGTTCGGCAGCCCGGCGCTGGCGGCTGAATTTTTTTTCAAACTAGCTCGGCGGCATGGCGGGTGCGGCGGGGGCGTTGAGGCTTCTGGTGCGCTTGGCGGTGGTCGTTTGCTCATCGCGGAGCATCTGCATGCCGCGGGCCATCGCGATCACGCCGGTGCGGGCCAGCTCTTTGATTTGGTAAGGCTTCATCAGCTCGACAAACGCCTCGATTTTTTCTTCGGTGCCGGCCAGCTCGATCATCACCGACTGGTTGGAGACATCCACGATCTTGCCGCGGAAGAGATTGACGATCTCGATGACCTCGTTGCGGTGATCGGGCTCGACGCCGACGGTGATGAGGGCGAGATCGCGTTCGATGTAGGCTGTGCCGCCGAAATCGCGGACGGCGACGACGGGAACAAGCTTGGCGAGCTGCTTGCGGATCTGGTCGATGGTGTTGTCGTCGGCGGTGCAGACGATGGTCATCCGCGAGAGATCGGGGTCTTCGGTGCGGCCGACGACCAGAGAGTCGATGTTGAAGCCGCGGGCGGCGAACATGCCCGCGACATTGGCGAGTACGCCGGGTTCGTTCATGACCACCGCGGAAATCACGTGACGCATGGCTGCTCCTGTCACGGAATAGTGTAGGCAGGCGAAGCGGATGTGCAAGCAAAACACGCATCGCCGCCCGGAAAGAAATTGACACCGGCACGGCCTAAAGATAGTTTATCGGGCGTTCTGGTTTGGATTTTGGATTGCGGATTTCGGTTTGGAAATCAAAATGCGTCGGAAGCGCTCTCTTTTGATCTTCAATCCAAAATCCGCAATCCGCAATCCAAAATCCATCAGGGATTCTCTCACCTGCGAGTGTTTGCGTGACAAACGAAGCCCGCGAGCGCGCCGAAGCGATCCTCGGCCACACGTTCAAAAATCCACAGCTTTTGAAAGAGGCGCTGACGCACGCGTCGATCGCCGACAACCGGCTCGACAGCAACGAGCGGATGGAGTTTCTTGGCGATGCGGTCCTGGACCTGATCGTGTGCGAGGCGCTGTACCTGCGTTTTCCAATCTATCAGGAAGGCGACCTGACCAAGGTGAAATCAGCGGTGGTTTCGCGCCGGACCTGCGCGGAAATTTCCAACGAGACCGGGTTGACGGACATGCTCATCATCGGCAAGGGGATCAGCGCCCGGCAGGCGATGCCGAGCTCGCTGGCGGCCGCGGTGTACGAGTCGATCGTGGCGGCGCTCTACCTGGATGGTGGGTTCGAGGTGGTGAAGGCGTACGTGCTGCGAACGATGACGCCGAAGATCGAGGAGATCGCATCGAACACGCACCAGCACAATTACAAGGCGGTGTTGCAGCAGCACGCGCAGAAGGAAATGGGAGGCACGCCGATTTACGAGCTGCTGGATGAGAAGGGGCCGGACCACAGCAAGTGCTTCGAGGTGTGCGTGGCGATCGATGGGCAGCGCTATACGTCGGCGTGGGGGCCGAATAAGAAGATGGCCGAGCAGAAGGCGGCGCTGTTGGCGCTGGAGGAACTGGGGGTGCTGGATCCGAAGGAAGTGGATGAAGCGATTGAGGGTATTGCGGAGAATCCGGCGGAGGAATAGGTTTATTAAGATTTGCTGGTGGCCGGGCTGATGCGATGAAGCAGAAGCGCTACGGCAAGGAGGGAGGCGGCTGCGGTGGCGCAGAAGGGAGTCAGGGGAGTGGGAGTGCGAGGCCATCGGAACACGATGGGGTTGGTATCGGCGGGGCCGATCACCCGGCCGCCGGTGCGGCGGGCGAGCTCGTGGAGGTTGGCGTCGTCGTTGCCGATGCCGTC
Organism: Tepidisphaeraceae bacterium; assembly: GCA_036744635.1. GTDB lineage: Bacteria > Planctomycetota > Phycisphaerae > Tepidisphaerales > Tepidisphaeraceae > DAIOHQ01. Next base: position 4,233 of record DAIOHQ010000004.1, on the reverse strand, counting down.
AAATTCGGGAGCATACCGGGCGGCGAGGGGGATGCGGTCGAGGGTGGAATTTTCCAGCACAACCGAGGCGAAGGATGGGGAGCGCGGGGCGGGGAGGGTGAGGGTGTAATGGCCAGGGGCGGTCTGGAAAATGCGGAAATTTGCGATTTTGGATTTGGGTGCCCCTTGGGCGTTTTGGATCGAAAAATTTTCTTGCATCGGAGAATCTTCCAGGAGTTGGAGCGTTAAAGGGAGGGCGTTGAGATAGGTTCGGTCGTCACGGGAGTCGATCGTGACGGTCAAGGTGGCGCCGGTCGTCCAGCGGATGGTGAAGCGGGGATCGCGCGGTTGGCGGGCGATGAGAGCGGAGAGGGAGTGGGCTTCGATGGCGTTGGCGGGGAAGGCGGTGGCGAGAACCTCGCCGGCGCCGACACGCCAGCGGGCCGCCATCGGGAATGGTTCATCCTTCTGCGATGCGTCGCTTCCGTGCGTGCGCGCCAGAAGCGTAGCCGCGGGCTTCAGCCAGGTGCGGTTCCAGGGGTGGACGGGGTGGGACTCCAAATTCTTTGCATCATTTATGAACGTGATGGTCGTGTCGGTAGTGGAGAGACGTTGCGGCATGGCGGATTGCATGAGCTGGCGCACGGCCGCGGACCACCTGCGCGGCTCGAACTGTTCGACGATCGAGCCGCCGGTGAGGTCGGCGATGCGGCGCAGGGATTTGAGGGCCGAGCCTTGCGCGATGGCCAGCACGTGAAGGTGGATATTTTTCGCGCGCAGCTCGGTCGCCAGGGCGTCGGGGTCGGTGATCTGGGTTTCGGCGTCGGTCAGCACCAGCAACTGCGTCGGCATGGACTGTTTCGCGAGTGATGCGAGGGCGGGCTGAAGCTCGGTGGGACCGTTCGGGGCGACGTCTGCAGGCGGTAGGGCGAGGCGAGCGGTGTCGCGCACGCTCTTGGAAGATGACCACCAGGTGACCTCTCGGGCAAAGCTGCCGACGCTGGCGAGATCGTCGGGGGGGAGCTCGGGGAGGAGCTTGAGAATCGCGGATGCCGCCAGATGCCAGCGCGTTGTGTTGCCGGCCGGGTCGTTCATCGAGCCGGAGCAGTCGGCGAGGAGGATCCAGTGCAGGATTGGCGCCGGCGGAGAACTGGCCAGCGGAGAGAGGGTTTCCAGTGCGGTGCCGGTGTAGTTGCCGGCGGCGAAGGCGTGGTCGCCACCGAGGATCAACACGGCGCCGCCGAGGTCGCGGACGTATTGCTGGAGGCGGTCGCGCTGGGCGGTGGAAAGAATGTCGGCGGAGAGGTTGTTCAGCACGATGATCGAGGGGGCGAGATAGGCACTGCTGTCGATTGCGAGTTCGTTTGCGGAGAGTGGCTTCCATGATGGGTCCGGAGGGTCTTGGCCGATCCACCAGCGTTCCGTGGAGAGATTCGGAGGCAGGCGCAGGGAGAGGGCATCATTTTCCGGCCAAGGATCTGCAGCGCCCGCGAATCTGGCCGAGGCGGATGTGATGGACTGCGAAAGTGGGATCGATTGCGTCGCTTCGCCGGTAGGGGCGACAGTCTCTCGCGTGGCGGAACCGGTAAGGACGACGGAGCGGGCGGCGATGCCATTGCGCGTGGTGATAAGCAGCGTGTTGTTTCGGACTTCGAGGTTTGGGATGGAGGCATCGGCGGGGTCGATCAGGCCGGGGTCGATGACGGGATAGATAGGCGGAGCGGCTTTTGGAAGGGAGAATTGGCCGTCGCTGAACAGAATGACGGCGGCCTCGGCAGGGGGATCGAACACGGTACGATCTGCCGGGATATCCGGGAGGACGTTGCCCGAGATTGAGTGTTCGTTGTGATCGGAGAAATAGAGCGTGTCGTAGCGGGTGTGACCGAGGAGTTGTGAGAGCCGGCGCTGCAGAAAGGCGCGGTCGCGATATGACGCCGTCCGCGTGCTGGGAGAGAGATCGACCATGACGGCGATGCGCTGAGGGATCGGCCGATGCCAGATGGGTTGGCCGGCAGCGAGGGTGAGCAGGGTGATGGAAAGGAGTAGAAGAATTTTCGTAAGTAGAGACAGCTTGAGTCGCCGAAGGAGGGCGATGGCAATGGCAGCCACGGAGAGCCCACAGGCAATGGCCAGCATCAGGGGGGAAGAAATCGTGATGGATGGGAGCGAGGGCATTGTTAAGCGGCAAGTCGAGCTTGCCGGAGAGACGGGGCGGGGGTAGAACCGGCGTGAGGCATCTAACCAAGAGTGTATCGCATGGCCATGCAAGCGGCGAGATCGACGACGATTCTGAGCGTCCGGCGCGACGGGCAGGTCGCCCTGGGCGGCGACGGGCAGGTGACGCTGGGGAACGTGGTGGCCAAGCAAGATGCGGTAAAAATTCGCCGTATCGGGGGAGGCAAGGTCTTAACTGGATTCGCCGGATCGGCGGCGGATGCATTCGCGCTGCTTGAACGGTTTGAGAAGAAACTGAGCGAGCATCCGGACAACACGAGGCGGGCGGTGATCGAGCTGGCGAAAGATTGGCGCACCGACCGGGTTTTGCGGCGGCTGGAAGCGATGCTGGCGGTGGCCGACAAGACCACGAGCCTGATCGTCAGCGGCGCCGGCGATGTGATCGAGCCCACCGATGGCATCATCGGCATCGGCTCGGGCGGCGCATTCGCGGCCGCGGCGGCCAAGGCGCTGCTGGGGCATTCATCCTTGTCAGCGCGGGAGATCGTAGAGGCATCGCTGAAAATCGCCGGGGAGCTTTGCATTTATACCAATCAGAATATCCGGGTGGAGACGGTGGAAGAGTAAGGCGAGGAGAGGGGGAGGGGTGCAGGAATTGCACCCACGCCCTACAATCGAACACATGCAGCAGCTCACACCCCGGCAGATCGTGGCGGAACTGGATCGGTATATCGTTGGCCAGGCGGATGCCAAGCGCGCGGTGGCGGTGGCGGTGCGAAATCGGTGGCGGCGGCAGCAATTGCCCGAGGCGATGCGCGAGGATGTGTCGCCGAAAAATATCATCATGATCGGCCCGACCGGCGTGGGGAAGACCGAGATTGCCCGGCGGCTGGCCGGGCTGACCGGGGCGCCGTTCATCAAAGTGGAGGCGACGAAATATACCGAGGTGGGGTATCACGGGCGCGATGTGGAATCGATGATCCGCGACCTGCTGGATTCATCCATCGCGCTGGTGCGCGAGGAGATGATGGAGCAGGTAAAAGAGGCGGCGCAGGAGCGGGTGGAGGAGCGGCTGCTGGATTATCTGCTCCCCGCCGATGCCGCGGGGTTTGTCGATGCTGAAGGGGAGGCGCGGCGGAAACGCTCGCGGGAAAAACTCCTGGAGCAGTTGAAGGCCGGGGAGCTGGAGGACCGGCAGATTGAGATGCAGGTGGAGGAGAAGGTGACGGCCGTGGGCGTGCTGGGAAATGCGGGGATGGAGATGGATGTCGAGTTTCAAAGCATGTTCGAGAAGATGCTCCCCAGCCGCCGCGACACCCGGCGGATGAGCGTGCGCGATGCGCGGAAGGTGATCCGCGCCCAGGAGGCCGAGAAGCTGATCGATCGCGACAAGATTCATCGCACCGCCATCGAGCGGGTTGAGCAGACCGGGATCGTCTTTCTGGATGAGCTGGACAAGGTGGCCGGAACGGACAAGACCAACGGCCCGGATGTTTCGCGGCAGGGTGTGCAGCGCGACCTGCTGCCGATCGTCGAAGGGTCAACGGTGATGACCAAGTATGGGCCGGTGAAGACGGACCACATTCTCTTCATCGCGGCCGGGGCGTTTCACAGTTCCAAGCCGAGCGATCTGATGCCGGAATTGCAGGGAAGGTTTCCCATTCGCGTGGAGCTGCAGGATCTGACCAAGGAGGATTTCGTGCGCATCCTGCGCGAGCCGCGGCATTCGCTGACCAAGCAGCAGACGGCGCTGCTGGCCACCGAAGGCATCGACGTGACGTTCAACGATGATGCCGTCGATGCGATGGCGCAGATCGCCTATGACGTGAATCGGCGCTCGCAAAACATCGGGGCGCGGCGGTTGTACACGATCCTGGAGCGGGTGTTCGAGCAGATCAGCTTCGATGCCTGCGACCCCCCCCTGCAAGCCGAGAAGAAGGTGACGATTACCGCCGATTATGTGCGCGAGCGGCTGAGGGATGTGGTGAAAGATGAGGATTTGAGCAAGTTCATTCTGTAAACAGGTAGGGTCCGCTTCACACGATTTTGCATGAAGCCTCAAGCGGCGACGCTTTCTTG
>DAIOHQ010000003.1:0-53677 GCA_036744635.1 Tepidisphaeraceae bacterium | reverse complement strand
GGTCAGTTTGGGTGCCACAGGTCGGCGTACTCGCAGACCTGTGTCTTACTGCGTCGCTACACGGCACAGGTCTCGGAGTACCGCGACCTGTGGCACCCGGAAATTTCAAACTGACCCATTGCCGGAAGTTCCGAGGACCTGCAAACTGCACAACCACTACTACCGGGGGTCGATGTACGGTATGCAAACATATCACCGGAACAATCGCTTGCAATTGCATATTTGCGGCATAATCTTACAAGAATGCGCAAAGGTCGCTCCCATCTGAAGCAGACGCGGATCGGCCTGATCATGAACAAGTATTCGCCGCAGCATCGGGCGATCCTGCGGGGGCTTATCGCCTATGCCTCGGGGCGCAACTGGGAATTTCACGCGGTAACGAACGTGAGCCAGATCGAGATTCTGCTGCAGTGGCGGCCGGCGGGGATCATCGCGGACCTGACCAGCGAGCTGGCGGCGGCACTGAAGCCGCATGGTCTGCCGACGTTGAACGTGTCGGCGACGTACAGCGCTGACGGAGTTCCGCTGCTGAGGGCCGATGACACGGCGGCGGGGGAGATGGCGGCCGGCCATTTCCTGCAGCGCGGGCTGCGCACGCTGGCATTTTTCGGCAATCCGACCTTGAATCCTTCCGTAGAACATTGGGCTGGGTATTCGCGAGCGGCCGGGCGCGCCGGGGCGGTGGCGATATGCATCGACACCGCGCGCCTGCCCCCGGTCTCGGACCTGCGGACACGTGACGTCTTGATCGCCGAATGGATTACCGAGTTGCCCAAGCCGGTGGGATTATTGGTGGGGGATGACGACCTGGGCATGTGGATTTCGCAGCTTTGCCGCCAGGCCGGCTGCCACGTGCCGACTGAAGTCGCCCTGCTCGGCATCAACGACGACACGCTCAATTGCGAGCTGGCCAATCCCCATCTTTCCAGCGTCGCGATTCCGCGCGAGCGCATCGGGTACCTCTGCGGCGAGATGCTGGGGCGCATGATGCACGGCCGGCGCAAAGTTCCGCCGGTCACGCTGATCCCGCCGGGGGCGGTCACCGAGCGGGCGTCCAGCGACATGCTGGCCACCGATGATCCGGATTTCGTGGCCGCGGTGCGCTACATCCGTGAGCACGCCGATGAGCCGATCAGCGTGTGGGATGTGGTGAAATCGACGGCCGCCTCCCGGCGGGGGCTGGAGCAGAAGTTTCAGCGCATTTTGGGGAAGTCTCCGTTGCGGCAGATTCGCCTGGCCCACCTGGAGCAGGCCAAGCAATTGCTGGCCAGCACCAGCCTGCCGCTGAAAACGGTGGCGGAACGATCGGGTTTCATCCGGCCGCAGCACTTGTGCGGCGTGTTCCGCCGCGAGATGAAGATGACGCCCAGCGCCTATCGACGGCGGCTGGAAAAGCGATGAGCGCCGGACGACAGGCAAGAATGCCTGCACCACCGATTAAAGTTTTGTAGGGTGGGCGTACTCGCCCACCATCGGCAACGGTGGACGAGTACGCCCACCCTGCATAAAAGAATAACGCGCACCAGCGATTCTCTACGCCTGCGACACCACAACCCTTCCCGGCGACATCGGCAGGTCGTGCAGGGTGTTGCGGGAAAAGCCGGCAGCACGGAACATTTTTTCCAGTTCGGCGAAGGTGTAGGCGTCGCCGGCGGGGGTGTTGGCGAGCATGATGAGGCTGAAGCCGGCGGCCATCGGCGGGGAGATGCGGTCGGGGTTGGGGATGAATTCCAGCGTGACGGCGCGGCCGGTCGGCTTGAGCGCCGCCCTCACTTTCTTGAGCAGCTTCTCGTTGGTGGGCGGATCAAAGTGGTGCAGGAAATTGGTGAGCAGGATGACGTCATAATCCGATCCCAGCGGCACGTCGAAGGCGCTGCCGGGAATGGTGGAATAGCGGGACTCGACGCCCATCTTCCGCGCGTTTTCTTTCGCGACTTCCAGCACGTTCGCCCAATCCAGGCCGACGACTTTGGCCGCGGGGTTGAGCTGGGCGAAGGCCAGGCCATACAGCCCGTGGCCGGCGGCGATGTCGAGTACCTTGATCGGCTCTTTGGATGATCCGTTGATCATCTGCGCCAACTGCTGGGCGGGCATGGCCATCATCGGCGCCATGTCGCGGGCAAATTGCACCCAGAGCGGATTTTCCGCGGAAATGCTTCCTTCCTGGGGGAGGGGGGTTGTCCCTTTGCGCACGGCATCGGCAAGTTGGGCGAAGGCGTTCATCATGTCGGGAGTCTGCAGGAAGCCGGCGACGGAGCCCATGTATCCCGGGGAGCGCTTGTCGAGAAACGCCGCGGCCGCGGGGGCCAGGCCATATTCGTTGCCGATCTTGGTGAGAAAGCCGTTGACGGCGAGATAGTCGCAGAGAATGCGGGCGCCGCGCTCCGATGCCCGGCAGCGCCGGGCGACGGCGGCGGCGATTTTGTTGCCTTCGCCGATGGCGGTGAAGATGTCCAGCTCGATGGCGGCCTTCATGGCGGAGCTGCGCTGAAAGGCGGTCAGCTCGTTGAAGATGACGTCGGGAGTCGGGGCGGAGGGGGCGGCGGTGGTGGTTGGGTTGCTCATGTTGCTCCTTTGCGGCAAGGATAGGAGGGGTGCCCGCCGCCATTCAAGTAGAAAAAAAACGGAGGCGGACGAATCCGCCGTCGGTCACTTCGTCGAATAGCGCAGAAGAAACAAGCCAGCCAGCGACATCACGATGCCGAGTATCCGCAGCGCCGAGGCCGGCTCTTTGAAAAAGAGGATGCCCACAATCGCCATCAGCGCCGCCCCGCCGGCCAGCACCATCGGCACCGCCGACAGCGGCCCGCCTTTCTGGAAGAGCAGGAAAAACAGAATGGTTCCGGCACCGACGCACAGGCCGGTCAGCAGCGAATAGAGAATGCCGGCGCTGCTGGACTTCTGGGCCCAGTGTCCGCCGAACCAGAGCAAAGCGAGGTAGGCCGCGATGGTCAGTGCGGCGCTGCCTTCGACGACGAATCCGCCGAGCCCATCGCTGATGCGCTCCGAGGCCAGCTTGGTGAACACCTGGTGCAGGCCGTAGAGGATGGCCGCGCCAACGGCATACCAGAACCAGTCGCTCATCGATTTCTCCTTCATGGGAATCTCATTTCTTCACCACAAATTCCTGCGCCGGATCGACCAACACGTGCTCGCGATCGTCGGTCGCCACGGCCAATCGGGGCAGGTCGCGCTTGGCCGGACCCTTTGTCACATGGCCTTCCTTATCGAACGTCGACCCGTGACATTTGCAAAAGAACGACAGGTCATCCCGGACCCGCACCTTGCAACCTTTGTGGGTGCAGATCGAAGAGAGAGCGAACATTTGCTTGTCCCTCCGGACTACGAAAAAGCCCTGCTCACGGAAGTTGTCGTATACGTCGTCCGCCTTGAACTCGCCGACCGCACCGGCATCGACCGCGCCGGCGGGCTTGGACGGCTGGTTCGCCGGCGCGGTCGTGGCGCCACCGTTCTTCTCGCGCCCGCACCCGGCCGCAACCGCAGCGGCGAGCAGAACGAATTGTCTGCGGGTGAGCTTCATCGATCATCCTTGAGGTTGATGTGGTCGCGCCATTGCAGGCCGCCCTCGCCGGTGCGGCCAGATGAGCTCAGGTGAGCGGGATTGCCGGGAGCGGAGTTGGACATATCTTGGTTGCTGGCGAAGCTCATCGAGCCGCCGAGATGTCCTTGCAGCGTAAGAAGACTGACGACGGCGGCGGCGCAAATCAGATAAAGCCAACCCGGCGCACTCGCGCTACGGTGAATGTGCCAGCGCCAGAACACCAGAGCCACGAACACGACCGCCAGTGCCGTGCCCAGCCACTTGTGAATTGCCATCTCCGGAACGTCCATGCCGCCCATCTGCCGCAACCACCACCATCCGGCCAATGCCGTAAAAGGCGTGATGACCGCCGCGTAAAGCAGCATCCACCATCCGGCGGACAGGAGTGATTGCTTGCGAAAGAGGCGCCCGAGAACGTCGCTGATAAGCGACGCCGGTACGAGCGCGGCGGTAAAGTTGACCAGGATCGGGTGCAGCGGCGGCAGTTGCAAAAATCCCGATCCGCCGCCTGCGCCGGCGCGGGCCAATTGAAAGATGAACATGCGAACCGCCCTTCCAGTGCGAGTTGCGGATGGCGCGATCAAAAGCCGACTTCGAGGGCAATGCGAAAAAACGTCTCCTTGCTCTGGTCGAATGGGAGTGAGATTCCAATCTTGACCGTCACGTCATGGGGAAACGTAAGCCATACTTGCGGGATCACGGCGCCTTCTTGCGTTTCAAAGTTGTACCTTGCCTCCGATCCGATGCGGATCAATTCCGACACCGTCACGCGAAAGCCGCCGGAAACCACGAACGCCGGTTGGTCCGAGCGCAGGGGAACCGCCAGGGAAGTGAAATCGGATGAAAGGTCGCGCGAACGCCGCTTGCCATTCAGCGGGAACTCCTCCTGTAAGTTCAAGGTCAGGTTCACTGCCTCACCAAAGTCTCTCGACAGGATGAGCCGCGGCTCCAGACCGCAGAGGTAAGAACCATCCTCTTCCCGCTCCATGTTGGCTTCGCCGGAGATGGCGATGTCGATCGGAAGCGTTCCTTCGTCAAAGAAGCGGTAGCGCGACTCAAAACGACCGGAGTCGAAATCGAAGCCGTCGCCGAGTTCGTGGATGGCGGTCGCGCGGCCGTCCACCATCCAGTGGTCCGTGATGCCAAATTCGGCGGCAACGTTATGCCGCAGGAAATCACGGCCTTTCTCGGAATTGCGCCCGAAATCCAACCAATACTCCGCCTCGGTCTCGTGACGCTCGAGCGTCAGGAAGACCAGCGTCTCGTCGATGTAGTCATCGCGGTGCGCCAGCGCCCGCGCGGGGAAAACAACGAGGAGCAATGAGGCCACAGCCGCAACAGCGCACCACGATTTCATGCAGGTTCCCTTTCATCCGCCGATAGTGCTCTCCGCGATCCTCCGAATCCGCGCATCGCCGGAAAAGGTCGCGCCGCCGGTGAAGACGGCGCGACCGGAAGGAAGAACAAGGCTCTGCTTATTTCTCGTCCATCTTCATGCCGCCCATTTCCTCCTTCTTGTCGCCGGCCATCTTGTGATGTTCATCCTTGAGAGTAATCTCCTTCCAGTTGTCGCCGTCCTTGAGGTACAGGTGCTTGACGTCGACGGCGTGCTTGTCTTCATAGGCCACGCCTTCGACTTTGATGGTTCGCGACGCATAGGGCGCCAGCGGTACCGGGTTGGTGAGCAGGTACAGCATGTCGTCGGCCTTCTTGCCCTCGGGGAGAATGCCGGCCGGCACGCCGGTGGCCATGCACTTTTGCGCGCAGGCCGCGTGATCCTTGCCCTTGGCGTCGCCGTCGCTGGTGACAAAACAGGCGGTGTCGATCAGCTCGCCGGTGATCGTCACCTTCTTGCCTTCATCGCTCTCGGCGTGGCCTTCGTGGGCGAACGCGCCCACCGTCAATCCCGCGGCGAGAAATCCGCCGCCCAACAGTGCAGTAAGACGCTTCATACAGACTCCTTCAAATGTGCCGCCGCATCGCGCGGACGGCGGGGTTTTGGATGAACGTTCATCCGTCAATTTTCGCGGAAATTGTTCATTATTTCTTCGCCACCAGCTTCATCCCGCAAATCGGGCACTTGCCGGGTTGGTCGGAGAGGATCTGCGGGTGCATCTTGCAGGTGTAGAGAACCTTTTCCTGTGTCGTCGGCGCGGTTGCGGGGGCGGTCGCGGGCCTAGGCGCGGTCGCTGGCGTCGTGTCGGCAGCGGGGGGCATATCCGCCAGATCACGGCGCATGTCCGCCTCCGTTGCCGGACCCGCCACCGTTCCTTCAGGATGCTGATACCAGCCGGGATCGTCGTGATTTTTGACATCCTGGCGCACCTTCAGGATCGTGAACATCCCGCCCATATCGATGGCGCCGAATGGCCCGTCGCCGCCAACCATCGGAATGCTGTTTTTCGGTACCGGCATTCCCATCTCGGCCATATCGCCCATTCCGGTTTCTCCCATGGCCATGTAGCCGGGCAGCAGCTTTTGAATCTCCGCCTCGGCCGGGCCGGGTTTCACGCCGATCATGTTCGCCTGGGCGTGGCCCATCTGATTCATGACGTGGTGGGTCATGTGGCAGTGAAAAGCCCAGTCGCCCGGCTCCCTGGCCACGAATTCCAGCGCCCGCGTCTGCGCCACCGCAACCAGCACGGTGTTAGTCTGGGACTGGGCCGACTCCGGCACATCGCTGCCATCGGTTTCGGTGATGGTGAACTGCTGGCCGTGCAGGTGGATGGGGTGATGATCCATCGGGCTCATGTTCAACAGGCGGATGCGCACGTGCTCCCCGAGCTTGGCCACCAGCGGGGCGGTGCCGGGAAAGGCTTTGGAGTTCATGGTGAAGACGTTGAAATCGGTCATCTCAATCGGGTTGGGCCGGCTGGTGCCGGGGTCGATCCGCCATTCGCTGAGCATGATGACGAAGTCCCGATCCGGTCTCGCCTTGGCACCCCCTGCCCCCCCTTGACCATTGCGGGGATGGATGATGAATGGCCCCATCATCCCCAGGGCGATCTGCGTCATCTCATCGAAATGTGGGTGATAGGGATGGGTGCCGTGCTGGCGCAGAGTAAATTCGTACTTGAAGGTCTCGCCCGGCGCGATGGGCTTTTGCGTCATCCCCGCCAGGCCGTCCATGCCATTGGGGAGCAGGATGCCGTGCCAGTGTACGCTGGTCGGCTCCGGGAGTTTGTTGGTGACGTAGATGCGCACCCGGTCCCCTTCGACCACCTCGATGGTCGGCCCGGGAGTCTGCCCGTTGTATCCCCAGCATTTTGCCTTCAGCCCCGGAGCGAACTCGTGCTCGCATTCTTCGGCGATCAGGTGAAAGACTTTCACCCCATCCACCAGCTTCCATGGCAGGGTCTTGCTGTTGGGGGTGATGACCGGGGTGTAATCCTTGCCCGGTTCGCCGGGAGGCAGCGCCTTCTGCGTCCCCGCTTCCACCGCATCAGCGCTACCGGCTGGTTGCTTTGCCCCATCGGAAGCGCCACCGTCGGCGGCGCCAGCGCGCTGCAGGCCGCCCAGCGGCGCAAAGCAACCCGCCAGCGCCGCCAGGGCCGCTCCATCCGTCAATGCCCGCCGACGGGAAATCAATCGCTCGTTCATGTTTTTTCCTGTTGGCATTCCACAGCAATAACGCGCGCGTACCGGGAGGAAATGCAGGTACTGCGATGGTAGGTGGGAAGGCGCGGTGGAATCAAACGAGATCCCGCGTGAGGCCCTGGCGGCAGAATGAAGTAAACCAATGCAAGTCTTGCGGGGCGGGCGTTGCAGCCGCCCCGCAAGACTTGTCATTCGGCACTACATGTGCGTATCGCACATCTCCATCGTGTCGCCGCAGGTCTTGCAGGTGTGCTGGAATTTGCCGCCGGCAAAGAAATTCTCCACCGCATCCTTGCAATCTGGACAGACCATCGACTTCTTCGAGGCATAGCCGACGGTGTGCCCCTTGGTGTCCTTACGCTGATCTTTCACCCAAGTCACTTCGCACTTGGTGCAACGGATGGCCTGCGTGGAGGATGGGGCGGCGGGCTTGGCGTTGGCGGCGCACCCGGCGGCCAATAATCCCATCGCGCCCAAAGCGGTCCCGATCAGAATGTTTCGCATTTTGGTCATACGCGAAGCCTCCTTTCAAAAGGCTGGACAATCAGGACTGAATTATCCTGAATATGTCTGCCATCAGTACGCAATCAGTGGTGCAAAAGGTTCAATGGGAAATCTCTGGTGCTAATCTCTGGTGCTAATCTCTGGCTCTTGAGACAGTTATGGACGGGCTTCCAGCGCGTCAGAATCGCCTCCGACCGCGGCTTTCAACTCCGCGCGGGCGATCCAATAGTCCTGCAGCGCCTCGATATATTCCGTCTCCGCCGCGATGGCGCTGGTCTTGGCGGCGAGCAGGGACGTGACGCTCAGGCCCATCGCATTATATTGCTGCTGGGATAGTTCCAATATCTTTTTCTGCTGCGGCAGGATCGATTCCTGATAGAAGCGGGCCGTCCGGTCGGCGGCCACGAATTTCTCCCGGGCGGCGTGTACATCGGCGCGCACGTCCACTTCCAAAGCCTCCTTGCGGCGCCTGGCCAGCCGAAGCTGCGCCTGCTGCTTCATCATCCGCCCCTGGCCGTGATCGAACAGCGGCAGCGGCAGCTCGACGGTCGGGCCGAGAACTTTGCTTCCTCCGGGGTCGCGCTCGTAGCTGGCGCCGACTTTCACTTCATTGACAATTCCGCGGCGGGTGAGCCGCAGCGCCTGTTCGGCCGACGCGATCTGGTTGCGGGCCATCTTCAGGTCCAGCCGGCGGCCGAGGGCGACATCCTCCAGCTCTTCGATCCCCTGTTCCTCGGCCGGCAATGCCGGCAACTTATCGGCGATCTTCCAGTTCGCCTCCGCCCCCCACAGCCCCAGCAGACGGTTGAGGCGCTGATGGCCGGCCCGCACTTCGGCGTCGGCCCGGCTCACGGCCAGCGCCGACGCGTGATACGATGCTTCTTCAATCGCGAAATCGAGCTCGTTGATGTTCCCGGCCTCAAAACGCTGCCTGGCCAGTTGGTGCGTTGCCCGCGCCGCATCCAGCATGGTTTTGCGCATGGCCGCGAGCTGCTGATTCCCCTGCAGCGCGTAAAATGCGATCTCCACTTCCGAGGCGTGCTTCAAGACTTCCTGCGCCACCCGAAGCTTCGCCTGCTCGAATTCCTGTTTTGCCATGCGCTTGCGCAAGGGGCGGTTGAAGATGTCGAGAAAATCCTGGGCGACACCGAGTTGGACATCCGGCCCCCCGCCGTTGACCGAGCCGCGCAGCGAGGCGCCGAAGATGGGATTGCTGAGCAACCCCGCCTGCACGACCTCGGCCTGGGCGATTCCCAGCTCTTCGTAGGTGGCCTGCAGCGAGCGATTGTTCAGCAGGGCGATCTGCACCGAGGTCTGGGGAGTGAGTTCGGCGGTCAACATGCCGGCAACGGCATCGTGCGCCTGCTGGTCTTCAAGCTGGTCCTGATTCCACTCGATGCGCTGGCCGGTGCGCGCGGAGATGAGTTGCTGGACGTCACTGAAGCCTTCTTTGCGCGCCGGCGCCGCGCAGCCGGCCACGCACGCACCGAGAGCAAGAGCGAAAAACAAGCGTCGATTCATACTTTTTCCAAGCATTATGGAGATAGCTCGGCTTCCGCGCAGAAGTTACACGATCCCTGCGCCCGGAGGCGCGGGCGATGGCAGCATATCCAAAATCGAGGGCGGATTGGAATTTTTTCGCCGTTTCTGCGCTGGCTTCGTGCTATCTGGCGAAAACGAAGGAATTTGGCGCGGCCGTCGGCATGTTTCCAGTCCTACAATTCCTTGTTGTCGCGGCAGCAGGAACGTAAGGTGGCCGTGTGGATCATCGGCTGGTCAAGATCAAGCGGCTCGTTGCCGCGGGTCACTACGAATTCACGCTGAAGGCCGACTTGGAAGCCGCCGAGGATGGCTTGCTGCGTGAAGACGTGATCGAATCGATTTTAAGTGCGCAGTTCCTACGGGTCAAGAATAGCACCAGTCCCTGGCGAAAAGGCCGGCGCGAGCAGCTTTACATCATTGAGAGTTTCAACTTTGAAGGTGTGGCCATCTACTCAAAAGGCGTCATTCGCAAGGTTCCGCAACATGCCTCGCAATTCTACATCATCATCTCAGGTAAAAGATCGGTCACGTCCGACTGAGACGCGATACGAGCGGTGTCCGCTCTGCGGCAGCCGCGACATCCATCTCGGCCGCGAGTTGCTGGCTGTCACGGCTCCAAATGGGCATAAGGCCAATGTCAATGTTCGCCGATGGAAGTGCGGTAATTGCGGAGAAGCGTTTCTCACAGCGGATTCTCGGCGCAAAATTGATGAGACGCTGCATGGGCCAACGGGTTGATTGGACGACGGTAACTTGAAAACGTGGATGTCACGAATGCCATTCCCTTAAGCCTCTTTAGGCTGACATTTCAGGGCTTTTCGCAACTGGTCTCGGGGGCGGTTCATCAGCTTGTATTTGTCATGGCGGTCCTTGATCACGCGCGGTTCGTAGCGCTTGGGCCGCGGCGGATTGACCAGCAGCGCCGCCGCCAGCACCACCATTCTGACAGAAGGCCACATCCTGCGCCATTGCTCTAAATACAGCTATTTGGGCCGTTTATCGCTTAAAGGAAATGGCATTCGTGGATGTCACCATTTCAGATTCCATCCCGCCTAAAGTGTCACGCACCCCAGCCGGCGAAAAGATTGCTAAATAAGTTGTAATTGTTTAGCGTGTTGCTGACCCAAAAACGTGGATTTTACGCGTACTTTTTGCGAACAAGGCACGAAAATACAAGCGACATTCGGTATTTGTTCGCAAAAAAGCGGCGATTTCACTCGAAAAAGACGCTAAACAATTACAATAAGTTCTGCCCCGATGCCATGTAATCCATCTGCCCGGCACCGGGAGGAGACGACGCACATCCGAGTCATGAGATTGAGTCAGGTAGGCGTACGCCTACCTGACTATCTAACTTTGTAATTGTTTAGCGTGTCAAAGGGCCGTTTTTCAGGCGTTTTTTCACAATTCGCTCGCGCGGTGGCGCGATTTTCGGTTTGCGAACGCCATAAACCCGCGTTTTCTCACTGGAAACGCGGTTTTTGAGCCTCCAAACACGCTAAACAATTACAAATAATGTTTACTGAAGAAATGGTGCGCGGAGCGCACCCTACTGCACTATCATCGAAAGGAGGCGGCATGACGCATGGATGAGTTTTTTTACAATACGCCTCTACAACACTACGCCTGCTATATCACGGCGGAAGCCAGAGCAAAATCGCAAAGATTTCTACGAGCAGGTTAATCGTAATTGCTACCCAAAGTAGAATGCTACGCCGTGCCATTCGGGATACTACACTCCATGTTAACCCGGTGGCTAACATGACGCCTAGAACAGCTGGCGCAATGTGAAATACGGAATCACGAAATTGATTTTCCCAGCTTAAATTATTCGACCCGGGGCGCCAAGATATATTATACGCATATGCTGCGACGGCAATGCATACCAAAGCCAGATAAAGAATGGCGCGTCTTCGGACGTGTCGACGCTCGCGAAAGTGAGGGCCGAGCTCCAAGGATCGAGAGATTGCCGTATTGCATTCGGGACAATTCCCCGTGGGAGCCAAGCCTCGTAGCAGATACCCGCATTCACAGCAGCAAGTTTCATCCTTGTCATCAATCACGCCATACACTCCTACCAGCTTATCGAGATTGATCGGTCTTGCGACTGCAATCCTGATCCAAGCAACCTCTTGCCAGCATAGGTCGTCACGGGTACTGGGTAGCCAATATTGTAGACATCGCAGCCGAGGGCGCAAATCCCTGCCCGGTCCAGCGTGCCATTGCTCGGCCGTTTGGGGCGAACGGTGGGTAAGTTTTCCAATCCGTATTCGCCCACACCATTCCAGAAGCAACAGCGCCAGCAGCAAACACATGTGTATGGCCCCATTTTACACAACCGTATACTTCATGTCCTCGTAGCAAATTGAACGGAGGCCTCCCTCCAATGCTACACACGGCACACGTCTCAGCCTCGAATGTATCAGTCACTGGAAACGGATCGCCGGTCTTCCACCCAGGCACGTCGACCATATTTGTTGCAGTTCCCCTGATTGGATTGCCGACGCTTCCTCCCTGTGCACCACCAATCGGATAGTATGGAGCGCTGACCGCATCAAGGGTCCAAGCATTTTTGGTTAGCCGGTTCCGGGAATTCGTCCACCATGATGCCCCGGTGTCAGAATAAAAATAGGCCTGTATAAAACGCACTTCTGAGCAGCAGCCTCCAGCAAATTTTGCGACATTGGGATGAAAGGTTACACCCACGTCACTGCTCGAAGGACCATAGGCGCCGGGGGTTGATACCTGTACGTCAAGAGTTCCATAGTCCAACTTTAAAGCCCATAATCCTTGTGGATCCGTTAGCCCGATCGGATTACTTTGCACATACCCATACAAATTCATCCCATCGTCGTACTGGCCTAGTGAACCCGGCGGCGTGGCGAGGGGTACGCTCGGATAGACATGCGTCCCGGCGTAGTAATGGGCGTGGGCGTTCGACGATGAAGCTGTAATGGCGGCTAAGCCCACCAAGGCAGCGATCAAATGTATCTTCCTCATGTCTTTTCCTTTCGGCAGTTGTTGTTTGTCTATTCCATCTCAAGCGTTTTTCATTACCGCGTGGGCGGCTGTCCCGGCGTCGGAGGCTGATACGGCTGCGGAAACATCGGCTGAGGCTGAGGCACTCCCGGAGACTGCGGCACGCCCGGCATTGCTGGCATACCTGGCGGCACCTGCTGCGCAGTGGCTCGGTTCATCGCATTGATTCGGTCCACGTCGGCCAAGGGATCATTGCGGTAAACCAGCGGTGGCTCATGCGTTTGTTGCATGGAATCGGCCGGATGGCCGATCTCCATCGGCTCAAACATCCGCTGGCCTCGCCAGAGAAAAGGGTAAACCGATTCCTGGTAGGCATAACGATGGTTGGGAAACAAGACCCGCCCCAGAGAATAATCCCGATCCGCCTCCGAAATCTTATCCGTATCGCGGTAGTATCATGCCCTGGCGCACAGGAAACATCCCATCATTTCACGGGCGGACAACGACCGGAAGTCCGAACCGCTCGCGAGCGCGATCTTCGGCAGATGGTCGTGCTGCATGTATTCTTCGTCACTGTCGGAGACGAAGCCCGGCCCGGTGTAGGTGGCCTCAATGTTGTAGTGTACTTTCCCGTCGTCATAACGGCACACGTAATGTGGCCCGACACAGGCAAGGGAAACCGGCCAACCCATCCGCCTGCCGATAACCACATGGAGTACGGGCATGTTTGCGCACGTTCCGTGTTGTGTGTCGATCAAGCCATGCAGCAAGAGGGCTTCCGGAGATTGGTACTTGGAGTTGCGGCCCTGCTTCTGGTCCTGCGAATATTTCTCGATATACCCAATGCCACGTTCGCGGGTGAGATAAGTGCACAACAGGCCAAGCCGGAAGAAGTTGATGTCGTTTCTCCACTCTCCCGGCGACTGGTAAAAGCGGGGTTCGGTGGCGGCAAGCTCACGGCGGAATTGTTCCGTCCAGTCGTCCACAATCTGGCGGTAGTGACTGTAATCCAGTTTTTCCAAGCCGGGGATGCCCTTGGCGACGGCGAGGTTCATTTCCAGAACATCCACTTTCTCCAACTCGGCATCGGGAAGGGCCAACAACTCCCAAACGGATCGACCTGCGCTGCTGTGAGCTTGGACCGTAGACTTGATGTTGCTTGGCGGGATCACCGCCCACGTCAGGAATGATCCCCCTGCACAGGCGAGACCAGCAACCCAAAGGAAATGCTTGAGGCCAAACGACCCAGGAAGAGGCGCGGACGGCCTCTTGTTGCCGTCCTTACCGTTGCGGGATTTCCGCACCTTACTCATGGCAATCCCCTTCAAACCGGACTCAGCCTATCCCTCGCCGGTGATCCTGTCAACTACAAGCTGCGCCAATTGACAGCATTCGGGCGTGCCCAAAGTTCCGGGCGATGGCATAACGTGCAGGGATAGGGGTTTGTGTACGGCGTGGTGATGCCAGAACAGGATGTAGTCATGGATCGGCTCGTACAGGTCGAACGGGAACGGTTGGCGGCAGAGATGCAATCGGAGACGGGTGTTCTGCTGGGGCAGGTGATGGACGCGGTGATCGCGGCCAAGGAGGGACGACTGATTCAAGGGCCTGAAAAGGTGGCATCCGCCTTTTCAACTTCCCAGATCAATCCTCTTCAACCTCGTCCTCTGGCTGAATGTCGGTTGCGACAAGGCGCGCCCACTCCGTCAGAGCGGCATCGGACGGGCCAAGCGCCTTGATCCGATCTGCCACGGGGCCCTTGAGCGACTTGAGGGCAGGATAGGCCAACAGCAGCAGTTTCAGGTCGCGGCGGTCGGTGTCGCCCTTGGGCTGTTGCGAGCGGCCGGCAAGGCTGATGATCTTCTGGGCGATCAATTCCTCTGGTGTTGGAACGCGCACCTCGGCAATCAACTGCGTCGCGGGAAAGGTTGCCACTTGCCGCACGTCGGCCAGATCGCGATTTTTCGGCTTGCGGATTTGATCGATGCGAAAGCCGTTACCTGAGGCGACTTCTCGCACACGGACGGCGATCCTGAATGTCGTGGCGAGGTGGTAACGAAGCGATTCGGCGAGCGTCGAGGCATGCGTGGACAGAATGTCCACATCCTGCGTCATCCGCGGCTCATCGACGTAGGCATTGACGGCCTGCGCGCCGAACAGCACGGCATCGTCGCGATTGCGAAGGAAATTCAGAATGCAGTCATGAATCCTGGCCAGCGGAAGCGGCTCGTGCATCGCAAATTCCCTCAATGTCAGGGCACCGTCGCCAAACATGCCGAGGAGTATATCAGAAAAGGCGCAAGCGCTGAGATCACAAAGGAAAGAGCACATCCGGCCCGTGAGATACCGATTTGCCGTGTCATTTCTGGATAACCATGCGTAATCCTGGGCCACTTGTCATGCTGAGGTACTCCGAAGCATCTGGCCTGATCCTGCAATCCACCCAGATCCTTCGGTGTACCTCAGGATGACATCGAGCCGGAATGGAAAGCGCGGAATCGTGCCTGGTTCATTACGTCGTTCCCGGCCCGTCTTCGCGCATGGCTTCCTGGGTGCGCGGGGAGATGAGCACCTGCCCGACGCGCTTCTGCTGCACGGAGATGACGCGGGCGGAGTAGGGACCCATCTCCACCACGTCCCCCGGGCGCGGCCAGCGGCTGAGTTTCTGGATCAAATAGCCGCCGACCGTGTCGACGTCGGCGGAGTCCAGATCCTGCAGCTTCAGCCGGTCTTTGAGCTCGTGCAGCGGATAAAGCCCGCTGACGCGGAAATTTTCTCCTTCCATCACGAATGCGGCCGGAGAGGTGGTGTCAAATTCATCCTCGATCTCGCCGACGATCTCCTCCAGCACATCCTCCATGGTGACGATGCCCTGAGTTGCGCCGTATTCGTCGACGACGATGGCCATGTGGGTGTGGCTGCTCTGAAACTGCCGCAGCAGCTTGGGCACGGGCAACAATTCCAGCACGAACAGGACATCGCGCTTGATCTGATTGAGGTCGATTTCGCCGGTGCCGATGACATGAACTTGCGATCCCGGCAGGCCGGTGGGAATGGCGATGGGCTGGCCGTCGGGGTCGTGCTCGTCGAGGAATTTTAGTTTCCCCGGTGACAGCTTGAGGTGCTGGAACAGGTCTTTCATGTGCACCATGCCGACGACGTGGTCGATATCGCCATCGCACAGCGGCAGGCGGGTGTAGGCGCTGCGTTGGACGGTGCGGAGAATCTCGCTCATCGGCTGGGCCAGCAGCAGATAATCGACGCTGGTGCGCGGAGTCATGATCTGGCGGACCTTGAGATCGCCGAAATCGAATGCGGAAGTCAGGATGCGCTCGTGGCCTTTGGCGATGGTCCCCTGGGCGACGGCCTGCGCCAGCAGCGCCTTGAGCTCTTCTTCGGTGTGCGGCAGCCCGCCATGGGCGTTGGCCACCGGCACGCGCAGCAGGCGCAGGACGCCATTGGTGGCGGAGTTGAGCGTCCAGATCGCCGGATAAAAAATATAGGTGAAGATCACCAGCGGCAGGGCGAGAAGCGGCAGGACAATGTCGCCGTAGCGGATGGCCCAGTTCTTGGGGGCCTGCTCGCCGATGACGATGTGCAGCGAAGTGCTGATCGCCATCGCGATGCCGAAGGCGATCGAGTGCATGTGCATCTGCGGCACGTGCAGCCAGTGCATGATGGGATTGATGAGGGAGGCGACGGCCGGCTCGGTGACGGCGCCCAGGCCCAGGCTGGCGAGGGTCACGCCAAGCTGGCAGCTCGAGAGGTACAAGTCGAGCTTGCGCTTGATCTCCAGGCCCAGCCTGGCAAACAGCGATGAGCCGGCCGAGGTTTCCAGCCGGGTGGCGCGGGCGCTGACGGCGGCGAATTCGGCCGCGACGAAGTAGGCGTTGGTCAACACCAGCGCCAACGTCGCTACAATCCTCCAGAAAGTGTCCACGCCCCGCTTGTACCCGCGACGCGGCGATGTGACAACAAAACCCAGCGCCCGCGCAGGCTCGCAAAGCTGCCACAGCGCGTTTCTACGTCACAGCCGGCGCGGTTTGCCTATCTTTCCCGATCCGCCCAGGAATTCGTGGCGCGGGCGCGGGATTATTAGATGTCCGGGAAGCCGACGGTGGTATAAGAGAAGTCTCATGCGAATTCTCCTGTTCGTCCCCATCACGTTTCTCGCCGGCGTACACGGGTTCGACCTGTTCGCGCCTTATCTGCTGATCGTCGCCGCCTGCTTCCCCATGCTCCTGCGCCCGCGCCGCGCCCGCATCCCGCAACCGATCCCCATCCAATCCTGACATCAATCAACTCTATAACACCAGAGTTCAGCGCCTCGGTGCTGGCAGGATCACGGTTCCTCTGACGATTGATCGATGCGCCGAAGCTGGCGGCCGCTGACGATGCGGAAGATGCTGGCGATCAGGACCAGGCCGCTCAGCAGGCCGACGAAACTCTCCACCAGCCAGCGCGGGCGCGGGTCGCGGTCGCTCGGCCAGGCGGCGAGGATGTCGGCGTGAACCAGTGCGTCGCTGACCGCATAGGCCGCCAGCCAACTGAATACCAGGGCCACGCCCGCCAGCAGGGCCAGCACGACAATCGTGCGCGGCGGCCGGCCAACCGCTTGTTCCTCAAACTCGCTCATCGCAATCTCCTCTCATCACGATGTACGATACGGAAACGTATTGGGCAAACCGGGTGGTCTCGGGAGGGTGGGAAAGGGATTTGGCCTATTCGGGATTCAGGTCGCGGAGCATCTGCAGCATCTTCAGATGCGGGCGCGGCAGAGGATAGGCAGCAATTTGATTCAGGCTGATCCAGATCCGGCCGGCATTGAGTCGCCTGCTCCTCTCGGCGTCGCAGACAAAGGCGTCGAAGGTATATTCGCGATGGGTCAGGCTGTGGCGCACCGTGCCGAGGGGATTGAGCGATCTGATAGAAATTCCAAGCAGCGGGCCGATTGTCTGGACGGTTGGAACGGGCGCGGGCGCGGAAGTTGGCGCGGGCGGGGAAGTTGCCGCCGGGATGGTGATGAACTGCCACATCTTCGCCCAGCGCCCGTTCGCGGGGCGCTGTTCGATCAGCAATTTGCCGCGATGGCGGATGCAGAACGTCCAGCGGCTTTCCAGTGGATTGACGCGAGCGCGCCGTGCCGGCGGAATCGCATCCTGCCTGCCCGCCGCGAACGCCTGACAGTGCTGGCGCACCGGACACGCCGGGCACGCCGGCCGGCGCGGCGTACACACCAGCGCCCCCAGTTCCATCAGCGCTGAATTGAAATCCCCCAGCCGCTTGTGCGGCAAAAGCTCCTCGGCCCGTTGCCAGATGTGTTCCAGCACATCCCGGTCGCGCGGGTCGCGTTCGATCCTGTCCAGCCGGCAGATGACGCGGGCGATGTTGGCGTCGACAATCGGCTCGCGGCGCCCGAAGGCGATCGAGGCAATCGCGCCGGCGGTGTAGCGGCCGATGCCCCGAAGCGCGCGCAGTTCATCGACCGTCCGCGGCAACGCGCCGCCGAATTCCGCGGTGATTTGTTTGGCCGCCGCGTGCAGGTTGCGGGCCCGCGAATAATACCCCAGCCCCTGCCACAGCCGCAGCACGCGCTGCTCATCCGCCGCCGCCAACACCGCAATCGTGGGGAATTCGCACAAAAATCGTCGGAAATAGGGAATGACCGTTGCCACCTGCGTCTGCTGGAGCATAGTCTCGCTGATCAGCACGTGATAAGGATCGAGCTGGCCGGGCGAAGCCGAATTGGCGGCGATGCGCCAGGGCAGTTCGCGGCGGTTGGCGTCGTACCACCGCAGCAGCCGGCGGCGAAATTGGCTGGGATCGTCGAGCATTCGCCGGCGATCTTAGCGGAACATTTATCAATCACACATGAAGATCGCCGGCAAGCGAGGTGATGCTCGGCGGACGTACCGGAAGCCAACGCGCAAAAATTGCCGAGTCCGGTTGTAAGGAATTCAGGAAAATTTTATTTTGCTATTCGCGCCGGGAAATGTGCGCTGTATGTTCATGTGAGGCGTCAGCGGAAGTGTCCCACCGCTTCGGCTTTCTAAATTTTCCCTCGCATTGCGGGTTATGGAGAACAGTCATGCGAATGCCACACATTGATGATTTCGTTCGACTTCGTCAGGATATTCCTGAGCTCGCGCTGGCGCGCGGGGAACTCGGCGTGGTGCGCAGCACCTGGTTCGCGCCCACCGTCGCCTACGAAGTTGAATTCCACCCCATCGGCCTCGATCACCAGACGCGCGCGCTGCTGCTGGCCGAGCAGGTTGAGGTGGAAGAAGGCTCGCTGTTCGAATCGGCGCAGGGCTGATCTCGCCCGTGCCGTTGAATGCGAACCATTCGCGCGCCCGATGCGCGTCTCGCCCTCTTTCGATTCCACCGACCAATCCGTACCATTTACATGCATGCGCCCGCGAATCCTGAGCGATGATCAAGTCTATCATTTCCTGCCCCAGGGATACGTCATCACTCAGCCTTGACGGCGCTCTCCTCAGCCTGAATCGCCCGGGAGATTTCCGCAAGGCAATTCCGAGACTGCGGAGATTGGGGATTCATCTGCACCGCCCTGCGGGCATAGGGTTCCGCCTCGCGGTATCTTGCAAGCTCCGTCAGCTCCGCCGCCAGATTGTTGCAGGCAAGCCAGCAATCGGAGTTTTGTGCCAGAGCCTCTCTCCAGAATATCTCGCGACTTTGGTAAGTCCCGGCGAGGCGCCAGCTTGATGCCGCCAGCAGCGCAATGCAAATCGTCGCCCCGGCAATACCGGCGGCGCGGAGCGATGGACGATCCAAAATCTGAATCCCCAGGACGACGACCGTGGCAATGACGGCAATAACTGCATGATATTGCCAATGGTCTGCCTCGATGGAAAAGCGCATGAAATAAATATTGAAAAATCCCAGCACCGGGAAAAGCATGATGGCGAAGTATGCGATCGCATAGGTCCAGCCCCGGCCAAGGACCTGCCGTCCCCGCCATGCCGCGGCAGTCATGAAGAGGAAACCCGCGAGGGGCAGGAATGACCGGATGCCAGGGGCGCCAACTTCACCGATGGGATGGACGATCATTACCTTTGCAGGCCAGATGGCTTCTCCAATATAAAACCAAAGTGCGATGCCCGCGCCCGCCAGCCGGGCGGCGAACGGATCGGTGCGAACGATGTCAGCGCCGATTGCATTGTGCTGCTGAAACCAAACCGTGGCCACGGCGATGGCGGCGCCCAGGACGAAGAACGGCAGGAGATCCAGAGCGTCCCGGCGACGAAATCCCTTCCAGAGACAATACAGAAGCATTGCGAACGGAAGCATCACGGCCGTGCCCTTGCACAATCCCCCGATCAAAAAAGCCACGATGGCCAGGAAGTAGACCGCGCGCTTCCCGCGCGTCCTATAGTCCAGATAAAAGATGGCCGTGCAGAGCATGACGAATAGCGACAGGCAGTTTTTGAGCTCGGTGATCCATGCGACGGAGCTCACATTCACCGGATGCACCGCGAAGATCATCGCCGCCAGCCACGCCCCCGGAACACCCAGCAACAGCAGTATCCGCCAGATCAATAGCGCGTTGGTGATGTGCAGCGCAACATTCACCAAATGGTATGGCAGGGTATTCTTCCTCCAGGCATGCCACTCGATCCACCAGACGGTGTTGACCACCGGATAGAAGTCGTAGGTCTGCGCCCCAAACCAGATCGTCCCCAAGCCGTCGATCGACCGAACCGGCAGGTTGTTTTCAAGATTGAGGCGATCGTCAAAAACGAACTGCCCGCGCAGGCAGGGAACATACACCACAAGCGTCACAACAGAGAGCAGTATGCCCAACAGCACTTTTCTACCGGCGGGGGATTTGAAGAGTATGACGATCCCGGAAATATAGGCACCTACATGGACTGGTCAACGAAGACACCTCCGGCCGAAGTCTCAGCATGTCGCGGCATTTACTCCAGCGCCCATGCGGATTATTTTCCTTGAATGGCCTATGCGTTCTTGAGCGATGATCAGGTCGATCATTTCCTGTGCCGCGGGTACCTCGTCATACCCGAGTGTTTTCCCCGCGAGTTGGCCAGGGAGTGGACGGATCTGGCCTTCATCCGGCTGGGATATGATCGCGACGACTCACTCATCCTCGCAGAACGTGCTGGGCATCCCGCGCTTCATCACCAACCCGGCCGTACACCTGCGCGAGCCGATGCGGTTTGGTCGGGAAAGCGTCGCGGAATTTTCACCCATCGAGCGCGCGATTCTGCGCGGCCTGGGGGTGGACCGCCTGGACTGGCACATCACCGGCCAGCGCAAGCACTGGCTCAGCGACTACGACGCAGGCAGCCAAAAAGCCCGGGAACAAGAGCAGGCGCGCATGGCAAAAGCGGCGCGCCCGTAGCACGGGTTTTCAACCCGTGCCAGCTTGGCGGGAAATGCGCGTGGCTCATGGTTCGATGCTGACCTGCACCCAGCGCCGGCCCCAGTCGACCGCCTGCTGGTGGGTGGGGAAGAAGACGTCGAGGCGGTTGCCTTTGATCGAGCCGCCGCGGTCGATCACTTCAACCGCCTCTTCGGAGTAGCCGGGGACGAGCAGGCGCGTGCCGAATTTGTAGCGGGGATCGGCGGCAACGAAGCGCCCGCCGTTGTGGCCGATGCGCCGGCCGCTGGCGGTGAAGCCCGATGCGCCCGCGCCGCAGCACAGCGGGCAGGGGCAGTAGGCGGTGACTTCCATCCATACTTTTCGGGCTGATGGGCGAGCAGAAGTCGCCGTCGTCGCTACGGGAACGGCAGAATCCATCGGCGAAGCCGCTGTCTTCTCGATGCCGCGCAGCAGTTCCGGTGTGCCTGGGGATGGATCGACCGGCGCCAACTCGGCGGCGGCAAGTTGCACGCTGGCGCCTGGCGTCCGCGCCGGTTGGACGAGAGAAACGCGGGGCGGAACTTTCTCCCGGATGGCCGCCGCCGCCAGCAGACCAATCGCCAGCACCGCGCATGATGCCACCATCAAGCCGCGCGCCAGGCGCTGGCGAAGGGATGGAAGGCGAGGCAAGTCGAACATGCAAACTCCACCACAACACGAGGGCAGGAAGAAAATTCAAGCCCGCCGGTCCACGCGGCCGACCTTTATCAATTGGACGTTAGGTCAAGTCATACGCCAAGGTCAATGTAAAAAATACCCATGAGAACCAGGCGCATTTTCTGCGCGATCTGTTTAACCGCGCATGATTGGGCGCTCTGGTGTCATTCTGAGGTACTCCGAAGAATCTGGCACCGATTGACAATCCACACAGATTCTTCGGAGTACCTCAGAATGACAGGCGGGTGAGATAGCGGATGATTGCGCATTGTCATTTAGAGAGGCGCAAAAGCTGCGCGGTATTCTGATTGTGTTTACAATCATCGATCAAGATGCAACACCAGCCCCCCGGCCAATTGCGTTTTTGCGTCGAACCGCTATCACCGCATCATGCCGTCGCTGTCCCGAACGAATGCCGCGCTGCAGGAAGGAATCGACGCCGGGCTGCATCTTGGCGGGCAACTGTATGTCTCACTCCGCGGCGAACTGGCCGCCGCGGTCGTCCTCAACGGCATGCCCGGCGAGGCAAAGCACCAGCAGCGGATGCGGATGATTCTCGCAGCGCTCTACGACGACCTCGGTCTGGCAACAAGCCTCCTTCACCCGTAGCACGGGTTTCCAACCCGTGCCGAATCTCGTGGTGGAATACGAAGGTAATGAGGGGCAACGCCCGCCGGCACGGGTTGAAAACCGGTGCTACGAAAGCAGCTTTTGTCGAGGTATCGAAGATACGTTAAGCTCTTGTGCGTCATCCTGCATCCAGAATTGAGGAACTTCCGTGGCATCTGATCTCGTCCCCATCAAGCGTGCATTGCTCAGCGTCTCCGACAAGACCGGCCTGGCCGATTTCGCCAAGGCACTGCACGAGAAATTCGGCGTGGAGCTGATCAGCACCGGCGGCACCGCGAAGTTTCTGCGCGAGCAGGGCCTGCCCGTCACCGACGTCTCCCAGGTCACCGGCTTCCCCGAAATGATGGACGGCCGGGTGAAAACCCTGCACCCGATGATCCACGGCGGCATCCTGGCCTTGCGCGACAACCCCGAGCACGTCGCCGCCATGCAGCAGCACAACATCAAGCCCATCGACCTGGTCTGCATCAACCTCTACCCCTTCGAGCAGACCATCGCCAAGGCGGGCGCGACATTTGCAGAGGCCATCGAAAACATCGACATCGGCGGGCCCAGCATGATCCGCTCCGCGGCCAAGAACCACCGCTTCGTCCTGGTCGTCACCTCGCCGGAGCGCTACGACAAGGTGATCGGTGACCTGCGCGAACACGCGGGATCCTGCTGCGGCAAGCATCGCCTCAAGCAGGCCCAGCGCGCCTTCGCCCACACCGCCGAATATGACTCGATCATCGCCAACTACCTCGCGTCGGCCGGCAATATCGACTCGGCCGGCATGGTCCTGAACCTGCACAAGGCGCTGGACCTGCGCTATGGCGAAAACCCGCATCAGAAGGCCACGCTGCTGGTCGACAAAAAGCCGGCCGAGGCGTCGGTTGCCTTCGCCAAACAGCTTCACGGCAAGGAGCTTTCCTACATCAATCTGCTGGATGCCGACGGCGCCCTGGCCTGCGTGAAAGAATTTTCCGGCCCCGCCGCCTGCATCGTCAAACACACCACGCCCTGCGGCTGCGCGGAGGCGGATGACCTGGCCACGGCATTCTCCCGCGCCTACGCCGGCGATCCTCTCGCCGCCTTCGGCGGAATTGTCGCCCTGAATCGCGACGTCGATCTGCCCGCCGCGCAGGCCATCACCGCCATCGATAAGCTGCTCGAGGTGATCGTCGCCCCGCGCTTCGATGAACCCGCCCTCAAGCTCCTCCGCGAGCGCTGGAAAAACGTCCGCCTGCTGGAAATCGGCGACATCGCCGGCCGATTCGACCCATCCGAACTGCACATGCACCGCATTGTCGGCGGCTATCTCGTGCAGCAGCGCGACCTGATCGGCCTCGACGAGGCCAACTGGAAGGTCGTCTCCCAGCGCCAGCCTACCGATCAGGAAAAGCGCGACCTCTCTTTCGCCTGGCTGGTCTGCAAGCACGTGAAGAGCAACGCCATCACCATCGCCAGGGACCGGATGCTGCTCGGCGCCGGCGCCGGCCAGCAGGATCGCGTCAATGCCGCCCGCATCGCCATCGCCAAGGCCGCCGACCCCTCCGACCGCGCCCTCGGCGCCGTGGCCGCCTCCGATGCCTTCTTCCCCTTCCCGGATGGCCCGCAGCTTCTGCTCGATGCCGGCATCACCGCCCTCATCCAACCCGGCGGCTCCCTGAAAGACCAGGAAACCATAGACCTCGTCAACCAGCGCGGCGCAACGATGATCCTCACCGGCCAACGCCACTTCAAACACTAACGCGGCATCCCCGCGTGGCATGTGGCTACCAGCCCATGCGCCAGAAGCGCAGCGCTCCCTCTGCCGTAGCACGGGTTTCCAACCCGTGCCCAGCACCTTCCCAACAACAAAACGTGAACTACTCCCAATACACTTGCTGTTCCCCAAGCGGCACCTCGCCCTCCAATATGTCCACCGTCTCTTGCGCCGCCGCGTTCGGACGCAGAATTACCTGCACCGACTGCTCATAAAAATCCGTCAGCTTCTCCACGATTACACTTTCGCCGTGCGTCCCCGGCGAAGATTGGAGTTGACCAAGCTTCCATTCCCGCGCATCTTTGTTCTTCAAGATGACATCAAAGCATGCGCGTTTGTTGGCGTCTAGCCCTTTGATCGAAAGCTCCACCGTCGTCGCTCTATCCGCGGCATTGTTTAAGACGCGCAGCTTTCGCACCGACACCGCCGGTAGCAATGCTCCAAGCGTTGTACGCGTCACTGCCTGCCCCGCTGGTGCAACCGTAGTATCGGCTTGCAGCGTCCGCTCAACATGCGCGCCCGGCCTGTTCGGATCATTGTTCTGCGCGCTCAGCGATAGTTGCACTCGCATCGTAAGCCGGTGCCACCCTGGATTCAGCGACGTCCATTGCGGGTGAGCAGTCCCGCACGCAAGCACATCTTCTGACGGCGGAGCATTGACCGCGGTCTCATCAAATTTCAATGGCACATCGTCGAGTCTCGCTTCGAGAATCGAAATGTGCTTCGCAAGTACTGAAGTGTCGCCGCGTGAGGGCGCCAGCCTTATCTGGAATGGAAGTCTCGCGCCCGGCCGGATCGAAGGGCGTACAAGAATCTGTAGCTGAACGGCCTGTGTGTAATACCGTTTCAGTTGGTCGTCGCGAAGGTAGCCGTGCAACTGCGCCCTCCACAAAACCGATTCCCAATTCATGTCCCAGGGCTTGGACAGATCACCCTGATATCGCAGTCCAGCCTCGATGAGCGATTGAGCCTGCGACGGCGCAAGGTCTGAGTCGAGGATGCGGCGGGCAAGTTCTTCCAGCGCCGGAGTTCGCGTGATCGGCCTGCCGTTTCTTGCATCCCGTACCAGCAGCGCCGTCGGCGTCGATCCCGCGAGCCCATTCCACGAAACATACCCCGGCGGGATCGCTGCCAGCAGAACGATCACCACTCCCGCCAAAAACCGTTTCGGCCGCTTCTCCCAATGCCCAAACCACATCCGCTCACTGTTGGCCACCGCCTCGCCGCAGGCCGGGCACGCATCTCCCTCGACCGTCTTTAGATCCAGTCCGCAGCGCCGGCACGCCGGCCGATCCAGCACCCACTCCCCGCGCCAGCCGCGCACCAGCACCACCGCCCCCGCCAGCAGCGCCAGCACCGGCACGATCACCGTAATCAGCATCCAAATCTGCACGCTTCACCCGGTATGAAAGCCGATCCAGTTTCGCCGATCTTGCCGCCGTTTGCCCGCGTATAATCACTGCTCTTTCGGCACCGTACACTTTCCGTCCAATGCCGATGAGCAGCGTCGTACCAGAAAACTGTAGGGTGGGCGTACTCGCCCACCATCCGCCTATCGCCGTTCAACGGTGGGCGGGTACGCCCACCCTATCCATGAAAGGCTTTTCCCAGTCAACAAAAATCTCTCCTCGTCGAAGCATTTCTTCTGCTTCGCGATCAGCGCAACGCATTGCCTGCCGCACGTCCATGCACCGGTCAAGGCTGGCTCTGTCGAGCGGCCCATCTATCCATTCGTGCCGGCCCCGGCTCCAGGCGCTTGGTCTGCGCCCAAGCCGACGCGGCACACGGTCTTATCCGGTGCGGGCGACCCACTTACAAATCAGGTCCGACGCCGCTCACTTGCCGCGACGGCGACCATAGGGTGGTCGGGTCCGCCCGTTCCCGGACGAGAGACTTGCCTTAATTCAACTTCGCTGTTCCCGCCAATCTCCTTTCCTTTTAGACGCATTGCATCTTCGGGCATTTTCTGTGACCACCGCGCCTCGGGCTCCTACACGCTCCCCGGACGCGGCGGACGCTGCTCGCTGTAGTCCCGCTCATAGTGGCAGCAGCTCAGCCCCACCCGGCACAACTCATGAGCCACCGTGATGAATCCCCGGCCGCGGTCACGCTGGCCGCCGTCGGTGCGGCGGTCGAAGATCGCCTTGAAATGCCCGCTCTTGCGCACCGCCCCGTGGGCGGCCTCGATGAACGCCCACTTCCGCGTCAGCCGGCCTCTATGCCCCACCCGCCGGCCGGTCGGAACCTCCCCATCCTCATCTCCGCTGTCCTCGTCACGCGGGGCCAGCAGGGCGTAGGCGGCGAACTTGCGATGAGTGGCGAAATGCTCGGCGGGACCCGTTTCGGCCAGGATGGTATAGGCCAGCACCCACGACACTCCCGGCAGGCTGCGCCAACGCTCCCCTTCGGTGCTGCTGGAGACAACCTTGCGGATCATCCGCGTCACCTGGGCCACCTGCTGAGGCACCTGTCCCAGCAGCTTCAAATGCCCCGCCAGCGTCCCCCGGCCGCTGGCCGAGAGCTCCCTCGCCAGCGCCGGAGTGTTGTCGGCCGGGGTATCGGCGGAGGTATCGGCGGACTGCGGGCGGGGCTTGGCCTGAGCCAGACCCTTGAGAAACACCAGCCCCTTCTTGCCGAACAGGTCGCTGAACTCGTGCAGCACGCCGTGGCAGTGCAGCGTCGCATGGATCCGGTTCTTCAGCGCCGTCTGCGTCCTCACCAGCGACATGCGATAGCGCAGTCATTCCCGCTGGTCCCGAACTTCCGGCGGCGCCAGCCACACCTCCCACCACCGCTCCGGCTGCGACCACAGTTCACTGAGCAGGTCGGCATCGAGCTTGTTGTTCTTGGCCATCCCCCGCGCTTCCCGCCATGCCGCGGTCTTGCGGCTGCTCGCCAGGTGCGGATCCAGATCGCAGTGCTTCAACTCGTCGCTCATCCAGCCCCAGCCGAAGGTCCCTTCCAGCACCACCGGCGTTCGGGCCGGCAGACGGCGCAGATCCTCGCGCAGCGCCGTGCGGTCCTTGTGCTCCAGGCGTTGGCGAAGCACGATCTTCCCGGCCGAGTCCCGCCCGGTCAGCCGACTGAAATTCTTGTGGTTATCCAAGCCCACTTGGGTTACCTTCGATTCTATTCTCATGGCTGTCTCCTTGGTAAAGGTTCACCACCGGACACTGTACTGTCCGGCAGGGGGACAGCCTTTCATGAGATTACGGGAGCAAAATCGCGCACAATTTGATCTGTACCGTCTGGACGGTATAGAATGCCGGCCATGGCCGATCAGTTGGACAATGACGGCATTTGCGTGCGGGATCGGCTGCTGAACGCGGCGGAGAAGGTGGTGACGCGCGATGGCGTCAGCAATCTGACGCTGGAGGCGGTGGCCAAGGAGGCGGGGATGAGCAAGGGGGGGTTGCTCTATCATTTTTCATCAAAATCCAAATTGATCATCGCGATTGTGGACCGGCTGGCGTGCAGGTGCGATGCGGACCACGCCCGGGAAATTTCCGGGGATACGGTGGCGCCCGGGGCGTTTTCGCGGGCGTACATTCAGGCGCGGACCAAGCCGATGGACCCGTGCGAAGAGCCGATTCATTCAGCGCTGCTGGCGGCTGCGGCGACCGACCGCGAATATCTCAAGCCGATTTCGGACCGGATCGTGGCCTGGCAGCAGCGCCTGGAGAACGATGGAATTGATCCGATCACGGCGACTATTATCCGGCTCGCCATTGACGGGATGGGGCTGTCGAAGCTGCTGGGGTTGCCGCTGCCGGATGAAGAATTGAGCCGCAGGGTCGTCGGCCGTTTGCTGGAGATGTCGCAGATGAAAGAGGCCGCGGCGGAAACTGGGAAGGAATGAAAATCGTGAATTTCACACAAATGAGTTGGCGTGCGGGACTGGTCGGGGCAGCGCTATTGGCCGCGGCCGGGTGCAAGCGCGGAAACAAACAAATGGAGATGCCTGCCCGGCCGCCGGCGGCGGTGACGGTGGCGGCAGCGACCGCGGCGGATGTGCCAGTTTATCTTGATGAGATCGGCAAGGCGGTGGCGACGGCGGTCGTGGCGGTGATTCCGCAGGTGGGAGGAAAGATAGTTTCGGCAAAGGTGGAGGATGGGGCGTTCGTGAAGAAGGGGGATTTGCTGTTCGAGATCGACGCCCGACCATTCGACGCGACGCTGGCGGCGATGAAGGCGTCGCTGGAGCAGTACCAGGCCGAGCAGGCGCTGGCGAAGGTGGAGTTTGAGCGGGTGGAAAGCCTGATGTCGTCGGCGGCGGTGAGCCAATCGGAATACGATCAGAAAAAGAGCGCGCTGGCGGTGTCGCAGAGCAAGCGGCTGGGGGCGGAGGCGGCGGTGCGGACGGCGGAGTTGAATTTGGAATACACCAGGATTTTTTCGCCGATCGACGGGCGGGCGGGGGCGCGGATGGTTGATCCGGGAAACGTGGTGAAGGCGAACGATGCGGCGATGCTGACGATTCAGAAGCTCGATCCGATCTACGCGGAATTCACCATCAACGAGAACGATCTGGGGACGGTGCGGAAGTTTATCGCGGCCAAGGGGCTGGACATGGGAGATTATCCGGAGCGCGGGCTGAAGGTGATGGTGGATGTGCCCGGAGATTCAGCGCGGGTGATTTCAGCGCTGGGAGCGCCTACGGCGGCGACTCAGCCGGCGACCCAAGCTAACCGGAGCAGCATAAACGTTTACGAGCCGGGCAATAAGGTCACCCCGTTTATCCCCCTCACACAGGCCTCCACCCAACCAACAACTCAAGCGGCGCGCCCGCATGCCGGACCGCGGGAAGGGAAGTTAACGTTTCTGGACAACGCGGTGCAGAGCGGCAGCGGAACCGTGCGGCTGCGGGCAACCGTGCCGAATGGCGACCATTATTTTTGGCCGGGGCAGTTTGTGAACGTGCGGCTGGTGTTGACCACGAAGAAGGATGCGGTGCTGGTTCCGGTGGAGGCACAGCAGATCGGGCAACAGGGGCCATTTGTGTACGTTGTCGTGCCGGGACAGGATGCAAACGGGAAGCCGATGGTCGACAAGGAGCGGAAGCCGGTGATGACGGCAGATATCAGGCCGGTGACGCCCGGCCAACGGCAAGGGAAATTGCTGGTCATCGAGCAGGGCCTGGCGGCGGGTGAAAAGGTGATTGTCACCGGGCAGATGATGGTGATGCCCAAAGCGCCGGTGATGGTGCTGGGCATGGTGCAAGGGGAAGCGCCGGCGACGCAGGCGGCAGCACAAGAGCGGTAGCGGAGTGCAGAAAACGACAGGCAAGAACCCCGCACCCCAACCCTCTCCCCTTGGGTACAAGGGGAGAGGGGGAAAGAGGGAGTCAAGAATGTCCGCTCCACCGGGAAATGGCCGGTGCCGACTGACGGATGAAGAGTGTGAACTATGAATCTTTCCGAACCTTTTATCCGCCGGCCGGTGATGACGGTTGTTTTGACCGTGTCGGCGATTTTGTTTGGGTTGCTGGCGTATTGGCAATTGCCGGTGAATGACCTGCCGGCGGTCGATTATCCGGTGATCCAGGT
The DNA here is from genome assembly GCA_036744635.1 of Tepidisphaeraceae bacterium. GTDB lineage: Bacteria > Planctomycetota > Phycisphaerae > Tepidisphaerales > Tepidisphaeraceae > DAIOHQ01. Next base: position 24,512 of record DAIOHQ010000003.1, on the reverse strand, counting down.
GACGGTTGGATATCCCGGCGCCAGCCCCGATACGGTGGCGGCCACCATCGCCACGCCGCTGGAGCGGCAGTTCATGCAGATTCCCGGGCTAGAGCTGATCACCAGCAGGAGCTCGCAAGGGTATTGCAGCCTCACTCTCCAGTTCGCGCTGTCCAAGAGCATCGACGCGGCGGCCACCGATGTGCAGGCGGCCATCACCCGCGCCACCGGCAGTCTGCCGGTCGATCTTCCCTCGCCGCCGACGTTTACCAAAACCAATCCCAACGACCAGCCGATCCTCTACATCGCGCTGACCAGCGACAGCATGACCCAGGGGCAGATTTATGATCTGGCCAATACGCAGGTCGGGCAGAAGATCAGCATTCTCAGCGGCGTCAGCCAGGTGGTGATCTACGGGACCAAGTCGGCGGTGCGGATCAAGGCCGATCCGTCGGCGCTGGCAGCGCGGGGACTGACGGTGGACGATCTGGCCGCCGCGATTCGGCAAGGCACAACCTACCAGGGCGCCGGGCAGATCGACGGCCCGCAGCGCAGTTTTCTCCTCCAGCCGCAGGGGCAGGTCATGTCGGCGGCGGCGTACGACAACCTGATCATCGGCATGCGCAGCGCCCGGACGAATCCGGACGGGAGCGCTGCGGATAACGCGCCGATCTACCTGAAGGATGTCGCGACCGCGCTGGACACGGTGCAGGATGAGCGGATCGCGATGCGGTTCTGGGTGCGCGGCAAGCAGGTGCCCAAGGCGACGGTGGTGCTGGCGGTGTTCCGGCAGGCCGGGTCAAACGCCGTTGCGGTGGTGCAGTCGATTCGGGCGCTGCAGCCGGAGATCGAGGCGCAGCTTCCTGCGTCGGTGTCGATCGTGCCGATCTACGACCGCTCGCAGTCGATCGTCAACAGCGTGACCGATGTGAAGGAGACGCTGTACATCGCGTTCGTGCTGGTGGTGCTCGTGATCTTCATGTTCCTGGGCCGGGCGACCGACACGATGATCCCGGTGGTCGCCCTGCCGCTTTCGCTGCTCTTGACGTTCATCGTGATGAATATCCTCGGCTACAGCCTGGATAATCTGTCGCTGATGGCGCTGACGCTGGCGGTCGGGTTCCTGGTGGATGATGCCATCGTGTTTCTGGAGAACGTCGTGCGCCGGATGGAGCGCTTCAATGAAAAGCCGATGCAGGCCGCGATCAACGGCGCGCAGGAAATCAGCTTCACGATCCTGTCGATGACGTTGTCGCTGGCGGCGGTGTTCCTGCCACTGGTGTTCATGAGCGGGCTGGTGGGGCGCATCTTCCGTGAATTCGCGGTGACGATCGTCGTGTCGATCCTGGCCAGCGGGATCGTCTCGCTGACGCTGACGCCGCTGATGTGCGCCCGCCTGCTGGGGCAGCGCGGCCACGGCACGAAAAAGACCTGGATCGAGCGCGTCATCGGCGGTGTCGAGAAGCGCGTGCTGGGCATCTATGGCAATTCGCTCTGGTTCTTCCTGCGGCATCGGTGGGTGTCAGCGCTGGTCTGGCTGATCTGCCTGGCCGGCACGGCGATATTGTTTTACCGCGTGCCCAAGGCGTTTTTGCCGGTCGGCGACAGCTCTTTCGTCCGCGGCGTGCTGATCGCGCAGGAAGGCGCTTCGGCCGAGCAGATGCACCAGTACCAGGCACAGGCCGAGGAGGGAATGCACGCCAACGATTCGGTGAAGATGACTTTCACCGCCACCGGCGTGACCGGCTTCCTGCCGTCAAACTACGGCTTTTTGCTGGCTTTCCTGGAGGATCCCGCCAAGCGCCCGCCGCTGAAGATGCCCGGGCCGGACGGGCAGATGCACGAGGTGCCCCACCCCAACATCCAGCAGGTGTCGCAGTCGCTGATGGGCACCGTGGGCATGCGCGTGCAGGGCGGCTTCGCGGCGCTGCAGCCCAATCCTGTTCTGCAGATTTCGGTCGGCGCCGCGGCGACGCAGACGGGGCAGTTCTCCTACACGCTGTCCGGCATCAATCCGGGGGAAGTGTACGCTGCCGCGGGGAGACTGTATGGGAAGCTGGCCGAGCAGCAGGGGCGGATCTTCATGCCGCCGATCGTGTCCGACCTGGCGATGAACACGCCGAATCTCAGGATTGACATCCTGCGCGACAAGGCGTCGATGTATGGCGTGTCGGCGCAGCGGATTGAGAGCCTGCTCCGCAACGCCTACAGCCAGAACTACGTCTACCTGATCAAGCAGGCGCAGGACCAATACCAGGTGATTCTGGAGGTCAATGACCGGACCCGCCGGCATCCCGAAGACCTTGGCCTGCTCTACGTGAAAAGCGACGACGGCAAGAATCTGGTGCCGCTGTCGGCCGTCGCCGCCTGGCAGCCGGTGCTGGGACCGCAGTCGGTCAACCACCTGAACCAGTTCACCAGCGTGACGTTGAACTTCAACCTGATGCCCGGCGTGCCGATCGGTGACGCGACGGCATACATCGAGCAGGTCGGCAAGGACCCCAGGATCGTTCCGCCGCAGATTCGCGGCCAATTCCAGGGCGAGGCGCTGACCTTCCGCGAGACGCTCGGCAGCCTGACCATCCTGATGGTGATGGCGGTCTTCATAATGTACGTGATTCTCGCGATCCTTTACGAGAGCTATGTGCATCCGATCACCGTGCTCTCGACGCTGCCGACGGCGATGGTCGGCGGCCTGCTGACGCTCTTTTTGTTCGGGGAGCAGGCATCGCTCTACGCATTCATCGGCCTGTTCATGCTGATGGGCATCGTAAAGAAGAACGGCATCCTGATCGTGGACTTTGCGATTCAGCGCGTTGCCGAAGGCCAGAGCGCCGAGCAGTCGATCCACGACGCCAGCATGGACCGTTTCCGCCCGATCCTCATGACCACGATGGCGGCGCTGATGGGGGCAGTGCCGATTGCGGTGGGCTGGGGCGCGGAGGGATCGACGCGCCGGCCACTGGGATTGGTCATCGTGGGCGGCCTGCTGGTGAGCCAGCTCATCACGCTGTTCGTCACCCCGGTGATCTATCTGTATCTGGAAGTGTTCCAGGAGAAGGTGCTGAACAAGATTCCGTTCTTCGCGTCGCACTATGAGGGGCATCAGCACGCCGGGCACGAGCGGCCGCATGAAGGGGACGAGGGCCCAGCGGAGCGGGAGATTCCGCTGGCGACGCGAGTGGGGAACGGCAACGGGCACGAGTAATCGATTTTGATTTCGCGGTCGCACCATTCGTAGGGGCGGGGTTTCCCGTCCTCTTCCCTTGTGCGTTGCGCCAGTCCATCGGAAGATGGGCGCGGGGCCGCAGCAGCTTCGGAGCAGAGCATGGCGAATGAAACACGATCGTCGGATTTGAAGCTTTATCATCTCACCTGCGAGTATCTGGCCGATCCGCTGGGTATCGACGTTGGCCGGCCGCGATTGGCGTGGAAGGTGGAATCCTCCCGCCGCGGGGCCAAGCAGCGGGCTTTCCGCATCCTCGTCGCATCGAGCGGTGAGTTGCTGAAGCAGGGGCAGGGGGATTTGTGGGACAGCGGGCGGGTTGAGTCGGGGCGCAGCACCCACATCGAGTATGCCGGAAAGCCCCTGTCGAGCGGAAGGCGGGTCTGGTGGGCGGTGCGGGCGTGGGATGATCACGACCGGCCAACCGATTGGACGGCGGCGGCGACGTGGGAGATGGGGCTACTGGAGCTGGAGGATTGGAAGGGGCAGTGGATCGCGCAGCGCGATGATGGCCAGCCGTGGCGCGGCGCCAACTGGATCTGGACGAGCGAGGCGGGCGATCCGCTGACGAAGATGCCGGCCAGCACGCGGCAGTTTCGGCGACGGTTTATGCTTGCCGAGAGACCGGCGGAGGCGTGGGCTTACATCACGGCCGACGATCAGTACGAGCTGCGCATCAACGGGCAGGTGGTGGATGCGACCGAACGCCCGGAGCCGGGATTTGGAGAGGGACATCGCGCGGTGCGGCTGGTGGAGGTGACCGAGCAGATGCGCGCCGGGGAGAATGAGCTGCTGGTGACCGCCGCCAACGAAGAGGGCCCGGCCGGCGTGCTGTTTTACCTGTGGGCGCGCGATGGCGCTGGAGTGGTAACGGCGATTGCCTCCAATGCGCGGGCGGAATGGTCGGCGGATGGAATGGCGCCGTGGCGGAAGGCGCGGGAAGTCGGGCCGTATGGGTGCGCCCCTTGGGGAGATTTCGCGGTTGCCATCGGGCGCTCACCGCTGCTGCGCAAGGCGTTCACGGTCGCCAAGGCAGTGAAGTCAGCCCGCCTGTACGCGACGGCGCTGGGGAGTTACCGGTTGCACCTCAACGGCCAGCGGGTGGGGAACGAGGCATGGACGCCGGAGTGGACGGATTACCGCCAGCGCGTGCTCTATCAGACCTATGACGTGACATCCTTGTTGCAACAGGGAACCAATGCGCTGGGGGCGCTGCTGGGGGATGGCTGGTACGCCAGCGGGATGATGGGGAATCTCAATCGCTTTGATTTCGGCCCGCCGCCGGTGCGATTGCGGGCGCAATTGCGAGTTGATTACACCGATGGCACGAGCGACACCATTGCAACCGATGGGACGTGGAGAGCGATGGCGGGGCCGATCCTGCGCTCGGAACTGTACGCCGGGGAGACCTGTGATCGGCGCAAGCTGCCGCCGGGGTGGGATACCGCGAACTTCGATGATGGCGCGTGGCCGGTGGCGCTGGTGGTGGAGACGGAGGCGCGGCAGCTCGATGCCCAGATGTCGCCGCCGGTGCGGATTACGCGCGAGCTGGCGCCGCGCACGCTGTCGAATCCCTCGCCGGGGGTATGGGTTTTTGACATGGGCCAGAACATGGTGGGATGGGCGCGGCTGCGCGTGGGTGGGAGCGCTGGAAAAGTTCCACGTGGAACAATGGTGCGCCTGCGCTTCGCCGAGCTATTGAAGCCCGATGGCAATGTTTATCGCGCCAACCTGCGCGGCGCCAACGCCACCGACACCTGGTGGCTGCGCGGCGATGACGTCGAGATGCTTGAGCCGCATTTCACCTATCACGGGTTTCGCTATGTCGAGCTCACTGGCTTTCCGGGCACGCCGGCCCTGGAGGATCTGGTTGGCTGCGTCGCCCACACCGATGCGGCGTGGGTGGGGCAGTTTGAGTGTTCCGAGCCGGCGGTGAACCAGCTCTGGCGGAATATTTCCTGGGGCCAGCGCGGCAACATCTTTTCCGTTCCCACCGACTGCCCGCAGCGCGATGAGCGCTTCGGCTGGATGGGCGATGCCACGGTCTTCGCCCCCACCTCGTGCTACAACATGGACCTGGCCGCGTTCTACACCAAGTGGATGCAGGACATCGTCGATGGGCAATCCGCGGCCGGCGGGTTTGGCGATGTGTCGCCGCGAGCCAGCGTCTGCCGGCCACGCGACGGCGCCCCGGCGTGGGCCGATGCCGGCATCTTCGTGCCGTGGACTGTGTATCGCATGTACGGTGACACCCGCCTGCTGGAAAAGCATTATGGCGCCATGGAGAAATACATGCGCTATCTCGCGGAGGCCAATCCCGACTTCATCCGCACCAATCGCCGCAACAACGACTTCGGCGACTGGGTGCCGGCCGACAGCGAAACGCCGAAGGACCTGCTGGCCACGGCCTTCTGGGCGGCGGATGCCACGATCATGAGCGTGGTGGCGCGGGCGCTGGGAAAGGCGGATGATGCCGCGCGCTATGACAAGCTGCATCAGGCGATTCGCGCGGCGTTCATCGCCCACTACGTGAAGGAAGATGGCGTGGTCGGCAACGGCTCGCAGACTTGCCAGGTGCTGGCGCTGCAGTTTCAGTTGCTTCCCGACGGGCTGGCTGACGCGGCGGGGCGGCATCTGGTCGGCGACATTGAGAAGCGCGGCGGCCACCTCTCCACCGGGTTCATCGGCACGGCGTTCCTCATGCCCGTGCTCAGCGAGGCCGGGCATAGCGATGTCGCCTATCGCCTGCTGCTGCAGCGCGAGTATCCATCCTGGCTGTATATGGTCGATTGCGGGGCGACAACGATCTGGGAGCGCTGGAACTCGTGGAACAAGGAAACCGGCCCGCACGAGCCGGGGATGAATTCCTACAATCATTACGCCTTCGGCAGCGTTGGCGAATGGCTGTACCGCTACGTCGGCGGCATCGACATGCATACCGGCAAGCCGAATCACATCATGATCCGGCCATGCCCCGGTCCGGGCATCGACTGGGCGAAGACGAGCTATGACTCGATCTACGGACCGGTGGGCACGGAGTGGCGGAAGCAAGGAGATGAGCTTGTGGTGGAGGTGATGATTCCCGCCAACTGCTCGGCCGGCGTGGTGCTGCCGGCGAAAGATCGCAGCGCGGTGCGCGAAGGCGCCGATGCGCCAGGGGTGCGATTCCTGACGTTTGCCGAAGGAAAGATCGCCTATCACGTGGAAGGCGGCGGAAGCGTGCGCTTCGTCACTGCAATGCGATAATCTATGCCGTCTTTGCCGCGGGGCGGCGGCGGCGAGAGGGGCCGCGGGTGACTCTTGGCCGGCCGAAGGCATCGGTGGCCGTCAGAACTTTGCTTTCGCGCTTGGGGTCCATGAATAGCGACTTACCATCCGCCGGTTCAGTCTGGGTCCCCTTCTCCAGCACGTGCGCCATTCGCTTGCGGGCGTAGGCGATGTAGTCGGCCGACTGGTCGATCCCCACGTACTGCCGGCCGAGCATCGCGGCCGCAACGGTCGTCGTGCCGCTGCCGTTGAACGGATCGAGCACGATGTCGCCGGGATTGGAACTGGCCTTGATGATGCGATCCAGCACGCCGATCGGCATCTGGCAGCCGTGCCACCCTTCGCGCTCCTTGAAGGTGCCGCAGACGCGGTTGACATTCCAGGTGTCGCCTTCGGATGCGAAAAGCGGCTCGGGCGTCTCCTGGGGGCGGAGGTACCAGGTGTCATCCGGCAGCTTACCCTTGGAGTTGGCGCGTTTATCGCCGTAGGTGGTCTGGCGGGCGCTGGCCACGCGCACGGCGTCGGGGTTGAAGGTAAATTCGGTCGTGCTCTTGGTGAAGTAGAGGATATGGGTGTGGCTCTTGGCGAACATCTTCTTGGTCTGCTGGCCGAAGGTGTAGTGCCAGATGATCCAGTTGCGCATGTTGAAGCCGATCTGGCGGCGGGCGATCACGCACAGGTCGGCGGCGTATTCATCGCCGATGGCGAGATAGAATGAGCCATTGGGCTTGAGGGCGCGGTGGACGGCACTCATCCAGTCCTTGCTGAACTTCAGATAATCGTCGGTCTTCAGCTCGTCGTTGTAGCCGTGATAGAGATAGCCGATGTTAAACGGCGGATCGGCGAAGACCAGATCGACCCACCCTTCCGGGCCGTCGTTGAGCACCTTGATGGAGTCGCCCTGGATGATCTGATTGGTTTGGGGCATACCGGCGCGATTATAGAGGCTGGGGCGGATGGCACAAATGTTACCGGACGTCTTCGCCAGGTTGTTCACGTTGCGCCCCGGCCGCTTTGTTCGCAGCGCGGATAAACCCTTTTGGAATGCGAGCTTGCGGATGTTCATGCAGTTATTCCTAGGATCGCACGATTACGATTCTGGTCCTGATGCAAGCATGACAGCTCTGGCATGACGCTGCGACGTTTGCCGTCGATCACGGCGTGCAGAATGCGGCCTTGGTCCTATAATCGGCGTGCTGTGTCGCAAGCCTGCAATTCTTCTGTGATGCGGATCATCGACGCCAACGCCAACCGCGCCCGCGAGGCGCTGCGCGTGCTGGAGGATTACGCGCGGTTCGTCTTGAACGATGAGTCGCTCTCGCAGGCGCTCAAGGAGTTGCGGCACGGGCTGGCGGCGGCGCTGCAGGAGGTGATCGCCGATGCCATGGTGCATCGCGACACTCCCGGGGACGTCGGCACAACCAACAAGACGCCGGCCGAGCTGCAACGCGAAGGGTTGGCGCACATCGTCACCGCGGCCGGCAAACGGCTGGGCGAGGCGCTGCGTTCGCTGGAGGAATTCGCAAAAATTGACCATCCAGAGGTGGCGGGGCGGATTGAGGCGCTGCGCTATCGTTTTTATGCTCTGGAGCAGCAAATCGCGGCGGCGCTTTGTCCGGCAAAGCGCTTTGCGGAAGTGCGGCTGTACGTATTGGTCACCGAGGCGATCTGCAAACGGCCATGGCTGGAAGCGGCGGAGCAGGCCATCGACGGCGGCGCTGATTGCCTGCAGTTGCGCGAAAAAGACCTGCCGGCGGGCGAGCTGCTTTGCCGGGCAAAGGGCATTGTGGCGCTGTGCCGGCGGCGCGGGGCGCTGTCGATCATCAACGACCGGCCTGATATCGCCGTGCTGAGCGGGGCCGATGGCGTACATGTCGGCCAGGAAGATGTGCCGGCGGCGGAGGCGCGCAGGATTGTTGGCCGGGACAAGATCGTCGGCGTCAGCACCCATCGCATCGAGCAGGCCCGCCAGGCCGTGCTGGATGGCGCGGATTACATCGGCGCCGGGCCGATCTATCGCAGCAGCACCAAGCCGCGCGACTTCGTGGCCGGGCTGGAATATGCCCGCCAGGTCGCCAATGAAATTTCATTGCCCGCCGTCGCGATTGCAGGCATCACCGCGGCGAATGTCGATGAAGTGCTGGGGAGCGGGCTGCGTGCGGTCGCGGTCACCGCCGCCGTGATCGGCTGCGATGACATTGCCGGCGCGGCGCGGCGATTGAGGGAGAAGTTGGTCTTGGTGCGGCAGACATTCGTGTCTGCCTCTTTAGCTTCCGACGTGGTATCTCCTGTACCAGTGGGGCAGACATTCTTGTCTGCCTCTTCCAGCGCAGCCTCAGTGGTGGGGCAGACATTCTTGTCTGCCTCCTCCAGCGCAGCCTCAGTGGTGGGGCAGACATTCTTGTCTGCCTCCTCCCGAAGGGAAGACTTCGAGCCTCCAGAGATCAAGCAACGCCGTCGGCGTTTGCCGCACTGGGAAATGGCGGGGGCTACCTACTTCCTGACGTTTCGAGTAGCGGAAGGAGAGTTATCCGAGTCCGAGCGAGATATCGTCATGCAGCATCTGCTGGATGGGAGCAAAAAGTTCTACGATCTGGCGGCCGCGGTAGTCATGCCGGACCACGTTCATGTGCTGCTGGCGCCAAGGACAAACGTCGCCCTTTCCCGGGTCAGCAAACGGATCAAGGGCACGACGGCACGGAAGATCAACATTGTGAGGAAGGACGTGGGAAGCGTTTGGCAGGAAGAGTCCTGGAATCGGATTGTGCGCGACCAAGCGGAATTGGAAGAGAAGATCCAGTACATGTTAAACAACCCTGTAAAGAGGGAATTGGTGGATGATCCGTGGAAGTACAAATGGTGGTTTTGTCGACAAGAGCAAGAGGAGGCGGACAAGAATGTCCGCCCCACCAAGGATTAGGACATGGGAAAATTGAGTGAGAATGGGTACGCATGGCAGACAAGAATCTCTGCCCCACCATGGCTTGAGGTGCTGTCACGCAAATCACAAGGAAACGGATGTCCGAAACGGATGGGATGACTGGAAGCGCGGCGGCGAGGGAGCCGGCCAGCGGGGTGGGGGGGGCGAAGGGGTCGCGCGCGTTTGTGGGGCATGCCAGGCTGATTGGATTTCTTACGCTCATCAGCCGCATTTTGGGGATGGGGCGCGAGGCCATCGCTGCGCACTACTTTGGCGATGGGCTGGTGTGGTCGGCGTTTACTGTAGCCTTCACGATTCCCAATTTGTTTCGCAAGCTGTTCGGGGAGGGGGCGCTGTCGGCGGCATTTATTCCGCTGTACGCGGCGGCCGTCAAGCGCGAAGCCGATGGCGGTGACGGCGCGGCGGGCTTGGAGGGGGCGGTGGAAATGTCCGCGGGAGATTTCGCGGCCGCCAGCGTCAACCTGCTGGCCGCGATTCTGTTGGCGCTGACCGTGCTCGGCGAGGGGCTGCTGTGGGCGCTGGCGATCATCGGCGACCCGCGTCCCGACCGCCTGCTGATGATCAAGCTGACGGCGATCATGCTGCCGTACGTGGTGCTGGTGTGCGGGACGGCGTTTCTGGGGGCGATCCTGCAGGTACACCGCAAGTTCGGCGCGCCCGCGGCGGCGCCGGTGATTCTGAACGTGGTTCATATCGCGGTGATCGCGGTGGGCGCCAAGCTGATGCACCTGACGGCGACCAGCGCCAACCCCAACGATCCGCAACTGATGGCGCGGCAGACGACGCTGGCGTACTGGCTGGCCGGGTTTGTGCTGGTGGCGGGGGCATTGCAGATGGCGCTGCTGCTGCCGGACCTCAAGCGGGTCGGCTTTCGCTTTCGCTGGGTGCGCCATTTCTGGACAGGAGCGATTCGGCGCATGCTCAAACTCTCGCTGCCGGTGGCGCTGGGGGCGGGCGTGCTGCAGCTTTCGGTGCTGCTGGATACCGGGATTTCGTTTCTGCTCACGCCCAGTCCCAACGCGGCCGGGCAGATCGCCACGCACTTTTCCCTGCTCGGGCAAGTTTTCAAATATCCCATGGAAATGGGCGCGCCGGCCCGGCTGAAGTGGGCGCAGTTCCTCTACCAGTTTCCGCTGGGCATCTTCGCGATCGCGCTGGCGACGGCGATTTTTCCCGGCCTTAGCCGCGACGCCGCCGACAAAGACCGCACCCGCTTTCGAGGCGTCATGCGCCATGGCATCGAGATGACGCTGCTGGAGGGGTTGCCGGCCAGCATCGGGCTGATCCTGGTGGCGACGCCGGCGATTCAGCTTCTGTTTCAACACGGCAAATTCACCAGCGAGGCGACGGCATGGGTGGCCAGGTCGCTGGTCTTTTACTCGGCCGCGATCTGGGCGTTCAGCCTGCAGCAGATTCTCAACCGGGCGTATTACGCGCTGCACAACACGATCACGCCGCTGGTACTTTCGATCATCACGCTGGTGGTGAACACGCTGGTCGAGTTGCCGATGGTCTGGACGCGGCTGGGAGAATCGGGCATGGCCGCGGGGACGTGCATCTCGTTTATCCTGCAGGCGCTGCTCATGCTCTATTTGCTCGACCGAAAAATCGGCGGCCTGGAGCTGGGCAAGAGTGCGGGAAACATCGTCAAAATGCTGATCGCGACCGCGCTGATGACCGGGGCGTGTATCGCGGTGAAATATTCGCCGATTTATCCGAAAGTCGCAGCGCATCGCAGTCAAGCGGCGCTGCAGCTAGCGCTGCTGCTGGCGGTTGGGGCGGGCGTCTACTTCGCCGCTTGCGCGGGTATGGGGATTCCCGGGTTGAGCGAGTTGGTGCCGAAGCGGCTCAGGAGGAAGGCGCCGTAATGCAATCTGCGACCTGCAATGCCATGCACTTTGGCACGGGTTACGGAAAGTCCCGTGCTACGGGGGAAGAGCGCTGCGCTTCGGGCGCATGGGCTGGTAGCCCAATGCCACTTTGGCGGGCGCTACTCGATCAGCCGGGCGACTTCCTGGCAGTCTTTGTCGCCGCGGCCGGAGAGGTTGATGACCAGGACCTGGTCCTTGGCCATCTTCGGGGCGATCCTGGCGGCGTGGGCGATGGCGTGGGCGCTTTCCAGCGCGGGCAAAATTCCTTCCAGACGGGCGAGTTGCTGAAACGCGTCGAGCGCTTCCTTATCCGTGATCGACACGTACTCGACGCGGTGAATGTCGTTCCAATAGGCGTGTTCCGGCCCGACGCCGGGATAGTCCAGCCCGGCCGACACCGAATGCACATCCGCGGTCTGCCCATCCTCATCCTGCAGAACGTAGGAGAGCGAACCATGCAGAATGCCCGGTTTGCCGGCGGAGATGGACGCGGCGTGGTCGCCGAGCTTGGGCCCGCGCCCCCCGGCTTCGACGCCGATCAGCTTCACTTGTTTGTCGTCGATGAAGGGATAGAAGATGCCGGCCGCGTTTGAGCCGCCGCCGACGCAGGCGACAACGACATCGGGCAAGCGGCCTTCGATCTCCATGCATTGCTGTTTGGTCTCATCGCCGATGATGCGCTGGAAATCGCGCACGATCATCGGAAACGGGTGCGGCCCGGCCACGGTGCCGATGATGTAATGCGTCCCCTCGACGCTGCCCATCCAGTCACGCAGGGCTTCATTGAGCGCATCTTTGAGCGTCTTCAGGCCGCTGTTGACGGGGATGACGTTGGCGCCCATGAGCTTCATGCGAAAGACGTTGAGACTCTGGCGGCGGATGTCCTCAGCGCCCATGTAGACATCGCACTGCAGGCCAAACAGGGCGGCGACGGTGGCGGTGGCCACGCCGTGCTGGCCGGCGCCGGTTTCGGCGATCACCCGTTTCTTGCCCATGCGCAGGGTCAGCAGCGCCTGGCCGACGGTGTTGTTGATCTTGTGGGCGCCGGTGTGGTTGAGGTCTTCACGCTTGAGATAGATTTTCGCCCCGCCGAATTTTTCCGTGAGCCGTTTGGCAAAATAGAACCGGCTGGGCCGGCCAACGAATTCGCGCAGGTAATAGTCGAAGTCTTTGCGGAACCGGGGATCGTCCTTGGCGCGGGCGTATTCGGCCTCGAGCTGGTTGAGCGCGTAGATCAGCGTCTCGGGAACAAACGTGCCGCCGTAGGCGCCAAAATGGCCTTGCAGATCCGGAACGGCGGCGGTGGAAGCGGCTGGCGTCATAAAGGGTTGATAGTAAGCGGACAGCCCGCACCCCGGCAATGTTCGGAGTGAAAAAGAAGTGCCTGACCCATGTTCAGCGATCGTGCCGCTTCGGTGCGGACTCGTCAATCATTGGTCCAGCGTTGGATGGCGCGGCGGCGGGAATATTCTGAATGTCCCCCTTTTCTGACCTGAATCATGCAGCACGCCGGGCGGCCAAGCTTCTCGCGAACAGAATCGCAACGAGTACCAGTAGGGCTGAAGTGAACGGTGTAGCAAGGTTGTAGCTCTGGTGAAGCACCGGTGCGGTCCACGTGTTCGCCCCGACCTGGTTCTGCACGAAGTTTCGGAGATACTCCGCGTCTTGCTGGTGTTGCCTGACGGCACCGATCACCGAATTTGCTAAGCTGTAGGCAAAGTACACCGCGAATAAGCACAGACCCAGACTATGCCTTCTCACACCTTGTGCGATGCAGACGCCCAAACCCACAGAAGCCAATACGTTCGGTATCCACCAAAAAGCGATTGACATTGCAAACTCCTCGTGCTGCATAACCTTCTATTCTACTGACCGACGCGCGCACTAGCATCTACCGTTGCGCAGGATAGCGTTCCCACGCGTAGCTCATAGGCCGGGAGGGGATGATATTGGGCGCTGGGGAAGGCGGCAAGACCGTTGGGATGGGGGTGCGTGGGGCTATCTTGGCCGTATAGTGGGGGGATTGAACCTTTTTGCGGGTTGGCTTCGTTTTGATGGACGGGGCGGCCGGTTGGGATGGCGATTGGATCGGGTATTGGCGAGCGAGCGGTTTTATCGGATGGTCTGGCCGCACCGGGCGAGCGTGTTGCGGCTGGCGCGGATTTTGTCCAGGGAGGATGGGGAGGATCTGGCGCAGGAGACGCTGCTCAAGGCGTTTGCGGCGATTGAGCGGCTGGAAGAGGGGGCGAATGCGCTGCCGTGGCTGGCGGCGATTTTGCGGAATGCGCGGATCGACCGGTTGCGGAAGGGTAGACCCGAGGCGCGGGATGTGGCACTGAGCGAGTTGGGGATGGAACTGGCGGAGAATGAGGCGGCGGCGGAGGTGGCGGGGGAGTGGGAGCGGCCGGAGGAACTGCTGGAGGCGTTTTCGGATCAGCAGGTGATCGATGCCCTGGCGGAGTTGCCGGAGGAGATTCGCTGGACGCTGCTGCTGGTGGAGGTGCAGGGAATGGATCAGGCCGAGGCGGCGAAGATTCTGGAGGTGCCGGTGGGGACGATCAAGTCACGGGCGCACCGCGGCCGGGCGATGTTGCGGGAGAGTTTGCGGGAGTTGGCGAAGGATCGGGGGTGGATGGGGAGGGACTAATGAAATTGTGGTGCAGGCTTTCCAGCCTGCATCTGAGAGGGCAGGCTGGAAAGGTCCCGTCCGCTGAAGCGGACCCTACATGATGCTGGAAAGCCTGCACCACAAAGTTGGTGAGTTATGAGCAGCAGTGAACAGGATAGATTGGAAGCAGCGACATCAACGCGGCTGGCGCGGTTGGGGACGATGCCGGTAGATACATCCGCGTTGGACGCGGCGATTGGGCGGCGGATTCCGCGAAATCGGCCGGCACTTTCCCCGGCAAAGTGGTTGCGGGCGGTGGCGGCGCTGCTGGCGATGGCGGCGGTGATCGCGGCGGCGCTGCTGGCGAGCAGCGGCGGGGCGGTGATGGCATCGGGGGCGCAACTCATGCAGGTGCATGAAGATGTGGTGTCGGGGCGTACGGCGGTGATGCAGGTCGATTCCATCGAGCAGGCAAATGCGGCGTTGCAGAAGCAGTGGGGGGCGGCGCCGGCACTTCCTCAGGCGCCAGAGCAGCAAGTGATGGCCTGCTGCATGAAACATATTAAAAACAAACGAGTTGCGTGCGTTTTGCTCAAGCGGCAGGATGTGCCGGTGACGCTCACGGTGGCCAAGGCATCGGAGCTTTGCTGCCCAAAGTCGGCTATGACGATGCGCGGGGGAATCGCGTATCACGTTGAGTCCACTAAAGATCTAAATATGGTGATGACCCAACGGGAAGGCCGGCTGATTTGCCTGGTGGGGGCGCTGCCGGCCGAGGAGCTGATGGAAATGGCGGGGAAACTGACATTTCAGGAGTAATTGAACCGATTTAGGCTTGGGATCGTTTGGATTGTGGAGATAAGCATGGGATCTCAAGCTGATCATGTCGAACGTAGGGTCCGCTTCAGCGGACGCGATGGGCTGCAAAGGCCGCGTCCGCTGAAGCGGACCCTACAGGTACTTGTTCTGGCGGCGTTGGCATTGGGGATGAGCGGGTGTGTGTTGGCGCCCAAGGGGACGGATGCGGAACGGGCGCGGGCGAAAGAGGCGGGCGGAATATATGCGGGGGCGTTTGACAAGCGGGAGCTGCCGGAACTGCCGGCGGAGGCGGGATGGCGGGAGGTGCTGCAGCGAGCTTTTTTGGCCAATGGAGACCTCGAAGCATCCTATTTCGAATGGCAGGCTGCGCTGGCGCGGATCGACATGGCGGCGGCGTGGCCGAACAGCAATCTGCAAATCGGCTTCGAGTACATGTTTTCCAAAGAGCGCATGAAGGCGTGGAATCGCACCACCATCAGCGCGGGATTCGATCCGGCCATGAACCTGTCGCTGCCGGTGAAGACGCGGCAGGCGGGGAAGGTGGCATTTGAGACGGCGCGGGCGGCGGGGTATCGGTTTGGGGGGGCGAAGTTTGAATTGCAGCGGAAGGTGCTGGTGGCGTATCTGGACCTGGCGCTGATGGAAGAAAAGATCCGCATCGGGCGGGATAACGTGGCGCTGTTGAAGCTGTTGACGGAAACGGCGTCGAACCGTTTGCAGGCGGGCGGGCCGCAGCAGGATTTGCTCAAGGCGCAGATCGAATATCGGCTGGCGGAGAACGAGCTGGCGACGATGGAAGCAGACGCGCAGTCGATGCGGGCGATGCTGAATGGAATGTTGGCGCGTCGGGCGGATGCGCCGTTGACGCTGCCGTCAGCGCTGCCAGCGCCGCGGCCGCTGGCGGCGGACGACGCTGCGCTGATCGCCGTGGCCACCGACCAGAACCCGGAGTTGTCGGCGCTGGCGCGGGATGTCGCGGGGCGCAAGAATGCGCTGGAATTGGCGCGGATGGCATATCTGCCGGATGTGAATCCGGTCGCCGGATTTACCGGCGATGTCTCGAAGTTTCTGGGGGCGATGGTGATGGTGCCGACGACGATTCCGATGATCCGCGGGCAGATCAACGAGGCGCGGGCGATGCTGCGTTCGGCCGAGGCGATGGCCCGGCAGACGCGCAGCGACCGGGCGGCCAGTTTTGTGGCGGCGCTGATCGCGATGCGCAACGCCGAGCGGCAGGTGGCGCTGTTTCGCGAGCGCATCCTCCCCGCCGCCCAGCAGGTGTTGAACAGCTCGCGCCAAGCCTACACGGCCGGATCGGTCGGCTTTGCCGACCTGATCGACAGCCAGCGGACGCTGCTGGAAGTACGGCAGATGATCGCCGAATCGCGCATCGAGCGAGAGCGGCGGCTGGCGGAACTGGAGGCGTTGGCAGGAGTGGACATCGAAACCCTGGCAGGGCCAACGACTCGGCCGGCCACGCGCGCCAGCACCGAGCCGGTCCTGACGGCGCCAACCGGCCAGAACGGACGAGCCACGACGACATCCCCCACTGCGGACAAAGAGGTGCGATAACATGAACCGTGAATTTCTTCACAACGTTGGCGCGGTCACGAAGGTCTTGTTCGCCCGGTTGCGTTTTCTGTCCGTGTTCCTGGCCGCCGGCTTCATCGTCGGCTACTGGGACAACATCAAGAACCACTGGGACAAGTGGACTCGCCCGACGGTGGCTCCGGATTCCCTTGTGGCATCAGCCGCCAGCAGCGTCGAATACTACTGCGCCATGCACCCCTTCATCGTGCGCAGCGAGCCGGGAAATTGCCCGATCTGCTCGATGCCGCTGATCAAGCGCAAGAAGGGGGAGCAGGTGAAGCTCCCGGAGGACGTGCTGGCGCGGGTGCAGCTTTCGCCGCAGCGCATCGCCCTGGCGAATGTCCAGACTACGGCGGTCGAGCCGCGGCCCCTGGTGCGCGACATCCACGCGGTCGGCGTGCTGGACTACAACGAGACCAAGGTGGCCCAGATCAGCACGCGCGTCGCCGGGCGAGCGGATGAGCTATTCCTGCAATACACCGGGCAGGCGGTCAAGCAGGGCGATCCGCTCTTTTCGCTGTACAGCCCCGAACTCTACGCCGCTCAACGCGAGTACCTTCTGGCCCGCAAGCGGGTCAATGATCTGCCGGGGGATGCTTCCCCCGACGCCAAGGCCGATGCGGCCTCGGTCTACAACGCCACGATGGAAAAGCTGGTCCTCTGGGGCGTGGCCCGCGCGCAACTGGATAAGATGGACAAGGAGTTCGACCAGTTGGGCATGGTTCCCTCGCACCTGACGGTCACCAGCCCAATCAGCGGCATCGTCATCAAGAAGGAGATCTTCGAGGGCGGCTATCTCAACGTCGGCGACCGGCCTTACACCATTGCCGATCTCGATACGCTCTGGTTGCAGGCCAAGATCTACGAACGCGATGTGCCGATGGTGCAGATCGGCCAGCCGGTGCAAGTCACCGTCGAGGCACTGCCCAATGAGACGTTCGGCGGAGTCGTGGCGTTCCGCGCCTTCCAGATCGACCCTCAGACGCGGACGCTCGATGCGCGGATCGTGGTGAAGAACGAGCGCAGCGCCAAGGGTGAGTTTCCTCTGCGCCCCGGCATGTTCGCGGATGCGGCCATTCGCGTGCCGGTGGTGCCGGCCGAGGTGCCCACAACGAACCCGGCAGCCTCCACGCAGCCGATGACATTGGCCTGCGCCGAGGCCTTCCAGGCGGCGCTGAAACCGTACCTCCAGGCCCAAATGCGGCTCTCTCAGGACAAAGCCGACGGCGTCTCGGATCTGCTGCACCAATCGCTCGCCGCGTTCGAGAAACTGTGCGAGTCGGAGCGCAGCGGCGACGCCCACAAGCGTTTGACCGAGGCTGTACACAAGATGATGGGGCAGGACTTGGCGGGGCTGCGCGAGAGCTTCAAGGCCGTCTCAACCAATCTGATCGAGATCGGCAAAGCGACTGGTCTTCCGGCCGATGCTCCGGCGGCCAAGGTGTTCCGATGCCCGATGGCCAAGGCGGATTGGCTACAGACGGCCAGCGAGACGGCCAATCCCTATTACGGGTCGAGCATGATGACCTGCGGGGCGGCGGTCGAGGCCATGCCCAAGACCGAGGCGCTGGCGGCAGCGGCCAGAAACGCGACCACGGCGCCGGCCGCCAACGTCCTGGCCATCCCGCGTTCGTCCGTCATCGACACGGGCCGCAACAAGATTGTTTATATCGAGTCTGCGCCGGGCGTGTTCGACATGCACGCCGTGAAGCTGGGCGCGCTGGCGGGCGACTACTACCCAATCGTGGAGGGACTCAGCCTGGGAGACCGTGTGGTGACTGTGGGGGCATTCCTCATCGACGCCGAGAACCGGCTGAACCCGGCACATTAGTCAGTAGTCAGTGGTCAGTAGTCAGCAGCATCGACTGACGACCACTACCGAATACGGGCTACGGACTACGGACTACGGACATCCGAGTATGATCGCAAAAATCATTGAATTCAGTGTCCGCAACCGCTGGATGGTCATCATCGTCTGGCTGGGCATCGCCCTCTGGGGCTTGTACGCCGTGCTGCGCACACCGGTGGACGCGATCCCCGATTTGTCGGAAAACCAGGTGATCGTCTTCGCCGACTGGATGGGACGCAGCCCGCAGGACATCGAGGAGCAGATCACCTATCCGCTGTCCGTGCAGCTTCAAGGCTTGGCCGGCGTCAAGGTGATTCGTTCATCGAGCGAGTTCAACTTCTCGATGATCACGATCATCTTCGATGAGAAGACGGACTTCTATTTCGCGCGGACGCGCGTGTTGGAACGCCTTGCAACCGCCCAAGCGTCGATGCCAGCGGGTGTGACGCCGTATCTTGCGCCCGATGCGACCGCGCTGGGCCAGATCTTTTGGTACACCGTCGAAGGCGAAGGCAAGAGCCTCGACGAACTGCGGGCGATCCAAGACTGGACGGTGCGCTATCAGCTCAACAGCATCCCCGGCGTGGCCGAGGTCGCCTCGGTCGGCGGCATGGTTCGCCAGTACCAGGTGGACGTGGACCCCGCCAAGCTCCGCGTCTATGACCTGCCGCTGGGGGCGCTCTATAACGCGATTTCGCAGAGCAACATGAGCGTGGGCGGCAAGACGATCGTGCAAGCCAACAGCGAGTACGTGGTTCGCGGCGTGGGCTGGCTTCAAGGCGTCAACGACCTGGAGAATGTGGTTGTGACGAGTCGCAACGGCGTGCCCATCCGTCTCAAGGACGTGGCCAGCGTGCAGCTTGGTCCGGAGTTCCGGCGCAGCGCGCTGGAAAAGGACGGCCGCGAGGTCGCCGGCGGCGTCGTCATGATGCGCTATGGCGAGAACCCCCTGGCCGTCACACAGGCGATCAAAGAGAAGATTCGCGATCTTCAAGCCGGTCTTCCCCAAGGCGTGCGGGTCGTCCCCTTCTACGACCGCACTCGTCTGATCGAGTCGGCCATCCACACCGTCACCGGCACGCTGCGCGAAGAAATCATCATCGCCACCATCGCGATCCTGCTGATCCTCACCCACTTCCGCTCGGCGTTCGTGGTGTGCGTGACGCTGCCCCTGGCGGCGCTGATCTCGTTTTTGTTCATGTACTACCTGGGCATCCCCAGCAACATCATGTCGTTGTCGGGCATCGCCATCAGCATCGGCATCCTGGTGGACGCGGCGGTGGTCATGGTGGAGAACGCCACACACGAACTGCATCTGCATTTCGGCAAGGAGAAGGTGCATGGCGATACCACGGAACTGGTGGTTCACGCCTGCCGTCTGGTCGGCCGGCCGATTTTCTTCGCCGTGGTGATTATGCTTGTGTCGTTCCTGCCCATCTTCGCCTTCAGCGGGCAGGAAGGGAAGCTGAGCCATCCCCTGGCCTACACCAAGAGCTTCGCCATGATCGGCGTGGCCATCATGGCCATTACGCTGGTGCCGGCGCTCATCCCGCTCTTCATCCGAGGCAAGCTCAGCGGTGAAGATGACAACTGGATCGTCCGCAGCTTCATCAACATCTACAAGCCGCTGTTGAGCTGGATCATCGACCGCCCCGGCTTTGTCTGGTGGATCATGGGGGCGATCATCTCGATGGGAGCCGGTTTCATCGGCTCGGAACTGGTCTCCGCCCTGGCGCTGGCGGCGGGCATCGTGTTTGTGGTGCTGGGCGTGCGGCAGACAGGTTGGACGATGTGGCTTGTCGTAGCAGCGCTGGTTGCGACGTTCGTGCTTGCCGGGTTGGCGGCTGAGAACGCCGCTATCACGCTGCCCCATGCCCTGCATGAATCTCTGCGCTGGGGCATCTGGATTGCCGTGGGCGCCTTCCTGATCCTGGCGATGACCCTCAAGCACTGGCGCACCGTCGCGGTAGCCTCGCTGCTGGTGGTGGCCTTCTTGGCCGACACGCGCTTCCGCAAGCTGGGCGGCGAGTTCATGCCCAGTCTCAACGAAGGCAGCATACTGGACATGCCCACCAGCGCCCCGCGCATCGCGATGGCGCAGGCGCTGGATGACGTGATGGTGCGGGACCGGCTGATCCGGTCGATGCCGGAAGTGGAGCAGGCCGTCGGCAAAGTCGGCCGCGCCGACACCGCGACCGACCCATCGCCGCTGGACATGGTGGAAACGATCATCAACCTGCATCCGAGGGAGTGGTGGCCGAAGCGGAAGATGGAGTTCGATGACGCGCTGAAGCAAGGCGTGGTGGTCGCCGCCGAGATGCAGAAACGCGGCTGGCTCAAGGGCGATACCATCCAGCCGGGCGACTGGTCTGACGTTCCCGCGGCCGTGAAGGACAGTGAGTACCTGAAGTTCCATCCCAAGCTGACCAAGCCTGCGGAACTGCTGAACACGGCCGTTTCAGTGGCCACAGAAAAGTTCGACCGTTCCATGCGCGACTTGGCCCGCAGGCGTCAGGTGGAATATGAGCCGGCCGTGGCGCGGGAATTGACCGGAGCAACGCTGTCGGCGCTGCTGGATCACATCGCCCGTTTGCCTGCCCAGGACAAGCAGGCCGCGCTGTTGCGCCCTGCTTCGTCTCAAGAGCGAGACGAGATCCTCACCGCGGTTCAGGAACATGGCGTGCTGTTGGCCGAAGTGATCCGGCAGGAGGAAGTGGACAAGCTGCTGGCCCAGCTTCGCACGGAGTTGGTCCAGCGGGGGATCGCCGCCAACCGGGACGATCTAATCCTTGATGCCCCCAATGCAATCCGAGACGCCGCCCACTTCATCAAGCGGGCCATCGGCGGGCAGACGCCGGGATTCTCCGAGCGTCTGGCGGATCAGTTGGAACAGGTTCGCGACAAGCTGTGGGGCGAGCGCACCAAGACGCTGAATTGGGAACTGTTCGACCAAGCGCCCGGCATGATGGATGCGCTGCTGCTGGACAGTCTGGTACGTACCGCCGCCGGCACGCCGATGGCGGGCACTACGCCGGACAATCCGGCGGCCAAGGCCCTGCGGGACCAGATCGATCCGGCATTCGCCAAGGGCTTGTTCCTCTGGCAGAAGACCAAGGATGACGTGCTGAAGGAAATGGACAGCGAGCTTCAGATGCCCGGCTGGGGCAATGCCTGGACCCAGCCGATCATCAACCGCGTCAACATGCTGGCAACCGGCGTGCGCACGCAGATCGGCGTCAAGGTCTTCGGCCCGACCGGCAAGAGCCTGGATCAATCCATCGCCGACATCCAGCGCGTCAGCAACGAGATCGCCGCCAAGCTCAAGACGATCCGCGGGGCGGTGGACGTGGTGCCCGACCAGGCCGTGGGCAAGCGCTATCTGGAGATCCACATCGACCGCGAGAAGGCCGCCCGCTACGGCGTGAACATGAGCGAGATTAGTGAAGCCGTGGAGACCGCGATGGGCGGCGACAAGATTACCCAGACCGTCGAAGGCCGCCAGCGCTTCCCCGTGCGCCTCCGCTACGCCCGCGAGTATTGGCAGGATGCCGAATCCATCGGCGACGTGCTGGTCACCGCACGCACCACCCCTGCCGAACTGCTGCAACTGCCCACTGGCGGCGGCTCCGGCCCCGCCGTGTCGGCTCAGAAGCCGATGGGCGTGCGTTCGACCGCCGGCATGGGTGCCGGCGGCAAGTCTGGAGGGGGAGGGATGGGCGGCTCATCCGCCGAAGGGATGGGCGGCGGCGGCAGCCGCAGCGCCGGTGTCGCGTCCGCCATGCCCGCCGGTTCTACCGTGCAAATTCCGTTGCGTATGGTCGCCGACATCCGCGTGATCGAAGGCCCGTCCATGATCAAGAGCGAGAATGGCCGGCTACGGAACTACGTGACCCTCAACGTCCGAGACCGGGATATTGTCGGCTTTGTCGAGGAAGCCCAGCAGGCGATCAAGCCCGTCGAAGCGCGCTTGGCCGGCAGCGGAATGAGCATCGAATGGTCCGGCGAGTTTGAGAACCAACTGCGCGCCCGCCAGACGATGGCTGTCATCTTTCCGGGCGTCATTCTTGCCATCCTCTTCCTCCTGTATGTCACGTTCCACGAGGTGCTGGACACACTGCTGGTGTTCCTGGCCGTGATCGGCGCGCTGTGCGGCTCGTTGATGTTCCAGGCGCTGTTCGGCTTCAACTTCTCCGTTATCGTTTCCATTGGCTACGTGGCCGCGTTCGGCATGGCTACTGAAACCGGCGTCATCATGCTGGTCTATCTGCGCGAAGCCCTCGACCGCCACGGCGGGTTGGAGAAAATCGCCTCGCTGGAGGACCTGCGCCACTACGTGATCGAAGGCGCCGTCCACCGCCTGCGGCCGAAGCTGCTGACCGAAGGCGTCGCCATCGTCGGCCTGGTGCCGATGCTCTGGGCCAGCGGCACGGGCGCGGAAATCATGCGCCCCATGGCCGCCCCGGTCCTCGGCGGCCTGCTCATCAGCGATGAGGTCATCGACATCATGATCCCCGTGATGTTCTACTGGATCCGCCGCAGACGCTGGAAAAAGCTGCGCGATAACGCGCCCGTCGCCGCTGATGCAGAGGAACTGACAGTCGCCGCAGTGTGAAACATTCACGCGTCGAGATGTTCAGCACTAGATCACCATGCACAATTCCGCGCCATCTGTCATCCTGAGGTACTCCGAAGGATCTCGGACATTCAAATGTCACAGTATTTTTCGGCCCGAGATCCTTCGCTGGCGCTCAGAATGACATGCTAACGTGTTCGTGCGACCGGCGCGAGTGCTGAGAATAACCCCTCATGGACATTTTCATCTGCTCGCCCAGCGGATCGTCCATGCCGCCGGCAGGATGCTGAAGATGGACAGCGGCAGCCAGTAGGGAATCGCGATCTGCCGCTGGCGGTCTTCATCGTGCGGCGCCAGCGAGGTGTACTGCACCCAGCTCAACATCCCCTTGTCGGAAATCATCACCTGGCTCTGGTTGTCGCGCACGAAGGCGCGGGTGTCGGCGACCGAATAGCTCCGCACCCACGCCGCCGCGGTCGCCAGCGCGATCAGCAGCGAGACCAGGCAGAAAAATCCGAAGATCGGCCGGCGCTTGAACGGTTTGGGCGATGGCAATCGACGCCGCTCGTTCAGCGGTGACAACGCCTCGCCGATCCGCGCCTCCGGCCGGACCATCGCCCGCGCCCGCGCCCGCGCCCGCGCGTCAAACGTCGACATCGGATCCATCCCCAGCGCCGCCGCGAACACATCATCGTAGTGCTCCGGCGAATGGAGCTTCGGCCGCGCATCGCGTTCCCGCACCGGCGCCTCGGCAAAAACCGGCTTCACGTTCGGCCGCGAATGATCGTCCGACCACGGATTGGCGCCAACCGGCCCGGGCGCCTGCGCCGGCGCCGGCGCGGATCGGGGCGCGGTATCGTGTGATTCATGATCCTCGCCGGCTTCACCCCCCGCGGGCCCGGCGTGCTCCGCCGACGCCGCGAGACCAGCCGAAGTGACGGGCGGCGGAGATTTCCCTTGCCCCGCCGCGTCATCGGCCTCCCCGGCCCGCGCTCGGCCAGCGCTTCGCTCGATGATCGTCGAGCACAACAGCGTCACCTGCCCCTCTATCTTCAGCGCCCCAAGTTGCACCCCCATCAGGGGCACCGTCTCTCCCAGCCGCGCCAATAACGTCACCTGCCGGCCGGCAAAGTTTTCCGCGATAACCACCGCGCAGTGATCGTCCGCCGGGGCATCCTCGCGCCGGACCGCCAGGCACTCCAGTGCCCGCATGATCTGCCCATCGGTGGCCGCGCCCAGCTTCAAAACGATCTCATAGCGGGCCGGCGAATGGAGATCTTCCAGAATGAATTCCAGGTGCTCGCCGCGCCGTTGCGGCTTATCGGCCAGCACCAGATTTCCCAGCCCGACAATCGCCGGATCGTCGATGATGCGATCCATGATCCACTGTTCATCGAGAACCGGATGGGACTGCAGATGCAGCCGCTGGGGCTTGACGAAACTAAACTCACTCATGCATTTCCGTGGGATAGAGGTACATGACCGCGCGCAATGAATTCAGGAGACACCTGTCATTCTGAGGTACTCCGAAGAATCTGGATGGATCACCATTCGAAGCCAGATCCTTCGGAGTACCTCAGGATGACAACCGCACCTAATTCTTCACGGTCTACAAAAGATATTGCAACGATCTGCGCAGATGGCGTCAAGAAAGTCGGCGGCGAGATCGAATGAACTATGGACAGGATGAGTCGAGACTTCCGCCTGTAACGACTGCAACGCCTCAGGCAGTTCTGTAGGGTCCGCTTCACACGATTTTGCATGAAGCCTCAAGCGGCGACGCTTTCTT
>DAIOHQ010000002.1:0-62837 GCA_036744635.1 Tepidisphaeraceae bacterium | reverse complement strand
GTGAGTACACCTGCCGCTCATCCAGCCATGACAGACAGGAATGTCTGCCCCACCAATTGCACGTGCTACCATAGCGGCGATGACGGAACGGGCGGATGTGGCGATTGTGGGCGGGGGCGCGGCCGGGCTGGCGGCGGCGATTTTCGCGGCGCAGACCGGAGGCGCGGATCGGCGCACCGTCGTGCTCGATGGGGCCAAGTCGCTGGGGGCGAAGATCCTGGTCTCCGGCGGGGGGCGCTGCAACGTCACGCATGATGTGGTGCGGCCGGAGGATTTCAACGGCTCGCGGAATATCGTCCGCAATATCCTGGCGGCGTTTCACGTGGCGGCGGCGGTACGGTGGTTCACCTCACTTGGCGTGGAGTTGAAGCGGGAGGAGACGGGAAAACTCTTCCCCGTCAGCAACTCGGCCCGCACGGTATTGAACGCCCTGCTCGCGCGCTGCGATGAGTTGGGCATCATCATCCGGCCGTCAAGTCGCGTGATGAAAATAGATGTCGGCGAGGCGGCGGGAAGCGGAGGTTTCGTCATCGGCCACGGCTCGGGAACTCTCGCCGCCCGTCGGGTCATCCTCTGCGCTGGCGGTCGGTCGCTTCCGCGCACCGGCAGCGACGGCTCGGGTTATGATCTCGTCCGGTCGCTTGGCCACACCGTCACGCCCACCTATGCCGCGCTGGTTCCGCTGGTGCTGGCGCCGTCGATGTTCCATGCCGGCCTTTCGGGGATTTCCCATCCGGCCGAACTGTCGACCTTCGCCAAAAACAAACTGATCGACCGGCGGGCCGGCAGCATGCTCTGGACGCACTTCGGCATCAGCGGGCCGGTGGTGATGGACGCCAGCCGGCATTGGGTGATGGCGCAGGAGTTGGGACAGGCGCCGACGCTGCGGCTGAATTTGTTGCCGGCGGAGAGTTTCGAGAGCGTTGAGAGCTGGCTGATCTCCGAGTCATCGTCGCGCCCGCGCATCACCATCGGCAAGACACTCGCATCGCGCCTGCCGGAGCGGGTGGCCGGGGCGCTGCTGCGCCACGTGAAGGTTGATGAGGCCACGGTAAACGCCCAGCTTGGCCGCGAGGCGCGGCGAACGCTGGTGCATGCCCTGACGGCGCTGGTGCTGCCGGTGGCGCAGCATCGCGGCTGGAACTACGCGGAGGTGACGGCCGGCGGCGTACCGCTGAATGAAATCGATTTTCGCACCATGGAGTCGCGGAAAGTGCCTGGCCTGTACCTCGCCGGCGAAATCCTCGACTGCGACGGCCGCATTGGCGGCTTCAATTTCCAGTGGGCATGGAGTACGGGGTTTCTGGCCGGCAGCGCGGCCGCCCGCGCGGAATAAAGGCGCCATGTGAACGAATGTCATCCTGAACGCCGTGAAGGATCTCGGGCTGGCGCATCGGTTGGTGCTCGCCAATCCGAGATCCTTCGGATTACCTCAGGATGACAGTTGGCAGACGGTGCCAAGTGTTTCTGCGCTATCGGGGTTCTTATTTGATCCGAAGCAGTTTTGCCGCCGCGCTCCCATCCATTACAACAGCCGCTGAAAGGAAACCCCATGCCCAAAACCAAAGACCAAATGCTTGCCGAGATCACCTCGACGGGAATTGTTGCGGTGATCCGGGCGCAGTCTTCCGATCAGCTCGTGAATATTGCCGAGGCGCTGCTGGCCGGCGGCGTCACCTGCGTGGAAGTGACCATGACCACGCCCAAGGCGATTGCCGGCATTGAGAAATTGGCGGACACCCTGGGCGACCGCGCTCTGCTCGGCGTCGGGACGGTGCTGGACGCGGCGACGGCGCGCGATGCCATCGCGGCCGGGGCGCAGTTTGTCATCTCGCCGAATTTTGATGAGGAAGTCGTGGCCACCACCAAGCGCTATGGCAAGATCTCCATCCCGGGCGCATTCACGCCGACGGAGATCCTCCGCGCCTGGACGCACGGGGCCGATGTGGTGAAGGTGTTTCCATCCACGGTGCTAGGCCCCGGCTACTTCAAGGACATCCTCGCCCCCCTGCCGCAGCTTCGCCTCACGCCCACCGGCGGCGTCGATTTGAAGAACGCCGGCGACTGGATCAAGGCGGGCGCGGCGTGTCTGGGCGTAGGCTCATCGCTGGTCACAAAGGACGCCCTGTCAAAGAACGACTGGCCGGCGCTGACCGCCAATGCCCGTGCTTTCGTCAGCGCCGTCCGATCGGCGCGGGCGAAGTAATCGTGAGACAAAAGCTTTCGTAGCACGGGCGTCTCGCCCGTGTTCAGCGTTCAGCCACGGGCGAGACACCCGTGCTACGAAGACCCGACTCAGAAGAAGCCCCGCAACGATATCAATCGCTGCGGGGCTCTTCATTCATCAGATGCAGGCGGATCAGTTGACGAGGGTCGGCTCGGCCTCCGTCTCCTTCAACCGGTTCGTATGCTTCGCCTTCGGCGCCTCGCTGGTATTCGACCAGCCGGTCTTTAGACCGAGGACGAACCAGCCCAGGGTCACAATCCCGGCGGCGAAGATGGTATCTCCGATCATCCGCATCCAGCGCAGGTTCTGCATGAACGGCTGCTGCATGAATTCGGCCGAGCGGGCGTACCACATGCCCTTGTCGATGCTCGCGAAGGTCTGGGCGATGCCGATGGGCAGAAGGCTCAGCAGCACCATCGCGGCCAGGCCGATGTTGAGCGACCAGAAGGCGAACTTCAACGGCCTGGTCTTCCACTGCCCGTTGCCACACAGGCCGCGGAGACAGAAGAGCATCAGGCCGATGCCGAGCATTCCGTAGACGCCGAAGAGCGCGGTGTGGCCGTGAACCGGCGTGGTGTTGAGGCCCTGCATGTAATACAGCGCCACCGGCGGGTTGATCAGGAAGCCGAAGACGCCGGCGCCGACCAGGTTCCAGAACGCCACCGCGATGAAGAAATAAATCGGCCACTTGTACGCCACCACCCATGGCCGGGCGCGGCTGAGGGACAGGTTCTCGTACGCCTCGAAGCCGATCAGCGTCAGCGGCACGATCTCCATTGCACTGAACGTCGCGCCCAGGGCCAGCACCGATGTCGGCGTTCCCGTGAAGTAAAGGTGATGGAACGTCCCGACGATGCCGCCGGCCAGGAAGATCGAGGTTGCGAACAGCACGCTGCTGGTGGCGCTGGCGGTCTTGATCAGGCCCATGCGGGTAAAGAGGAACGCGATGACCACGGTGGCGAAGACTTCAAAGAAGCCCTCAACCCACAGGTGTACCACCCACCAGCGCCAATATTCGGCGATGGCGAGATTGGTCTGGCGCTTCCACATCAATCCCGCGCCATAAAACAGCGCGATCGCGACGGAACTGAGCAGAAACAGCGCCAGCAGGTGGCGGCTTTCGCTGGGCTTGCGGATGGCCGGCCACATCGCCCGGCCCATCAGTCCCAGCCAGACGAACAGGCCGACGAACAGGAAGATCTGCCAGAACCGGCCCAGATCGACGTATTCATAGCCCTGGTGGCCGAACCAGAAGTTGGTCACGAAACCGAGACGCTGTTGAATGGCGAACCATTGCCCCGTCATCGAGCCCACCACGATGAGCAGCAGGCAGACGAAGAGTAAATTGACGCCGGCGCGCTGCAGCTTGGGCTCGTAGCCGGAAATTGCCGGCGCGATATACAGGCCCGTCGCCAGCCAGGCCGTTGCGATCCAGAAGATGCCCACCTGGGTGTGCCAGGTGCGGGTCACCGCATAGGGCAGCCACTTGGCCAGCGGGAAGCCGAAAAAGCTGAGCCCTTCGACGCCATAGTGCGCCGTCAATGCGCCCAGGCCGACCTGCACGACGATCAGCGCCGCCACGATCCAGAAATATTTCAGCGTCGCCTTCATCGACGGCGTCGCATTCACTCCCAGCAACGGGTTGGATTCGGGGGTGACATGGCCATCCTCCGCCTTGCGCCGCTGCACTGCGAAATACCACGCCAGCGCCCCCACGCCGGCCAGCAGCAGCACCACGCTGACCAGCGACCAGACCACGACCGACGAACCGGGTCTGTTGTCGATCAGGCTTTCGTGCGGCCAGTTATTGGTATAGGTGACCGCCTCGCCGGGACGCTCGGTGCCGCACGCCCAGCTTGCCCAAAAGAAAAAGGCGTTCATCAGACGCTGTCGTCCGGCGTCTTTGATCGTCCTGGGAGGAATCGCGTATGCCTCGCGGAGTTTCTGCAGCTCGGGGGCATCCCCGAACAGCCCAGCGTAATGGGCACTGATCGCCTCGAAGGCCGCGGCGCGGTCATTGGAGACCGACAATTCGCCTGTGCGGGAGTCATAGGTATTGGTGCGAATCTCCTTCTTCAGATGCTCGCGCAACGCGGCCTGATCTTCAGCGGGGAGCTGATCGTAATTCTTTCCCTGTCGCTGGTTGGCCCAGCGGTTAAGCAGCCACTCCGATTCACGATGCAGCCAGTCGGCGGTCCAATCGGGAGCGACGTAGGCGCCGTGCCCCCAGACGGTGCCGACTTCCTGGCCGCCCATCGACTGCCAGACATTCTGGCCGTCGCGGATATCCTGGCCGGTGAACAGCACCGTTCCATCGGCCGACACCACCCGCACCGGCTGCGGCGGCGCCTTGCGGTAGACCTCCGTCCCAAAATATCCCAGGATCGAAAACGATCCGATCAATACGCAGATCAAACCCATCCACAGACGGCGGTATCGCATGGCCAGCTTCTCCAAAAAATCTCCCGGGCGTCCGCGCCCGAATTGTGCGAAAGCATAGCAAGCACTAAATGGATATCAAGACCTTTATATCCATATTATTATCGGCGATGGCAGGGAATGGAATCCATTTTAGTTGCAAATATTTGTTTTTAATAGGCTTATGTTATTAATGCAGGAACCATTGGCAGCGAAAAGAGACTGATTATTCTCCTACGCATGGCATGGAGATTTTCTGCATCTTGTCGCCGGTGGCGGGCGGGTGTTACTGTGATGTGGTTAACATAGGAGCAACCCATGCCAGAATTCGTCGAGCCGCGGATCGCCAGCCTCTCCCCCGACAAACTGAAGAAAGTGGAAACGGTGGAGAACAAAATCGGCCACGTGTATGTGGTGGCCTACGACCAGCCGGTCGTTCCCGCCCGCCTCAACCCCGAGCAGATCAAAGCCCTGCAGGACACCGAACGCGAAGTCGGGGCCTGCCTTGTGGCCTATGAAAAGCGCTGACGGCGCCGCAGGTTCAGCCGGGACTCGGCGCTGGCCGTGGACGTATGGCTTTGGCAGATACTTGCCGATGTCCCCGTCCAAGTGGCACACAGGGTCAGGATTGTCAAACTCATTCCACCCGCGGTGCCCAGATTGACTCCTCACCCGAGCTCCTCCCACTACGTGACTTTGTTTGCCTACGGCTCGATCTCCAGCGGAAACAGATCAAGAAACAGATAAAGGGTCAAGAGTCATTTCGTCCTTTCGTCATCGCGGGAACGTTTGCAGGGGGCTCATGGTTTCGGCAGATACTTGCCGATGTCGCCGGCTTGCTCGCCCGCCTTGAGATAGGTGGCGGTGCGCAGGGTCCAGCCACTGGCGCTTTTCTCCCAGTCGAGCTGCCAGTTGGTCGGGACGGTCTGGTCCATCGTCACCCGCTGGGCGCTCCAGACGGTCAGGCCGATGGTGATGCTGGTCTGCACCTGCCTGGCTTCGATCGACTGGATGCGCACATCCTTGATCTCCCCGGCCACGCTCTGGGCAGCGCGGAGAATCTCATCGCGGTTGTGATAGACCACGCTCCCCAGCACCTTCACACTGGCCCTGGAGTCGAGCAAACTCTCCAGCGTCTTCCAATCCTGCTTCTCGATGGCGTGGACGATCTGTTTGGTGCGGTCGATGCACTGTTCCTTGTCCGTGACGACGAAATGACTGATGAGGGCGAGCGCTACCGCGGCCAGCAGCGCGGCGGCGCCATAGCGCAACATCTGCTTGTCGGTGCGCCGATTCCCCGCAACCAGCAGCGCCACGCCGATGACGGCGATTCCGACCGGCAGCCACCACGGGGTATCAAAGAGGAGGTCGGTCATAAGAGTAAGGCACGGAGGCAAGAGGCACGAAGGCACGAAGGAAAGATGTCTGCCTCCCTTTGTGCCTTCGTGTCTTCGTGCCTTCGTGCCTTCTTTCAACCTTTGCCGCGGGCACGTCCGATAAACAACCCATGGCTCACGCTACCGGGCGGCTTTCATGAGTGCAAGCCGCGACCCATCCCGGCGATACATCCTGGCGGAGGATGCTCCGTATGTCGCGAATCTGGCCGCGCTGTGGGGGAGCGACCCGGAATTGGCGCGGCAGATCGAGGAGCTGGAGGGGCAGGAGCTGCAGGGGGGGTATGCCGTCGAGCCGTCGAAGGCCGGGCCGCCGACGGTCGCGGTGAGCAACGATGACGGCAAGGCCGTCTATCTGCACAGCCGCTATCAGCCGCTCGATGAAGCCCGCCGGCTGGTGGAAAATCTCGCCACCGACGAGCAGGTGGCATTCTTCATCCACGGATTCGGGCTGGGATATCACGTCGAGATGCTGTTTGAGCGCGTCAGCGAAGAAGCCCTGCTCTGTGTGATCGAGCCGGATCTGAAGTTGCTGCGGACAGCGCTGTGGCAGCGCGATTTTTCCAAGCTGCTGGCCAGCGGGCGGGTGGTGTTTCTCACCCAGGCGAACAAGGCGGAGCTTTTTTTGCGCCTGCAGGCACATCAGGCGATCCTGTCGCTGGGGGCGGCGGTGGTGGTCCACCCGCCGAGCATGCAATGCCATCCTGCATTTCATCAGCAGATGCGGGAGTGGGTGCAGGAGTTCAGCTCCTACTGCCGCACGAGCATCAACACGCTGGTATTGAACGGAAAACGCACCGCGGAAAACATCGCCCGCAATCTTGCGTGGTACGTCGCCACTGCGGACCTGCAACGCCTGAAGAACTGCTATCACAACAAGCCGGCGGTGATCGTGTCGGCGGGACCTTCACTGCGCAAGAACAAGCATCTGCTAAAGGACCTGCAAGGCAAGGCGGTGCTGATTTCGGTGCAGACGATGCTCCAGCCGCTGCTGGAAATGGGCATCGAGCCGCATTTCGTCACGTCGCTGGATTATCACGACATCTGCACGCGATTTTTCGAAAAGTTGCCGAAGAACTTGAAGACGGAACTGGTGGCCGAGCCCAAGGCGACCAGCAAGATTTTCAGCCTCCATCCCGGTCCCCTGTCGCTTCTCGGCAATGACTTCGCCGAAAGCCTTCTGCGCGAGATGAAGCTGAACAAGGAGAAGCTCCCGGCCGGGGCTACGGTGGCGCATCTGGCGTATTGCCTGGCGGAATATCTGGGATGTAATCCGATCGTTTTTGTGGGGCAGGATTTGGGGTTCAGCGATGGATTGTGCTACGCGGCCGGCACGAGCTACGAGGATGTCTGGCGGCCGGAAATGAGCCGATTCTGCACGATTGAGATGAAGCAGTGGGAGCAGATCGTGCGCGACCGCAAGATCCTGCGGCGCATCCCCGACATCCACGGCAATCCGATGTACACCGAGGAACGGCTGTTCACGTATCTGCAGCATTTCGAGCGGGATTTTGCCACATCGGATCGAACGATCATCGATGCCACCGAAGGCGGGGCGATGAAGCGCGGGACCCGGGTGATGAAACTGGCGGAGGTGATAGCGCAATATTGCACGGAAGGCACGAAGGCACAGAGGCACGAAGGCACGAAGGAAGAGACGACCTCCCCCTTCGTGCCTTCGTGCCTCTTGCCTCCGTGCCTTCTTGCGCCACCGTATCCGCAGCCGCGCTGGGACCGGCTGGAGGAGTGTGTGGCGAGCCTGCAGTTTCGCAAGAGCGAGGCGGGGCAGATCGAGCAGATCAGCCGTGACACGTTGCCGCTGCTGCGGGAGATTCGGGAGCACATCGTCGACCAGCCGCGCGTGAATCGGGCGATCGCAAGAATCGACACATTGCGGGCGCGGATGAACGATCTTGGGCCATGTTATGACCTGATTACCCAGCTTACGCAGCTTAGCGAGCTGAATCGGTTTCGCTCCGACCGGAGGATTCTGGCGGCCAAGGTGAGCGGGATCGAGTTGCAGCGCCGGCAGGTGGATCGCGATATCGAAAACGTGCGGGCGCTGGCCGACGCCGCGGGGGAATTTCAGAAGCTGATGGGCGAAGTGATCCAGCAGGTGGGAACCTGGCAACAGCGACAGCGGGAGGCGGCATGAAGAAGGTGACGGCCATCCTGTCGATGCTGCATGAGATGCCCGGCCGGGACAGCGCCAGCCGGCTGTTTCGCGGCGAGCCGGTGTTGAGCTGGACGCTCGAACGGCTGGCGCGCTGCCAGCAATTATCCTCCATTGCGGTGCTGTGCTGGGAAGATCACCTGCCGGCGGTGGAAGCGATTGCGGGGGAAAAGGGGGCATACGTTTTGGCCAAAGGCCCGCGCGTACATGTTCCGGCGATTGAGGCGATCGCGGCGGCGCGGAAGTGGGCCGACGGCTGGCGCGGGGGATTGCTGAGCACGTGCGATTTCGATCTGGGGTTTCATGGGCCTTGGGTGCGCGAACTGCAGCAGAAGCTGGAAAGTGACGCGGTGTTGCTGGTGGACCCATCGGCGGGGTTGGTGGATTTCAATTTGATCGATGAGATCATCGAGCATACCCGGCGGCACGAGGAACTGGAGATGTGCTTTACGTCGGCGGCGCCGGGGCTGGGGGGCGTGCTGCTCAAGTCTTCGATTCTGGAGAAGCTGAGCACCGGCCATCCCGGACGCAGTCTGCACTACATGCCCGAGCAGCCGATGCACGACCCGTGCTCGACGGCGAGCTGTTATCCGGTTTCGGCGCCGGTGGCGCGCTCGCTGGAGCGGTTCAAGCTGGACTCGGACCGGCAGATCAGCCGCATCGAGCAGGCGACGACGAGCCTCAACGGGCAGTTGATCAAATCCCGCAGCGAGGAGCTTGTGCTGCGGATGTCGCAGCACACCGCATCCGATGCGCTGCCGCGCGAGGTGGTTCTTGAGTTGAACACGCAGAGGGCGACGAGTCCGGTGTATTGGCCGGGAAAGCACCTGGAGATTGTGCGCGAGCCGATGACGCCGGGCACGGCGGCGGCGCTTTTTCAGCAGATCGCGGTGGCGGACGACATGCGGCTGACGATCGCGGGAGTTGGCGATCCGCTGCTCAACCAGCATTTTCTGGACATCGTGGAATTGGCCCGGCACGCGGGGATTCACGCGATTCACGTCGAGACCGATCTGGTCGGCGTGAGCAGTGGACAAATCGCCGAGCTGGCGGCGGCGCCGATCGATGTGATCTCCATCCACATGCCGGCGGCGACGATTGAAACCTATCAGCGGGTAATGGGCGTCGATGCCCTGCTGGCGGTGCTGGAGAGCGTGAAGACGCTGATCCTGGAGCGGCAGAAGCGCGGGCGCGGGGTGCCGCTGGTGGTGCCGACGTTTACCAAATGCGCGCTCAACCTGGCCGAGATGGAAGCGTGGTATGACCAGTGGCTGACGGCGCTGGGGACGGCGGTCATCGTCGGGCCCGGCGATTGCGCGGGGCAGATTCCGAACGTAAGTGTCGCGGAAATGGGGCCGCCGCAGCGCAAGGCGTGCGCCAGAATCCAGTCGCGCATGATGGTGCTGTGCGATGGACGGATTGTCTCCTGCGAGCAGGACATCACCGGGCGGCAGGTGATGGGACGAGTCGGTAAGGATGAGGTTGGCGACGTCTGGAAGCGGATGTTTGGGCAGTTGCGCGAGGAGCATGGGCAGGGGCGATGGGCGCAGCGTCC
Source organism: Tepidisphaeraceae bacterium (assembly GCA_036744635.1). GTDB lineage: Bacteria > Planctomycetota > Phycisphaerae > Tepidisphaerales > Tepidisphaeraceae > DAIOHQ01. Next base: position 53,070 of record DAIOHQ010000002.1, on the reverse strand, counting down.
TGTGTGCGCTAGTTGTAAAGACTGGCATCGGAGATGAGTGCGGATGCCAACGCAGGCGGCGCCAGGCAAGCGGTTTTCGTAGCACGGGTTTCCAACCCGTGCAGAGTGGTTTGAAAGAGCAAACGGCGTTGAGATTCGAGCGTTGCTGGGCACGGGTCGGAAACCCGTGCTACGGGGGAGGAAGAGAGAAATCGGATGATGAAGACATTGGCGGTGATTCTGGCTCGCGCGGGAAGCGCGGGATTGAAGGACAAGCATTTGCTTTCGCTGCTGGGGCGGCCGGTGATCAGCTATACCTTTGAGCACGCCCGCAGCGCCGGGCGGATTGCGCGCACGATGGTTTCCAGCGATTGTCCGCGGATTTTGCAGTTGTCGAAGGAAGCGGGGATCGAGACGATTCAGCGGCCGGCGCAGCTCGCGACGGCGGAGGCGTCCGTGCAGGATGTGATGTTGCACGCTTTGGAGACGGTGGAATCTGATGGCCAGTTTCGCGCCGACGCCCTTGTGGTCCTCTATGGCAACGTGCCGGTCCGCGGAGATGGCGTGATCGACCGGGCGCTGGAGCATCTGGACAATACGCGCTGCGATTCGGTGCGCACGTTCTGCCCGGTGGGGAAGTGGAATCCGGCGTGGATGAATACGTTTGATGGCGACCGCGTGGTGCCGCTGCAGGCGGGCAGCGTCCACCGCCGCCAGGACCTTCGGCCGTGCTTCCTGCACGATGGGGCGGTGGTGGCGGTGTCGCGGGCGTCGATGCTGCGCGGCCGGGAGTTTCCGCACGATCCCCACGCGTTCTTCGGGGAGGATCGGCGCGGCATTGAGACTGAGATGGGAGAGACGGTCGAGATCGACCACGCCCGCGATCTTTACTGGGCCGAGGCCGTGCTGTGGGACCGACAACACAATCAGATGCGGGTGGCATGATGCAGATCGCAGGTCGAGAAATTTCCGGAGATGAACCGGCGCTGGTGATCGCGGAAATCGGCGTGAACCACGATGGCAGCGAGGCGCGGGCGCTGGAACTGGTTGAGCTGGCAGCGCGGGCGGGGGCGGATGCGGTGAAGCTGCAGGTGTTTCGGGCGGATGCGCTGATGAACAGCGCGGCGGCGTTCGCCGATTATCAGCAGCAGCGCTGCACGGATGCTTCGCCAATCGAGATGCTGCGACGTTATGAGCTGCCGGCGGATGCGCTGCGGAGAATCGTGGAGCAGATTCGGCGGCGGGGAATGATTCCGCTGGCGACGCCGTTTTCCCTGGGTGATGTGGAGATTTTGAGGGAACTGGAACTGCCGGCAATCAAGATCGCGTCGCCGGATATCGTCAACACGCCGCTGCTGGCGCGGTGCGCTGGGCTGGGCCGGCCGCTGTTGATTTCCACCGGGGCGGCGACTCTGGAAGAAATCGACGCGGCAGTCGAATCGGTCCATAGCGCAAATATTCCTTTCGCCTTGCTGCACTGCATCAGCAGTTATCCTGCGCCGGATGAGAGCGCGAATTTATGCTGGATTGGCGAGTTGATGGCGCGCTACGGTGTTGCGATTGGATATTCCGATCACACGACCAATGCGCTGGCCGGGGCAGCGGCGGCGGCGGCCGGGGCGTGCATCATCGAAAAGCATCTCACCTACGACCGCGATGCGACGGGGCCGGACCATTCCGCCAGTGCCGATGCCGCGGGTTTTGGACAATACGTGCGCCTGATTCGCGAGGCCCAGCGTCTGCGCGGGCGCGGCGGCAAGCGCGTGCTGTCGATTGAAGAGGACGTGCGACGGGTCAGCCGGCAGAGCATCGCGTTGTGCCGCGATGTTGGCGCCGGCGAAGCTATTACCGACAGTCACCTCACCGTCCAGCGCCCCGGCACCGGCATTCCCGCGGCCGCCTGGAGCGATGTGGTTGGCCGGCGCGCCGTCGCGGCGGTGGCGGCCGGAACGCTGCTGCAATGGGACATGATCTCCTGCGATGCCATCGCCTATGACGCCGCGTGATTCAGATACTCGTGCGTCATCGGCCCGGCGGGTCTGCTTTGTCACTGGCACACGCGCTGAATTCGGGCTGATGGGCGGCGTGCTGCGGGCGATACAGAAACATCCGCGCCTGTCGCTGCAGCTTGTCGTTACCGGAATGCACCTGGATCGGCGGCATGGCCGGAGCGTGGATCAGATCATGCGGGAGGGTTGGCGGATCGATCAGATCATCCCGTGGCGCGGCGCGGCAGCCGGCGCTGGTGCTGTCGAGATGGCGGGCAGCACGGGACGGGCGATCACCGCGATGGCCAGCGCATTTGCGCGGCTCAAGAGCGATATCGTGCTGGTGGTCGGCGACCGGGTTGAGGCGTTCGCGGCGGCGGCGGCGGGACACATTTCCGGCAAGGTGGTGGCCCATGTTCATGGCGGCGATCGCGCCCTGGGCCAGGTTGATGATTCATTGCGCCACGCGATTACCAAGCTGGCACACGTCCATTTTCCCGCCACCGCCGCCAGCGCTGAGCGCATCGGGAAACTGGGAGAAGATGCGTGGCGGATTCATCGGGTGGGCTCGCCGGGAGTGGATGGGATTGAGAAGGAGGCGGCGTCGCGGGGCGCGCTGCCGCAGCGATTTGGGGAATTGACGCCCCGGCGCTATGCGCTGCTGGTGCTGCATCCGGCGGATGCTGACGAGGCGGTGGAATATCGCCGCGCCAAGGCCGTGCTGCGGGCAGTGGAGACGAGCGGATTCGAGCAGATTGTCATCGTTCATCCGAACAACGATCCCGGCACCGGGGGGATTCAGCGCTGCTGGACCGAGGCGGCGAAGCGGCCTGCGGGCAGCAGACATTCCGCCAAAACCGTGGTGATTGAGCGCGATATTTCGCGGCCGTTGTTTCTGGGATTGCTGCGCGACGCCGCGGTGCTTGCCGGGAATTCTTCCAGCGGGATTATTGAGGCGGCGAGTTTCGGCACGCCGGTGGTGAATATAGGACCACGCCAGCTTGGCCGGGAACGGAGCGGGAACGTGATCGATGTCACGTATGCTGCGGCTGCGATGCGAAGGGCACTGCAGTCCATCTGGAATCATGGCTCACCACGCCGGGCGCCGAGTAGCAACATATATGGTGGCCGCGGCGTCGGCCGAAAAATCAGCGGAATTCTCGGACGTATCCGGCTGGATGGGCGGATGAAGCGCAAACTGATTGCCTATTGAAGCATTTGCAGCGGAAGAGGGCGGGGAAACCCCGCCCCTACGAATGCGTACTGACTGCGTTAAGTTGCGTGGTCAGGTTTTCGATAAGGTGGGAGAGAAAGAGGGTTTATTTGATGTCTACCGCCGTCGCAACCGATCCGCAGGAACTCGTCAATGACGCCATCCGGAAGGTGACGACCATCGCCACCCTTCCGGAAATCACTGCGCGCATCATTGCCATGGTGGAGGATCCGAAAAGCTCGGCCAGCCAGTTGCACAAGCTGGTGGCGCACGATCCGGCGCTGGTCACGCGCATCCTGAAAGTCGTCAACAGCGCGTTTTATGGCCTGCCCGGGCAGATTGGTTCCGTCGAGCGCGCCATCGTGCTGCTGGGATTGAACGGCGTGAAGAATCTCGCCATCGCGGCCAGCCTGGGACAAATGTTCCGCGGCGCCAAGCTGTGCACGGGATTCACGGCCAAGGACCTGTGGAAACACTGCATCGCGGTGGCCGTGACGGCGCGGGAGTTGGCGCGGCAGATGAAGCTGCCGATCACCGATGAGGCGTTTCTGGCGGGAATGATCCATGACCTGGGGATTCTGGTTGAGCTGCAGGTTTGGCCGGAAAAGCTGGTGGAAGTGTGCGAGACGGCCCGCACGTCGCAACTCGAATTCTGCGAGATTGAGCGGGACATCCTGGGGACCGATCACCAGCAGCTCGGCTCAGCGCTGACGATGCAGTGGAAGTTCCCGCGCTCCTGCCAGCTCATCGCCGGGTTTCACCACCGCCCTACCGCGCTGGCCGATGAGCATCGGATGCTGGTCACACTGGTCTACGTTGCCGATACGCTCTGCTGCCAGGGGAACAAGGGGTTCAATCTGACGGCGCTTCATCAGTCCATCGATGCAGCGGGAATCGGGCAGATTCAGCTCGACAATTCTTTGATCACGCAGACTGCGGCCAAGCTGGATGATCTGATTGCCGGCGCATCCGATCTGCTGGGATGAGCGTCTTAAGCCACCATCGGGCGGAGATGTTCCCACGCCAATTTTGCCACCCCGGCGGCGGTGGTCTCGTAGGGATAGAGCTCGACGGTTACCCAACCTTGATATTCGATTGCGGTGAGCGCCGAGAAGATTGCGGGGAAATCGATGGCGCCCTTGCCGGGGGTGAGATGCTGGTGGACGCGGTTGGCGCCGATGTCCTCCAGGTGGACGTGGGCGATGTGCTGCGGCATGGCGCGGATCACACCGGCGGGGTCTTCTCCCACGCAAAACAGGTGGCCGACGTCGCAGTTCATGCGGATGATCGGATCATCCTTGAAAAAGGCGCTCTTGAATTCCAGGTACTCCGCGGCGGTTTCGATGAACAGGCCGGGTTCCGGCTCGATGGCGATGATCACATTATTTCGCCTCGCCAATTCGAGCACGCGCTCCAGTCCCGCGGCGAAGCGCTCGCCGGCCTGGGCGCGGGAGATGGTCGTGCCGATGAGCGGGCCGCCGGGCTGAATGCTCATGGTCTTGGCGTCGAACTGGTGGGCCAGTTCCAGACAGGCCATGGTGTGGGCAACCCGGACATCGCGCTGGCGCTCATCATCCTCGATCCAGTTTGGGTGATAGGTGTCTCCCAGGGCGAAGAGGGTAAAGGCGTTGACGTTGCTGACGCGCATCTGCAGCCGGTCGAGCTGGCGCCGAAGGTCCTGGCGCTGGCCGGCGTCCATCGACGGGGGATAGGCGTGCGGCACATCCGCCATCAGCTCCACGCCGCGATATCCGATTGCCGCGATGGCCTCGACCGCCTCGGCGAGGGTGTTCTTCTTGAATGCATTGGTTGAGAACGCGAGGTTGATCATGATGCGGCGATTGTAGTGCGGCGGCCGGCAATCCAAAAATCGTCGATGGCGGCAGATGTTTTCAGCGATTTGCATCCGCGCGCCGGCGACTTTACAACACAGCCGATGGAATCGCTGAGCTATGCGAAATCGGGGGTGAACTATGACCTGCTGGATGCGTTCAAGCGCGCCTGCCAGCAGGCGGCGGCGACGACGACGGCGGCGCTGGGGCAGCACGGCCTGTCGGAGCCGGCATCGGTGCGCGGGGAGAGCGCCTATCTCATCGAGGCGCCCGAGCAGTTCCTCGCCCACGTCGAAGAGGGGCTGGGAACCAAGAATCTGGTGGCCGACGCCATGCTCAAGCTGACCGGCAAGAGCTTTTATGCCAACATCGGCATCGACACCGTAGCCACCATCGTCAACGATCTGATCACCACCGGGGCGCTGCCGATTTCCGTCGCGATGCACGCGGCGGTGGGCGACGCGGCGTGGTTCGCAAACCCGTTGCGCACGCAGGATCTGGCCGATGGTTTCGCCGAAGGATGCCGCCGCGCTGGCGCCGTCTGGGGTGGAGGCGAGACGCCGGCGCTCAAGGGAATCGTCAATGACGATGCGATCGTTCTGGCCGGTTCGGCGATCGGCGCGATCAAGCCCAAGTCCCTCCGCATCAAGGGGGAGGTTCGCGCCGGCGACGCCATCATCTTCCTGGCCAGCTCCGGGGTGCAGACCAACGGTTTGTCCTTGTGCCGGCAGATCGCCGAGCGGCTGCCGCAGCGCTATCTGACGCCCATCAGCGATGGCCGGACGTTCGGCGAGGCGCTGCTCGATCCTTCGGTGATTTACGTGAAATTCATCGCGGCGTGCCAGGGCGCGGGCGTCGATCTCCATTACGCGGCGCACATCACCGGCCACGGCTGGCGAAAGATCATGCGGCTGGATCAGCCATTCGTCTATCGCATCGAGGAGGTGCGGCCGCCCCTGCCGGTCTTTCAGTTCATGATCGAGCGCGGGCCGATCGAGGTGCGCGAGGCGTACGCCACGTTCAACATGGGCGCCGGCTTTGCGGTTTATGTCGATCCGGGCGACGTTTCCAAATGCCTGGATGTCGCGAAGGCCGCCGGCTATGACGCCTGGCGTGCGGGAACGGTCCATGCTCAAGGGGATCGCAAAGCGGTGGAAATCGTGCCCCTGAAAATCACGTTTGAAGCAGACACGCTGCAAGTTCGATAGGCCGCCGCCATTGCGGACAAGAATGTCCGCCCCACCAATTTGTCGATTGAAACTTGTCGCATGGGCCGGGCTGTGATTTAATGGCGCACACAGATGCCCGACCCGTTCTTCCAGATTCGCAGCGAGCAATCGGTCACCGTGATCGAGCTGACCTTGCCGGCGGCGCTGGACACCGAGGAATTCGACAGGCTCAACGCGGAGATGGCGACGACGCTGGATGGCAACCTGCACGGCCAGTGGATCCTCGACCTTTCCAGCGTCTCCTACATGGGCAGCGCCATTCTGGGCCTGCTGGTGAACCTGCGGCAGCAGATCAAGAGCGCCGACGGGAAACTGATCCTGTGCGGGCTGTCTCCGCGCCTGCTGGAGGTCTTTCACGCCTGCTCGCTGGAACGGCTGTTCACCATCGCCCGCAGCCGGGCTGAGGCCATGCGCCTGGTCGAAAAATGAAGCCGGCCATGTCCGCCTGGGCCATGGGCCGAACACACCGTGAACTACTTCTTCAGTCCACCGCAGGTGCCGCGTACGCGCGGAATTGCCCACCGCAGGAGTGCCCACCGCAGGTGCGCGGGTGCTATGATGGGGCGTATGCGTTTTGCGTTTCGCACCAGTCGTTCGCGGTTTGCGGAGTATCGGGCGGAGATTCGCCGCCGGCGCGAGGCCGGCGAGGAGGCGGCCGGCGCAGGGGGGGGCGGGGGCTCGCCGCACGGCCACGGCGGCGGCGTCGTGGGCGCCATGCCTCTGGGCCAGCACAAATCCAAGCGCCGGGTGCGCTCCTTCGCGGTCCTGCTCAAAGAATTCTGGCATCTGTTGCGCGGCCATCGCCGCGCCACCGCCCTCTCTCTGGCCGCCCTCTCCCTCTCCACGCTGCTCAGCCTGGCCCCGCTCTACGGCACCAAGATCGTCTTCGACAGCGTGCTGGACACCAAGCCGCTGCCGCCGCGCCTCGCCCGGCTGATTCCATTCCCCACCGACCCTCACCGCCTGCTCGCCGTCACCGCCGTCGGCATGATCCTCCTCTCCGGCGCCGCCCTCGGCCTGGGCACCTGGAGCCGCTGGCGCACCACCCAGGCCACCAGCCGCCTGCGGGTGGCCGTGCGCAAGAAAGCCTTCGACCACGCCGTCCGCCTGCCGCTGCACCGGGTCTACGAATTGAAATCCGGCGGCGTCACCTCGCTGCTGCGCGAGGATGCCGGCGGCGCGGCCGACCTGCTCTTCTCCGCCGTCTACAACCCCTGGCGGGCGATCATCCAGCTTCTCGGCAGCCTGACCATCCTGGCCCTGGTGGATTGGCGGATGCTCATCGGCTCGCTGCTGCTGATCCCCACCGTCTTTCTCACCCACCGCACCTGGATCAGCCGGATCCGCCCGCTCTATCGCGACATCCGCGCCACCCGCCAGCACACCGACTCCCACGCCACCGAAGCCTTCGGGGGCATGCGGGTGGTGCGCTCCTTCTCCCGCCAGCACATGGAGGCCGCCACCTTCGCCGGCAACAACCATTTCCTCATCCGCCAGGAACTGCACGCGTGGTGGTGGACGCGCGGTGTGGATATCGCCTGGTCGATCCTCATCCCCACCGCCACCGCCCTGCTGCTCTGGTACGGCGGCTCCCGCGTACTGCAGGATAAGACCAACGTCGCCGCCGGCCTGCTGGATGCCAACAAAGCCCTCACCGTCGGCGACCTGGTGATGTTCCTCACCTACCTCGCCTCGCTGCTGGGCCCCATCGCCACCCTGGCCGGCAGCGCCACCGCCCTGCAGAACGAATTGGCCGGCCTCGACCGCACGCTGGACCTGCTCGATGAACCGGTGGAAATGCCCGCCAAACCCGGCGCCATCGCGGTGGAACGCGACACCGTCCGCGGCCGGATCACCTTCCGCGATGTAGGCTTCGCCTACAAATCCACCCGCGGGAAAGGGGCAGAGGGGGGGCTGGGAGAAGCGGCCGAACAGGACTTCGGCCCCCTCGTCCTCCACGGCGTCAACCTCGACGTTCACCCCGGCGAGATGATCGCCCTGGTCGGCCCATCCGGCGCCGGCAAGACCACCCTCTGCAACCTCGTCGCCCGCTTCTACGACCCCACCGCCGGCTCGGTCGCCCTCGACGGCGTGGATCTCCGCGACATCACGGTGGAGTCCTACCGCCGCCTGCTGGGCATCGTCGAGCAGGATACCTTCCTCTTCGACGGCACCATCGCCGCCAACATCGCCTATGGCCGCCGCGGGGCCACCCAGGAGCAGATCCAACACGCCGCCGAGCTGGCCAACGCCCACACCTTCATCGGCGAGCTCCCCAAGGGATACGACAGCATCATCGGCGAACGCGGCGTGAAACTCTCCGGCGGCCAGCGCCAGCGCCTCACCATCGCCCGCGCCCTGCTGGCCGACCCAAAAATCCTCATCCTCGATGAGGCCACCAGCAACCTCGACACCGAATCCGAACGCCTCATCCAGTCCAGCCTGCAGACCCTCATGCGCGGGCGCACCAGCTTCGTGATCGCCCACCGCCTCAGCACCATCGCCCATGCCGACCGAATCCTGGTGATCGAACACGGCGAGATCGTGGAGCAAGGGCACCATCACGAACTGATGGCCGCGTCGGGGCGGTACAGACAGATGGTGGACCTGCAAACCCATCCGCCTGCGGCGAGCACTTCCGCCGGAGTACCCGCGCCACCTGCGATGGGCACTACCCGCTCCACGTTGCTGCGCGAGGATGTTCCCGCCTAATCCTACAACGCTGCTTGGCACACAAACCCTCACCCCGACCCTCTCCCGGAGTACCAGGAGAGGGGGAAATGAGACGACGTAGCGTTGTAGGACTAAATGGGTTTTGGATTGCGGGGGGGGGAGTGAAAATGAAATGTGGGACATTCTGCGACATTGTGGGACATTGGGATGATATAAATCGCTGTTGCTACTGTGGTTGTGTCATTTTGGGAACTTAGGCAATTTGTTGGCGAGTGGGACATTCGCGGCAGTGCAAAGTGCAGTGTACAGAGCATGTCAACATGTCAAGGGAAATTGTCTACGATTTGGCCGGTATTTTGATGGGGTTGGGATCGTATTATTGGGCGGGATCGCAATACTAGGTGCGTCCCCGTTTCACCCTCCAATAATAGGTGCGTCCCCGTTTCACCCTCGGCCAGCAGCGCCTTGGCGATGCTCACGTGCCACTGACAATTTTTCCATCCGCGGAAGCGGAACATGCATTGCCGGTGTACCCCTCAACGCGCTGGAGAGTCTCAATCAGGGCATCCACCTGGCGCTGGATGGATTCCAGGGGCGCTTCCAGGCGCAGCTCCTGCTCGGCCGCGGCGGCTATTTGCGTCACCTGCATGAAGCCATAGAGTCCGCCGGTCCCCTTGATCTGATGCACCAGGCGGCCGAGCTCCTGCAGGTCTCCAGCGCGCATCATCTCCTGCATGCGCTGCACCTGACCGGGCAGATAGTTCACGTAATTCGTCACCAGTTCCTGCACCTCCGCATCACCGTTCAGCGTGCTGGAAATCGGGCCGGCGGGCGCGTCGACATGTGCTGTGTCGCGAGTTTCGACTTGTGGGGCCGCCGCCCGCGCCTTCTCCAAATAGGATCCCACCATCTCCAGCAGCTTCTGCCTGGTGATCGGCTTGCTCAGATAGTCGGTGCAGCCGGCGCGCAGGCACTTGGCGCGGTCCTCGGCCATCGCGTGCGCCGTCAGGGCAATGATGGTCCCTTGATATCCGCGGCTGCGAAGCTGCATGGTGGCGCCGTAGCCGTCGAGCACGGGCATCTGCATGTCCATCAGGATCACGTCGAAGGGATGGCCATCGCGCAGGGAGATGATCGCCTGGTCGCAGGCCATGTCGCCATTATCGGCGAGCGTTACATCGATGCCTGCTTTGCGCAGATAGAGCGAGAGCAATTTCTGGTTATCGACTCCGTCCTCGGCGAGCAGCACGCGGCCGCTCAAGGTTGGATTGATGGGCGCGGCCAGCTCCGCGGGGGCAACTTCGCGCGGCTCTGCCACCATTTCCACCTGTTCGAGCGGTCCGGTGGCGGTCGTCACTGAGAAGGTGCTGCCGTGGCCGGGCAGGCTGGTGACCTGGATCGACCCGCCGAGCATCTCCGCCAGGTGCTTGCAGATCGTCAGTCCAAGGCCGGTGCCGCCATAGCGGCGCGTGGTCGAGCTGTCGGCCTGGCTGAAGGGCTGGAAGATGCGGTCAAGCTGCTGATCGCTCATGCCGATGCCGGTGTCGCTGACATCGAAGCGCAGCATCGGCTCGCCATCGCCGGCCGGCGGGATGCACTTCACCATCATCAGCACCCGTCCGATGTCCGTAAACTTGATCGCGTTGCCAATCAGGTTGATCAGGATCTGGCGCAGCCGGGTGGGATCGGTCCGGATCGTCGCCGGCAGGGCGCCGTGGTATGCCACCTCGAAGCTCAGCTTCTTGCTGAGCGCCCGGCCGCGCATCAGCGACGCCACCTCCGAGATGATCTGGAACGGCGAGCAGGCGATGCGCTCAACGTGCATCTTGCCGGCTTCGATCTTGGAGATGTCCAGGACATCGTTGATCACGCTCAGCAGGTGATCGCCGTTGCGGCGAATGGTGTCGATGCAGTTGAACCGATCATCCGACGTCTGGGTGGGATCGAGCATCAGGTCGGCGTACCCGATGATCGAGGTCATTGGCGTGCGGATCTCGTGACTCATGTTGGCCAGGAATGCACTCTTGGCCTGACTGGATTCCTCGGCGGCATGCCGCGCCCGCCGCGCTTCTTCCTCGATGGTCTGCAGGGCGTCGAGCATCCCATTGATGCTGCGCCCGAGGCTGGCCATTTCGCGGCTGCCCGTTTCCTTCACCCGCGCGCCCTTGTCGCCGCTGCTGCCTATCCGGGCCACTTCGCGGCTGAGCTTCACCAGCCGCGAGACCACCGACGTCTCCACCAGCACCACCATCACCGGGCAGAAGACGATCGAGACCAGCAGCAGCGCTTTGCTGACGTAAACCAGCGTCGCCAGCCCCTGCTGATAGATCTCCCGGTCGATCTCCGCCTGCACCAGCAGCGCCGGTTTGCCGTAGATATCGCGGAGCATCGCATAGCCGGCGATGAACGCATCGTTCAATGGCGCGGCCAGGGTGGGAGTCGCATCTTTGTCATTGCGCAGGGCAGCGGCGGCGGTCTTCCAGGTTCCGTCCAGCGCGGCGTCATTGATGGCTCGAAGCATCAGCGGCATGTGCATCGCAGTGGACAGTTCCTTGATCCGCGCATCGTTCAGATTGCGTCCGAAGATGAGTGCTCCGTGGATCGGTCCGGAATGGTCGGTGGGCGTGATCGGCCGGCAGCTCACCAGCATCGGGCCCTCGGGCAGCATCAAAATGCCCTGGTGCGAATCATCGGTCGATTTGAATTGAATCAGGGGGCTGTCGGCGGCGAAGTGCCCCATCGCGCTCGCCGGCACGGGTTGGATCTCACCGGTTTCGATGTCCGCCGCCTTGGCGTAAACCAGCTTGCCGTCGGGGGCAATGAACGCGATCAGGTTGACCTTCAGGTCGACCATCGTCACATCCTGCAGATTTGATTTCAGGAAGTCCTGGTTCGCTTCGCGGACAAACTTATCGGCCTCATCCCACGCCGCCCAGTCGGCCGAGCGCGTGTGCAGGTTGTTGAGCGCCACCTCGACTGAATCTCCGGCGCGATGGGCGTTCTGGCGGGTGTCGCGCTGCTCGACGCGGGCGAAGCCCTCCATGAGGATGTTGCTTAGAACGTGATCCAGCACCGTGAGCAGGATCAAGGCGGTAGCGCCAATGCTGATCAATATTTTGGTGCGCAGGCTCATGTGAATCTCTTCCTGGCGGGGCCTGACCAGCGGCAAACGCCGCGGGATGCAAGTCGCACCTTCCAAGATTTCATCGGCCGAAAATGGATCGCCCCTTATTGACATGGTGCAGGAAATAGCGCGAGAGGAGTTCCGATAACATTGTGCCAGCGCGCCCCGCCCATCGTTCGCCGATGTGGCGCGCAACACATTTTTCGCGAATTATCAGAACATCTTGAGCTGGTCGCGCTCGAAGCTGAATTTGCTCTGCGGGGCGTCGATCGGAATTTTGTAATGCCCGCTCCAGCACGCGGTGCAGTAATTGCTTTTGTCGTGCTTCATGCACGCCAGCATCCCGTCCAATGAAAGGTAGGCCAGGCTGTCCACCTCGAGGAAATCCGCGATCTGCTGCACGGTGCGATTGTGCGCGATCAGCTCGGCGCTGGTGGGAAAATCGATGCCGTAAAAGCAGGGATGGCGGATGGGCGGGCAGGAGACGCGCAGGTGAATTTCCTTGGCCCCGGCGCGGCGGATGGCGCGCATCTTGGAGCGCGTGGTGGTTCCGCGCACGATCGAATCCTCGACGATGATGATTCGCCTGTCCCGCACCACGTCGGGAATGATGTTCAGCTTCATCGCCACCGCCCGGTCGCGCTGAAGCTGGTTGGGCAGGATGAAGGTCCGGCCGACGAAGCGGTTCGGGACGATCCCTTCATTGAACTGAATGCCAGACTCGTTGGCATACCCCAGCGCGGCCGAGCGGCCGGAATCGGGCATCGGCATCACATAATCCGCCTCGACCGATGCTTCCCGCGCCAGTTGCCGGCCCATCTGCTGGCGGACGGTGTGTACCGTCTGCCCGAAAATCTTGCTGGCGGGGTTCGCGAAATAAACGTGCTCGAAGACGCAGTGCGCCAGTTCCGGCGCCGGCACGTCGAACGTCCGCGAAGTCAGCCCATGATCGTCGATCCGTACGATCTCGCCCGGCTCGACATCGCGCACGTATTCGGCGTCGATGGCATCGAAGGCGCAGGTCTCGCTGGCCACGCACCAGTGGCCATCGTGGGTCTTGCCCAACGCCAGCGGGCGAATCCCCCACGGGTCGCGGCAGGCTTCCATGCGGTTGGGGAACAAAAACAGCAGGCTGAAGGCGCCCTGCAGATGCTTCAGCACGTGCGGCAGCGGGTCGTGCTTTTCCACGTGGGTTGGCTTGGCCAGCAGGTGAACGATGATCTCGGTATCGGTGGTGGATTGGAAAATGTGCCCGTGTTCTTCGTACTGCCGGCGCAGAAGCTGGGCGTTGATGAGATTCCCGTTGTGCGCCACCGCGACAGGACCCATCAGATATTCGCGCAGCAGCGGCTGGGCGTTGCACAATTTGCTGGAGCCCGTGGTGGAATAGCGAACATGCCCGATGGCGGCGTGGCCGGCCAGTTCCTCGCGCAGCATGCGCGGGGCGAACACCTGCGAGACCAAACCCATTCCCGCGTGGCCGTTGAGCGTTGTCCCATCCGACACCACGATGCCGGCCGACTCCTGCCCGCGATGCTGCTGGGCGAAGAGTCCCTGGTAGACCACCTGCGACGCCTCGGCCGGCCCCCACACGCCGAAGAGGCCGCACTTTTCCTTCTTCTCGTACTCCTCGAATAGTTCAAGCGAGACTGCCAAGTGCCGCTCCAATGTTCGCGAGATCAATCGGTCGGTGTCGATGCGTTGCAGGAATGCTGCGGCGGCCGGTAAGAGCCGCCGCATCAAGGCCAAAGCTTAGTTCACGGGGGGGCGGGGGTCAAACAGTGGCGGCGGCACACCAGCATTATAATCCTTCGACGTGCGGGCTTCCATTGTTTTCCCGCGATGCTTGACGCATCATGCACCCGCATGAGCGAACGACGCCGCAAGAAAGGACCGCGCGAGAAAGACCTTACCGGCCGCTATTTCAGCGGCGATATGGATGAAGACCGCATCGACCCCGGCCAGCGTTTTTCCCAGCGCAACAAAGACGCCCAGCAGAACAAGATCCTGCGCACCACCGCCCTGCGTGCCGGCGAGCAGGAGGCGGCCGACGTCGCCGGCCTGCCGGTTGGCCAGGTCATCCAGGTCTTCTCCCTCTACTACGAAGTGCAGCAGGAAAACAAGACGCTTCTGTGTACCGTCCGCAAGACCCTCAACAAAGTCGCCGAGACTTCCATCGTGGTCGGCGACTTCGTCCGCTTCCGCGAATCGGGCGTCACCAACGAAGCAAACCAGCCCGAAGCGATCATCGAATCCATCCTTCCCCGCAAGACCGTGCTCACCCGCACGGAGAGCTTCAAAGGCGTCGACCAGCACCCCATCGTCGCCAATGCCGATCAGATGCTGATCGTCGCCAGCCTGCGCGACCCGGCCGTCAAGTGGGGACTCATCGACCGCATGCTGATCGCGGCGGAATCCGGCGGCCTGGCCCCGATCATCTGCCTGAATAAGATGGACCTTCCCGAGGATGCCGAGGATGAAGATGGCGTTCGCGCCGCCGATGCCCTCCGCCATTACAGCAGGCTTGGCATCCGCTCGCTGCAAACCAGCGTCGAGCAGCGCATTGGGCTCGATGAGCTTCGCGGGCTGCTCAAGGACAAGATTACCGTTCTGGCCGGACACAGCGGCGTCGGCAAGAGCAGCCTGATTCGCTCGATTCAGCCTTCCCTCGACCTGCGCATCGGCGACGTCAGCGCCTTCACCAACAAAGGCCGCCACACCACCAGTTCCGCCCGCCGCTATCCACTGGATTTTGGCGGGGCGGTGATCGACACCCCCGGCGTCAAAGTCTTCGGCCTGTGGGGTGTCACCGCCGAAAATCTCCGGCAATTTTTCCCCGATGTGGAATCCGAAACCGCTCCGCCCTGGCGCGTCGAGAGCTATCAGCGCATTGTCGCAGGCTTACCCGGCCATGCGCGATGACCCCGCTCGCGTCGGCAATGGGTCAGTTTGAAATTTCCGGGTGCCACAGGTCGCGGTACTCCGAGACCTGTGCCGCGTAGCGACGCAGTAAGCCACAGGTCTGCGAGTACGCCGACCTGTGGCACCCAAACTGACCCACTAGCCTCGCGTCGTTGCGATTGCAAAAATGAGCGGGCGCATTCACGCCCCGCGCCGTTTCCCGCTGCTCTTGCCACGTCGATTGGCCGCCTCCAGTTGGTCGATGCGCTCAATAAGGCGCAGCGCGATCACGTCATAGTTGCCGATCGCCTGCGAGTGCGGGGCGAGGCGATGAACCAGCAACAGCGTGTTCTGTCGAACAAACGCCGAGCCTGGATCGTCTATATCCACGGACTTCCCGCTGGCAAGGTGAAGCCGCAACGGCGCGAATGGTTCGCGTTCCAATTCCTGGAGCATGTCTTCGGTGGTCATGGCGATCCGATCATACCATCTCCTCTAGCAATCTGGTCCAAACGTCCGATAATGTCCAATACCGGCATGGAGGCTGGCACTATTGGCTGATGTACTGGAACAATCCGAGGTCGATGCCCTGCTCTCGGCGGTGGATACCGGGGCGGTGCAGGGGGAGAACGACGCCCAGGTCTTCAGCACGCGCGGGCAGATGCGCGCGGACGTGCAAACCTACGACTTCAAGCGTCCCGAGCGCGTCTCCAAAGACCAGATGCGCGCCCTCGAAGCCCTCCACGAAGGCTTCGGCCGCAACTTCGGCGCTGCCCTTTCCGGATATCTCCGCACCATCATCGAAGTGTCGGTGGCGCATATTGAACAGCTCACCTACAGCGAATTCATTCACTCTCTGCCCAACCCCACCTGCTTCAACCTGCTCAAGGCCGACCAGCTCGACGGGCAGCTCTGTTTGGAGATCAGCCCGCTGATCGTCTACCCGGTGATCGACCGCCTGCTTGGCGGCTCCAACGCCGATTTGTTCATTCCCCAGCGGCCGCTGACGCAGATCGAGCAGCGGCTGGTTCAGCGCATCACCGACCGCGCCACCCATCACCTTTCCGAAGCATGGAGCAACCTGACGCCGGTAACGTTTTCCGTCCATGATTTCGAGAGCAATCCCCAGCTCGTGCAGATCGTCCCGCCCAATGAGACCGTGGTCGTCGTCAGGTTCGACCTGAAGATGGGCAACCGCGCCGGCACGATGAGCTTGTGCATCCCCTACAACGTCATTGAGCCGATCATGGGCGTGCTGGCGGCGCAGAACTGGTTCAGCTACCAGCGCAAAGGCGGGCAGGAAGATCACGTCCGCAAGCTGACCAAGAACGTGCAGAATGCTCCCGTGGAGATGCGCGCATTTCTGGCCCAGACCACCATGCGCCTCAACGATCTGTTGTCTCTGCAGCCCGGAGATATCATCACCACCGAAAAGTCGTCGTCAGCGGACGTGCTGGTCCAGGTTGAGGGGAAGAACAAGTTCCTCGGCCATCTGGGCAAGTTCCGCGGCAGCCGGGCCATTCGCGTCACCCGCCTGTGCCAGCAACTCGAGCCCGACAAGCCCGCGGAGAAGAAATGACCCGTGCGGCCGCCAGCACCGATGCGCCGCCGCGCATACTACACGCCGGTTATTTGGAGCGGTCCCAATTGCCGCTTACCAGCTTGGTGTTCCTCCTGCCGCTGGTCATCGTCTATGAAATCCTGATCCGCCGATATGGCATGGAGATCGTTGCCGCCAGTCTTCTGCAGCGTTTTTTTCTCTTTTTTGGCGCCACTGGGCGGTATCTGCCGGCCTTTTCCCTGGTCGGCATCCTGCTCACCTGGCACATCGCCCGCAACGACAGTTGGCAACTTAAGTTCGGGACGTTCTTTGGAATGGCCGTCGAGAGTATTGCGCTGGTTCTGCCGATTATTCTGCTCAATGCTCTGGCGGCCCGAATTCCGTTGGCGGCGACCGAGGGATCGGCCGCCAAGCCACTGGTAATGGCTTTAGGAGCAGGAATTTATGAAGAGTTGGTCTTTCGTTTGATCGCGTTCACCTTTCTCAACCTCTTGCTCCTGGATGTGCTGAAATTGCGCAAGTGGCTGGGATATCTATTGATAGTGCTGATTTCTGGTCTGCTCTTCGGGGCATACCATTACTTGGGGCTGGGGGAAGTGTTTGACGGGCGAAAGTTTGCCTTTCGGGTGTTGGCGGGGATTTATTTCGGCACTATTTTCCTGTTCCGTGGATTTGGCATAACGGCAGGAACTCACACGGCTTACGACATATTGTGGTGGTTCTCCAACAGCTAGCGGCACGAGAATTCAAAATTATTTTCTTTCCGAAAACGTCGCGTTTCCCTATACTATCTGTGCATTGAGGAGTCCGCACTGGGCGGACACCCGCCAACAACCGTCGGCGGCAGGAGATTCACAGGACGAATTTATCTCCTGCACAGCAGTACTCGTGGAGACGAGGAAAAAGCCGCCGAATGCTGTCCGACAGATCTTTGTACTTTCTGTCACAATCCGGGAGACGCTGTCTTCCCTAGAAAGAGCATGGACGCCCATGAGCAGTCGAACCAAACAACGCCGCAGCGGTGGACTGACGCTTATGTTGTATCAGCGCACGCTTCACCCCGAACTGTTCAAGATCCTTGCCTCCGAGCAGGTCAGCCGCCGTGCCTATGAGGCCGACGTCTGGCTGGTCGAAGGCGGGCATGTGATCATGTTCACGGCCGGCAAGAATACGCTGACCGAAGTGATCGTCACCCGCAACGAGCCGCTGACCGACCGCGGCCTGCTGCAGACGATTCCCTGTCGCGGCGAACGCTATCATGAGATGACGGCCGCCCCGAACATCAAGTACATGATCAGCACGCAGGAAGAGCAGCTCAGCCAGACGCTCTACGATGCCACCAAGCAGGAAATCGCCAGCTACGCCGCCAAGCGCGAGCTGATGACCGCCGAGACCCCGGCCACCGGCGAGGCCGCCGGCGCCCTGAGCGTCCTGGACATCGAGCGCCGCAGCCACGAGCTGCTGGTGCAGAGCTTCCATCTGTTCGATGAAAACCAGATGGTCATCAAGACCCAGGCGATTATTGAAGTGATCAAAGGCGCGTAATTGCCTTCTTCATTGCAAGCCAAACGCCCGGACGACAGTCGTCCGGGCGTTTTTCATTGGCACGTTTCCGCGCGGCGCAAAATCGCGCGGGCTCCTGGTTCTCTTATTTCATTCCCGCCCTGGCGTAGTCGGCCGGCTGGGGAATTTTTCCGTGCAGCAGCATCGTATCTTGATGCACTTCCCATTTGCCCTTGACCTTCGACACACGCAGCGGCTCGGGCTGATACTCAACGTATTGCGTCCAGCGCCCGGGATTGCGGTTGACGGAGGCGCCAAGGTTCGACATTCCATCGAGCATGATCCCCTGGTCGCCGGCTTCGCGGCACGGTTCGTCCTTGAACCAGATCATGCCGGTCCATTCGATGCCGTTCAGTTTGTCGGTTTCGGTTACTTCATCGACATCGATTCGATCGACCATAATCTCCTTGAACTGGCGGAGAAAATGATCGGGCGAATTCGAGAAGCCGGTGGTAAAGGCGGACGTCCATCCGTCAGCGCTCTTGCTCCAGTGCTTCTTGATTTCCGCCATCATCGCCGCCTCGGCGTCGCGCTCCACACCCGATGCGTGGGCTGACCCGGACGGCGCGCCCCCGCCTCCAGATCCGCCGGAGCTGCCGGAGTTGGAGGACTCTGACTTGCCGCATCCCGCCGATAGCAGAACCAGCATCAAGGCGAACGCAACCCAAGAGATGCTCTTGCCGATCATGTGAATCTCCCAATGAAATGCCCACCGTCACGGGCCGGCGAGAGAATCCACTTCCCGACGTGATTCGGCCGTGACGAGTCTCGCCGATCATACTGACATGGCAACTTTTGAATAATGGGAAAATCCTGGAGGCTGCGCCACGGTATGTCGTCGTCTTCACGTTTCACTGCCGATGGGTCATCGCCCGGCGCAGCTCGCGGTCCTGCTCTTTGCGTTTGATGGATTGTCGCTTGTCGTGCTGTTGCTTGCCCTTGGCGACGCCGATTTCCACCTTTACCCGGCCGGCTTTGAAATAGATGGCCAGGGGAATGAGGGTGGTGCCGCGCTGCTGGGTTTCGGCCTCAAGTTTGCGGATTTCGCGGCGATGCACCAGCAGCTTGCGCTCGCGGGTGGGCTCGTGGTTTTGCAGCGAGGCCTTGTCATACGGGTCGATGTGGCAGCCGTGCAGGATCAATTCGCCGCGCTCGATGCGGGCAAAGGCCTCCTGCAGATGCGCCTTGCCCTGGCGCAGCGATTTCACCTCGCTGCCCAATAGCGCGATCCCGCATTCGAGCCTGGCCTCGATGAAGTATTCGTGCATCGCGCGGCGATTGGCGATGCGCGGGTTGAAGTTGGGATGCTCTTTGCGGGGCATGTGGTTGAATGATAAGCAACCGGCGGGAATCTCGCCAACGGCGGGAAGGAACGGGCCCAGCTCACGCACCTCCTCTTGTAGATGGTTCCCGACTGCGGCGCTGACGTATACGGCCCGGCCCCCATCAGCCAGCAGCGTTTTTCGGTGTCGGCGTTGCCCCGATCCCACCATCCGCCCGGCAGCGTGCCCTGGTGCTCGCTGGCGAACATCAGGAAGCCGGTCATCACCTGGCGCATGTTGCTGCCGCAGGCCGCCTTGTTGGCGGCCTCGCGGGCCTTGTGCAGCGCCGGCAGCAGAATGGCGATCAACACCCCAATGATCGCAATCACCACCAACAACTCAACCAGGGTGAATCCCCGTCGCCGCATCGCGCCTCGCTTCCGGAACCCGTTAAACGGATGAAGTGCGGGAGGACTGTGACATTTTCTTGTGCCGCGGTCAAGAAATGGTTGGGTCGGGACGGACAGAGAGGGCGGGGAAACCCCGCCCCTACAAGTGCCAGGCATGGGAATTCAATCATTTTTTCGGCGCATCGAATATACTCGCGACAGGGAGATCGGCTTCCGTGAAGATCGTCATCGCCCCGGACAAGTTCAAAGGTTGCCTGTCTGCTCCGCAGGTGTGCGCCGCCATCGCGGCCGGTGTGCGGGCGGCGGCGGCGTCGGAGGGGGATGCTGAAATTGATCTATGCCCGCTGGCCGACGGCGGCGAAGGGACGGTGACAGCACTGGTCTCGGCCAGCGGGGGAAAGCTGGTTTCCCGCCGGGTCACCGGGCCGCTGGCGGAGATGAAGGTGGATGCGGTCTTTGGGATTCTCGGCGATGGCAAGACCGCGGTGATCGAGATGGCGGCCGCGTCCGGGCTGGCGCTGCTGAAGCCCGAAGATCGCAATCCGATGAACACGACCACCTTCGGCACCGGCGAGTTGTTGCTGGCCGCGGCGGAGATGGGAGTTGAGCAGGTCATTCTCGGCATCGGCGGCAGCGCCACCACGGATGGCGGCATCGGCTGCGCCCAGGCGTGCGGGTTGCCGATTATTCTGGACGGCGGCCAGCCGGTCTCTCCCACCGAGCCGCTCACCGGGCGGGATTTGCCGTCGGTTCTGATGGTCAAGCACGGCCGGGGATCGGCGGTGGAACGGCTGCGGATTCGCGTGGCGTGCGATGTCACCAACCCGCTGTTCGGTCGCGATGGCGCCGCCCGTGTTTTCGGGCCGCAGAAGGGCGCATCGCCTGAGGATGTGAAAATGCTGGATGGTGCGCTGCGCGGCTTGGCCGAGCGCACCGGAAAACTCGACGCGGCCCGCACACCCGGGGCCGGTGCCGCCGGCGGATTGGGGTTTGGGATGTTGGCGTTTTTCGGCGCCGAGCTGCGCAGCGGCATCGACATCGTGATGGAAGCAATTCATTTTCGCGACCGGCTGGCAGGCGCGGACCTTTGCCTGACCGGCGAAGGAAAACTTGACGCACAGAGCGGGCAAGGGAAAGTGATCAGCGGCGTCAGCCGCCTCTGTGCCGAGCGAAAGATTCCCTGCATCGCCCTTGCCGGGGCGATTGCGGATGACTTCGTGCCCGACCATCTGCAGGGACTTACCGCATCCTTCGCCATCGCCGACCGGCCGATGTCGCTGGAAGAATCGAGCGGCCGTGCCGCCGAGTTGCTCGCCCGCGCCGCCGAACAGATCGTCAGGACCTTCATGGCCGGCAGATCGGCGGCGCATGAGTGAGTCCGAGGACAACCATACGAATCTGACGCGCACGTTTTCGGAATGCAAATGACAGAACACCCCGACAAACCCGGCCAAGAACCTCTGTCCTACCGCGCTGCGGCCGACGATGCCCCGACGCGCCGACGTCAAAACATGGTGCGTCTGGGCGGCATCCTCAGCGGCGCCGCATATGTTTGGGGAGTGGCGTTCATCTGGATCATCACCTCGATAGGAGATGGGCGCCCGATGTATGGCCTGGTTGCGGCGGTTGTCGGGGCGGCCGTTGTATTCGGCATATCTCGAGCCGCGAAGACGGACGCCCGCAAGATTTTCTGGCAGGCAACGCTGATTGGTATTGGAATCGGCGTGCTGGTGGAGGGTGGATGTTTCGCGTTACTGCTCGGACGTTGAAATCAAGCCGCAAAGTGGCTGACTTTATCGCTCATTCCTCACCGTATTCTCCAGCCTCCCAATCTTTTCAATCTCCACCACGCACACATCCCCATCCTTCAGCCACACCGGCGGGGTGCGGGCGAAGCCGACGCCGTGGGGGGTGCCGGTGAGAAGAACCGCGCCGGCCCGCAGCGTCATGGTGGTGGAGAGCGACGCGATCAGGGCTGGGACATCGAAGATCATGTCGGCCGTGCTGCTGTCCTGCATGGTTTGGCCGTTGAGAATGGTCTTGATCCGGAGCGCGTTGGGATTGGGAATCTCATCTTTGGTGACAATCCACGGGCCCAGCGGGCAATGGCCGTCGAAGCTCTTGCCGCGGGCGAATTGGCCGCCGCCGAGGCGTTTTTCGCGCTGCCAGTCGCGCACCGAGACGTCATTGCCGCAGGTGTAGCCGAAGACGTAGTCCAGCGCCCTTTCGCGCGACACGTTCTTCGCATCCCGCCCGATCACCACCACCAGCTCGCATTCGTAATCCACCTCATGGGTGATGCGCGGAATGGGGATTGGATCGAAAGGATTGTTGAGCGAATTGCTGGCCTTAATGAAGAGCATCGGGTTTTCGGGAAGCGTCGATCCCGACTCCTTGGCGTGCTCGCGGTAGTTCAGGCCGATGCAGAGGATATCGGTGGGATACATCGGGGCGAGGAGTTTCTTGATGGGGAGTTTTTCCTTGCTCACTACATAATGAGTGAGGATGTCGCCGTCGATGCGCAACGCGGTCTTCTCGTCGATTGGCGTGCCATGGTGGATTCCGTCTCCCGAGTCAAAGCGGATGATTTTCATGCTGTGCAGCCTAAAGCATCGGAGGCCGGTCGAAAAGCGCGCGGATCGCCGATATACTGGCAATAGGCACAGTAAGGGGAATCGATCAGGACTTTCCACATGGATGATGAACAACGCCGTTCTTCCCGCCCCCCCCTGCTGATTCGCCTCGCCGCCATCGTCATTTTCGCGATGGGCATCGTTCTCTGCGTGCTGTGGCTGTTGGCCAACCACCCCGAGGCGCGCAGCCTTTCGGCGGGCATCAAATACGCTTTCCCCGCCCTGGCGTGTCTGCTCTTCGGCGTCGGCCTGGGCGCGGTTCTCTCCGCGCTGGCGGCTGTCGTTGAGAAGAAGGATAGCAGCAGCGAGGTTCCCGATTACACCGATGATTTCACCCGCGTCGAGCAGGCCATTCAGTCTCTGCGCATCCAGATGCAGAAGCAGCCGCGGCCGGAGCCGGCCACCTACCAGCCTGCGGTCGCTCCAGCAGCTTCGGTCGCCACTCCCGCGGATTCCAAGCAGTTTGACCGGCTGCTGGAGATGATCCAGGAGCTGCGCGAATTCTCGCTGATGAGCGACCAGCAGAAGCAGGCCCGGCTCAAGGAACACGCCAGCCATCGCAAGACTGCTCTTCTGCAGCAGGCCGCTCGGCTCATCGAAAAAAAGCAGTGGGGCCGGGCCGAGCACCTGCTGGCGTCGCTCGATCCGGATTTCCCCGGCGATGCCGAAGTCGCCGCCGCGCGGACCTCGGTGGCGGCAGGCCGGAATTCCGTCGAAAGCGGTATGTACCGCCAGATGCGGCAGTCGGTCGACGATGCCATGGCCATTTCCAATTGGGATCAGGCGCTGTCGGCCATCCAGAAATTCCTGGACGATTTCCCCGGCAATCCCGATGGCAAGGCCCTGCTGACGCGGGTGACGCGGGAGCGCGACCTCTATCGCGAGAACACCGCCGGGCGCATGTACGATGAGGTGAAGCACGAAGTGGAGCGGCGAAGCTGGCGCCGGGCCATGGCCGCCGCCCAGCGCCTGCTGGAAAAATTCCCCGCCGACCAGCGCACGCTCAAGATCCGCAGGCAGATGAAAGTCATACAGGACAACGCCGAAATTGAAGAGCGCCAGGAACAGGAGCAGCGCATCCAGGAACTCATCCGCGCCAAGCGTTTCCAGGAAGCGATCGAAATGTCGCAGGACCTGCTCGAACGGTTCCCCCTCTCCCCGCAGGCCGAGCTGCTCGAAGAGCTGCTCCCCAAGCTCCGCGAAATGGCGATGAAGCAGGAGATGGGCGTGTGAACGGTAATGGTTGACCTGCCTCCCCTAATCTTGCCCCCTGGGTTGGCGGGCGGTACGATTCTTTTCCAGTTGCGGCTGTAATTCAGTGGTAGAATGCCAGCTTCCCAAGCTGGACGTCGTGGGTTCGAATCCCATCAGCCGCTTTGAAGTAAGCCTTGCCGACCCTGAGATAGCGTACCTGCCCGCGTGGACAGTGCGGCCCGAAGTGGAGAGCGGCAGCACTCAAAACATTACGAACATTTACCAGAGAACAACCACGCATGAATGTTCACCAGGCAACTCCCCATAGCGACAGGCATATCCCTGCGCATGCCAATTCCAATCCATCCACCACAGCCACGGTACTTGTCGGTACATTGCCGGCGGCGGACCGGGCAGCTCTGGAGTGGAGCCTCGATGACCTGCAATGCTACTGGGAGCGCGCTTTCGGGGCGCGGACGCTCGATCGATCGCCGCCGGTGGCGGAAACTCCTGTTGTTCGGATCCTCGTGGGCCGGGCCCATAACCTGCCGGAGATCGCGACGCTTGAGCGTGCAGGAGGCTTGCCGCAGGTCACACTTGGGCCCGAAGGTTTTGCAGTCGACGTGATGAAGACCGATGCCGGGCACACGGCGGTGCTCCGAGCTGATGACCGACTGGGGTTGCAATATGCCGTGTATTGCTTTGCTGAACACTACCTGGGCGTGCGATTTGTTCACCCGCTGCTGGAACTAAGACCCGATTCTGCTCCGTGCCCGGCCGAGCTTCAGCTCCGCGTCAGGCCGGAGCGAAGGATGCGGATTTTCTACGAGACCTCGCACCTCCACAACGGGCTGCGCGGGACGATGCAGGGGCAGTCCCACTTCAGCGACGTTGGCGCTTGGCGATGGGAAGATTTCGCCGGCAATCACGAGCGGACCAAGCTCCTAGTCGCTTGGGCGATCAAGAACTACGCCAATATTGTCATATGGGATGCCACCTTCATCCAAATTCCCGGCGAGCAATGCCCGCCGACGAAAGCAGTCTGGGAGTATCTCGAAGCAAGAGGTCTGAAGACTATCCTGATGGTCCACCCGTCGAATCTAACCCGGCGCGTGCCCTATCCGCATATCCCGGTCGAGGATCACTGCGGCGAGACTACCGAAATCGCCAGGATGTACATGCCTCAGCTCTGCCCGAAAAGGCCCAGCTATTGGAAGATGCTTGCAGAGAATCTTACCTTCGCCAAAAAGCATTCGAGCCACCTTGCGGCCGCGGTCAGCCTGTGGGACGAAGGCCCTTCTGCCGTTGGCGCCCTGGGATCGCCGCCGACGCTCGCCAAGAGCGGCTGCCCGCGATGCGGCGACATCACCAACGCCGAGAAGTGGTCGCAGGAACTTGATTACCTCAACAGCCCGGACGTCAGGCAGGAGTATGGGCTCGGGCCGATCGGGCTCGGCCACATGGGATGGCACACTGCCGCCCCAAACGATGATCTGGCGGCCGAGATAGTGGTGCCGCATCTCCCTGCCGGTTCTCTCAGCATCCTTTACTATTACACCAACAATGTGCGCGTGCGATCGATGGAAGGTTGGCTGCGCCGTTTGGATGAAGCCAACGCCGCTGATGGTCCATCAGGCGGCGGCCGGCAGGTCCTGGCGCTGCGCGAGTTGCTGTTCGGTTGCCAGACTGACTTCCCACTCGTCCATCCCTCGTCGCTGGAGACTATCGACCGTGACTTCAAGGACTTCTCCAAGTTCAAGTGCGTTGCCACCTACGCCGCCGGCGTCTACATCATGCATTCGATGGGCTGGCTACTGGTGTGGTACGAGCTTCACAAGCAGTTTGACCAGAGGATCTCCTGGCGGTCATGGCTTGATGAAACATTCTCACCGCTGATCGGGAAGGATTCCGCATCAGATTTGGTCACGATTCTCTCGCTCCTCAAGGACGTGCAGCTTTACGATGGCCTGCGCGGCGATGGTGAAAGCTACCGTCATTATTGCTGGTACGCCCTGGATCCGCATACCCTGACACCCGAGACGCTGGGGGGCACCGAAGGCAAGTCTGACTGGCTGCGACTCGGTAACTTCGCGCCCAGCGGCGAGGGAAAGTTTGTTCGCCTGGTTTCGGCGGGACTGCAGGATACATCGAATATTTACCATGCTGCGAGCCTGCAGCCAGCGATCGCGCGCGTTTCAGCGCTTCTCGCCAAGTCCCAGCGGGTGGAGGCACTGCTGGAGAAGCTTTCGAGCTCATTGTCGCGGACGCGGGAAGCGGCATTCTGGATGGAGCATCTCGTTCAGCCGGTGCGATGGACGCTTGGCTTTTTAAAGTCCCATCTCAAGCTGTTTTTGTCGTATGGCCGGTTCGTTGAGGCGCTGGAGCAAGTGCAGGCAGGTCAGGACGCCGCCGCTGCGCTACTCGAAGGCCAGACACTCTGCCGTGAAGCGCTGCATGACCAGCACGTGTACATGTGCCTGCGGCCAGGTTTCGCCGGCGATTACCCGCAGGAGATCAATCCCGACACCCTCCGCTGCCTTATTGCGGCGTGGCAGGACCTCGCGCGCCGGCCGGAGCAGATCCTGCAGCTTGATCTATGCTCCTTCCTAGACCAGGCCGAGAATCAATCCGCCGGCACACCTGCGCGGGAACCAACAGGCACAGCCATTTAGTCTAGCAGGCCAGGCATCCGCTGCCCGGCAATACGGGAGATTCCGTGCTTGTCTCTTGATCGTAAGCCTCGCAGAATGGAAAGATCAGGCTGGCCCAAAAGCGCCGTATCTACGCCCAGAGTCGCTCACCTTCCAGAATCAAACAACATCTCGACACAGGGGCCTTGTTGACAGGCTACGCCGATCCCCTACCGTTGACGCGCGGCTACGGCGTCAGGAACTGAGTGGATCAAGTCGCGGGGAACCATAGATGAAGGATCAAACGCAAATTTCCCCGTCGTCGCACGTTCTGCATGGCCGGGTTGCGCTGATCTACGGGGCTGGGGCGGGACTGGGCCGGGCGATCGCTCGTGCCTACGCGCGGGAGGGAGCATCTCTTGTGCTTGCCGATCTCAACGCGGAAGCTGCACGGGAAACGCTGGAGCTGGCCGAACAGTCCAAGAGCGGACTATCCCTGCCAGTGGACGTGTCTGACCCTGCCGCCAGCGCGGATGCCGTAGAACAGACGGTGCGGCGGATGGGGAAATTGCATATCATGGTAAACTGCGCGGCAATCTGCTTTGTCGATCCGCTGCTGGAGGTAACGCCGCAGCGCTGGGACAAAGTATTTTCCGTCAACACGCGCGGGGCGTTTTTCGCCATCCAGTCGGCGGCCAAAGCGATGATTCCTGGCCATTTCGGGCGGATCATCAGCATCTCAACGCCAGCTTCGCGCATGGGCTTTCCCAATTTCGCCAGCTACGCCGCCAGCAAGGCGGCGCTGGACTCGATGACCAAGTCCGCGGCCGTTGCGCTGGGGGAGCACGGCATCACCGTGAATACCATTGTTCCTGGCCGGATGACCGGTGGAATGATCGAGGCCCTGGAGCGTGACCTGCAGAAGATCTCGGGAAAGTCCCAGGAGCAATTGAAGGAGGAGCGAACCAAAGGGCTTCCGATCCCGCGGCGCGTGGAACCGAGTGAGGTGGCCGAGGCGGCGGTGTGGCTGGCGAGCGATGCTGCCGCCTACGTCAACGCAGAGCGCTTCAACTTTACGGGCGGGATGGAGTTGTCGTAAAATCCTCTGCCAGTGCCAGCGCTCGGATGGATGACATCAGGAAAACGGCTGTGAACATGACCCTTATTGAAAAAACATCGAAATCTTCGATGCCTTCGGCGCCAGCGATCCAGGCACGCGCCAAGCAACTGCGCCGCCACGTTCTGCGAATGGCGGAGGTTGTGGGGCAGGGATATCTCGGCCAGGGGCTGGGCATCGCCGATTTACTGGCGGTGCTCTACTTCGGTGAGATGCACTACGATCCAAGGGACCCCGCCTGGCCGAACCGCGACCGATTCATCTTGTCGATTGGACATTACTCGATTGCCCTGTACGCGGCGCTGGCGGAGGCTGGAATGATCCCTCTAAATGAACTTGACACCTACGGAAAGGATCAGTCGCGGCTGGAAATGAGCGGCAGCGAACACACCTGCCCCGGTTTTGAGATGACCGGCGGATCCCTGGGGCACGGGCTGGGGCAAGCGGTGGGGATGGCACTCGGTCTACGGCTCGACGGGCGCGACGCGCGTGTATTCAATCTGCTGAGCGACGGCGAGTGCCAGGAAGGTTCAACCTGGGAAGCCGCGATGGCCGGGGCCCATTACAAGCTGGGGCACCTGTTCACGTTCATCGATTGCAACAACCAGCAGGCGGATGGTCCGCCGAAGCAGATCATGGGGATCGAGCCGCTGGATCAAAAATGGGCGGCTTTTGGCTGGGACACGCATCGCGTCGATGGGAACGATATCTCGGCGATCCTCGTCGCTCTGGACGCCGCCCGGAAGGTCGATGGCAAGCCCCACGCGATTATTCTCGACACCCTGATGGGCAAGGGGGTGAGGACGTTTGAAGAGCGGGAGAAGAATCACTTCATCCGGGTAGAGTCGAATGAGTGGGAAGTGGCCCGCAGGCAATTGGATGAGTCCCAGGGGTAACCACTCGATCGTCGGGAAGTCCGGCAAAATCCATGGAATTGACATTGCAACAGAAAAATTCCTTTGAAACACCGTCCGGCGGCGTGACCGGGAATATCCTGAGCAGCGACGCCACCAGCGCCGCCGGAACGATGAACGCTCCCTTCGGCCATGCGCTGGTCGCGGCCGCCGAACGCAACGGGCGCATCGTGGGACTCAGCGCGGACCTCGCGAGGTACACGGATATCCACATTTTCCGCGATAAGTTTCCAGATCGCTTCTTTCAGATCGGGATGGCGGAGCAGAACATGATCGGCGTGGCCGCTGGCCTTGCGCGCACGGGTTGGATCCCCTTCGCCACCACCTACTGCGTCTTCGCCACCCGCCGCGCCTATGACTTCATCGCCATTGGCTGCGCATTGGGCAGGGCCAACGTGAAGATCATCGCCGGGCTGCCCGGTCTGACTACTGGATATGGCGGGACGCACCAGGGCATTGAGGACCTGGCGCTGGCGCGATCGATCCCAAACCTGGTGGTGATTGATCCCGCCGACGCGACCGAGGTGGCGCAGGCCGTGCCGATCATCGCCGACTATCCGGGGCCGGTATATATGCGATTATTGCGCGGGCAGGTGCCGATCGTGCTGGATTCGAATACCTACCAGTTTGAATTAGGCAAGGCCAAGCTGCTGCGAGACGGGTCGGATGTGGCGCTGATCTCGACCGGCCTCATGACTGGACGGGCACTCGACGCGGCGGAGCAGTTGAAGGCCCGTGGCATCAACGCCGCCGTACTTCACGTGAGCACACTCAAGCCCTTCGACATTGAGGCGGTGCTGGCGCTGATTGGCCGCGTGGGGCGTGTGGTCACCTGTGAGAACCACGCCGTCACCGGCGGCTTGGCCAGCGCGGTTGCAGATGCATGCGTGGACGCCGGCGTGCCGGTCCGACTGCGGCGAATCGGCATTCCCGACTGCTTCTGCGAGAGCGGATCGCTTCCGTATCTGGCCAGGCGGTACCGCATGGATCCCGAGAGCATCACCGCCGCCGCGGCCGACCTGTTGTCAAAATCGTAACGCGGAACCTAAATGACTATGCTTAATTCCGCGCCGTCTGTCATCCTGAAGTGCTCTGAAGGATCTGGCCGCGTATGCTGATCCAGCCAGATTCTTCAGAGTACTTCAGAATGACAACCATCGCGGATTGAAGGGCGCGTAATCGTGCACGGTGATATAGTTCGCGAGGAAATTTTCAGTTCCTCGACTCTCAAGAGATGGAGTTTGTCAGCACTCGTCAGGCATGAAGCCAACCCGAGGCTCGCAATATGAAGATCACAGCATTGGAAACCTACACGGTCAGCGCTGGCTGGAAGAACTGGCTCTTCGTGCGCGTCATGACGGACGCGGGCCTGTACGGCATCGGCGAGGGCACGATCAACGGCTTCATCAAAACCACCGAAGCGGCGTTGCGCGAGCTGGAGCATCTCGCCCTCGGCCAGGATCCCCGCCGCATTAACATGCTGTCAAAGCGGCTGATGGACAGCGTCAGCCTGGACGCCGGCCACATTCACCGCACCGCCGTTGCGGCGATCGAGGTGGCGTGCTGGGACATTCTTGGCAAGTCACTCGGCGCGCCGATCCACCAGCTCCTCGGCGGGCAGGTCCGGGATTCTGTCCTCGGTTACGCCAATGGCTGGTACCGCACGGAGCGGACGCCCGAGCACTTCGTCAAGGCCGCCCAGGCCGTCGTGGAAAAAGGCTTCCACGCCTTGAAGGTCGATCCCTTCGGCATCGCACAGGGTTTTATTGAAGACGATGAGCTGGAACTGAGCTACCAGATTATTGCCGCCCTCCGCGAGCGATTTGGCGCCGGCCTTCGCATTCTTATTGACGTGCATGCCCGCTTCACCGAGGCAGACGCGTTGCGGGCAGCGAAAAAACTTGCCCCGCTTGATCTCTACTGGTGGGAGGAGCCGACCACGCGCGAGCGCGAGGAACCAGCTAACAAGGTGGCGGCGAGCTGCCCCATCCGCGTGGCCACCGGGGAAATGTACGACACCGTCGGGCAGTTCTTCACGCTCGCCGCCGCCGGCCACGTCAACATTTTTCAGCCCGAGCCGATGAGCCTTGGCGGAATCACAAACACGCTCGCGGTGGCCCATCTGGCTCAAGCTCATGGCAGCTATATCGCACCGCACCAATCCGGTGGCCCCGTCGCCACTGCCGTTTGTCTGCAACTGGCCGCGTGCGTTCCCAACTTTCTCATCCAGGAGCACTTCGATCCGTTCAACGAGCCTTGGACGCGTGACCTTGTGACTTGGACTCCTACCTTGGACGCCGCGACCGGCCACCTTTCGCTCCCAAACGGTCCTGGCCTTGGAATCGACCTGAATCTGGACGTGGTTCAGGATCACCCATATGACCCTCATGCTTACCTGAACGTTCACGCCGAAGGCTGGGAAAAGCGACTGGGACGGAAGAAACTATAGTGGGCGCGTGAGAACACCATAGCGGATGAAGGGAACCAGCATGAGTCAGGAAGCATTCAGTTGCATTTATATCGGTTCGGAGAAGACCCAGGTCCGCTATCACTCCGGGACGTGCATATTCGACGAGGCGTTGATCGCCAAACGGTGGGTGGGACGGAACTGGTCCTGCAACGGATTTGTTGAGGCTGAGCGGAACCTGACGTGGGTGAATGATTCGGCGAAGATGCCGAGAGCCTTTGCAGGGCTGGATCTGGACGTGGCGAGCTTCGAGCTGGTGATCGACGGCCAGAAGCTGCACTCGGGCTGGGAACTGGTGGAGATTCGACAGGAGCGCGAAGCAGATGGTTCTCATGCGGTGGTCGAGCTTCGCAGCAGCCTGCGGCCGGTGACCCTTCGCGTGCACACCCGCGCGTGCGGAAATGGCTTCCTCATCCGGTGGCTGGAGATCCAGAACACCGGAACGTCCGCCGCGGCGCTGGGGACCTGTTCGGTGCTGTCTGGTGTGCTTCAGAGGGGCGGGAATTGGCGGCAGCAATCACACGGTGTGGCCACACCTTTTCGCGTGGGATTCATGGCCAGCCGCGCCTGGGGCGAAGAAGGGTTCTTCGACTGGCTGGATCTGCCGAATACGCCTGTCCGGCTGGAGAGCCGTAATGGCAAGAGCGGGCACAGCTGTCCGTGGTTCATCCTGGAAAATCGCCTGACGGGCGAGCGCTTCCTGGGATGCCTGGCGTGGTCGGCCAACTGGGCGATCGAGCTGACGGCCGAATATACCCGCGGCGAAGCCTCGGTCCACGTCAGAATGGGACCGACCGCCGAGGAGCCCCAGCGCGTGATCGACGCGGGCGAGACGATCACGACGCCAGTTGTGCACATGGGCATGTTCCAATTGCAGCTCGATGCCCTCATTCAGCAATGGCACCGCCACATCCGCCAGAATGTGCTTGCCCGGACGCCGGCCGCGAACCGGGGATTGCTCCTCTACAACCACTGGAGTTATCTTCAGCACGATATGTCCGAAGACCTGCTGCGGATGGAGATCGACGCCGCGGTGGCGGTTGGGGCGGAGGTCTTCATCGTGGACGCCGGCTGGTACGCCGATCAGGGCACCAGTTGGTATGACACCGTGGGAGACTGGCGGCCGGGCAATCGGCTGCCGAACGGATTTAAGCCCATCAGCGACTACGCGCACGCCAAGGGGCTCAAGATTGGCGCGTGGTTCGATATCGAACGGCTATCGCCCAAGAGTCGGACACACCAGGAACATCCCGACTGGGTGCTCAAGTGCTACGGGGAGCCGATGGTCTTCGATGACATAGACCTGACCAACCCGCGGGCGCTGGAATATTGCGAGTCGATTCTGTCGCAGTGCATCGAGGAGTTTGAACTCGATGTCTTCCGGCTGGATTACAACGCGTGGGCTGCGTGCGGAGGACAGACGCCCCGCCACGGCTGGCAGGAGAACGTTCTGTGGCGGCAGCATCAGAGCCTGCACGGGATGTATGAGAGGCTTCGGCGAAAGTACCCGAAGTTGCTGATGGAGAATTGCTCGGGCGGCGGCGGACGCCTGGACCTGGCGATGATGGCAATTTTCGACCACAGCTCGGCCAGCGATCATCCGGTAGCGCCGCGGGCTGGCAAGATCATCAACGGATTGACGATGGTCCTGCCGCCGGAACGGGTTGCACATCATTTAGGGGTGGCCATGGACGGACACACGCGCGGCGATGTGGATTTTCAGCTCCGTATCGGCCTGATGAGCCACCTGAGCCTGTCGGGCATCTACCCGCGCATCTCCGAGGCGAACCCGCTGCACGTGGGTCGAATTCGCCACCATGTCGAGTTATTCAAGAATTTCGTGCGTCCGTACCTGTATGACAGCGTCGTCTACCACCACACACCGGTATTGCCGGGCACGGAGCCGGGCGGCTTCTGGGTCCAGGAACACAGCTCGCCGGACCGCGCGAGGGCTATGGCGGGCGTGTTTCGACTGGCCGGCGGTTCGCAGTCCCAATACCACCTTCGCCTGCGGAGCCTCGACCCTGGCCGGCAGTATTGCGTCACCTTCGACAACAGCGGCCAATCAGCCAATTTTTCAGGCAAAGAACTCCTGTTCGGGGGGATCACCATCGACCTCGACCATCCGCTGAGCTCAGAGTTGCTGCTGATCCAAGCCACGTAGCGCCACTGTCGGCCGCCCCCCCCTCCGATGTTTTAAAATCCTCAATGGGCCGCAGCGCTTTCGGCCTTGCAAGTCGCGGTCTGGCCGTACTTGTCATAAGCGATAACAGTGATGGCATGGGCTTGGCCATCGCTGCGCCACTGCGCGTAGACTTTGGCCGGCGCGGCCGTCGTGGTGGGAAGATCGTTGATGTCCGCGCGGGCGAAGGGGACGGCGCTCTTGTCGAGAAAGAAATCGACGTGATCAACGTCGCTGTAGGTGCTGGTGGAATCAGGATCGCTGATGGTGGCGCTGAAGGTCACCAGCGCGCCGGCGGCAACCTTGGAAAAGTCAGGGAGCGCGGCCGCGACGGCCGGCGCCGCGCCCTTGGCGGGTTTGACGGCGGCGAACGTGTTGGGACTGGCCGCGCAGCGATACTCGCTGCTTGATGACGACGATTGGTCGGCGCGGGTGATGATGTGCCGATCGACAATCCATGACTTTGTGGCGTCCGGCGCTTCGGGAGTGCTCTGTAAGAGAAGCAGGCGATTGGCCGGGACAAGCTCCCAATATGGCGCGCCGCCGGTCGTGCCGGGCTCGAGGCCCTCGGCGGCGGTATGGGTGCGGGTGCAGACGTACATCTTCGAAGAGTTGCTTACCACCGCATTGTTGGCCTGGTAGACGCTCGACGTTCTCCACGCCGCATAGTTCTCCTGAGGATGGGTATAGGCGAACCATTTCGACACGGGCGTATTCCTCTGGCAGTCATAGACGGTGCCGAACCACCAGGGATTGTTGGAACGGACAAAACAGTCGATCGGATCACCCGAATAACTGCTTCCCTGAATGGAAGCCATGCAATGGGCGAATGACTTGGTGGGTGAAACCGGGAGATTGATGAACGTCGCGCCCTTGCCCATGTTGGAGACCTTAGCATTGTGAATCTTCAGACCGACGCGATAGATCCAATCGTCGGCAATGTCGAATGCCGCGATGCTGGGAAAACCCGCGCCGGCTGCGGCGATGGCGGTGATGCCATCGAAATCGAGCTGACCGTCGTGGGTGTCATTGACGTTCCTGACATAGCTGTCGGTCTTGTAGGTGGTGGGATCGGTGAAGGTGACATCGTAGAGCGACAAATTGCATCCCTGCACGAAAACGCCGAAGCGCCCGCAGGGGTTAATCGTGACGTGATTGAAGACCGTGTAATCGAACCAGCCGGCGAAACCTGCTTCGGAGCCGGAGAGTGCGCAGTTGTCGATCGCGGTGGTGTACTGGGCATCGATGCCTGCATCAGCCATCGCGTAATAGCCGCCGTGGATGTCCAGATTGTAAAAGCGGCTGTGCAGCGTATCCGCGATGAGCACGCCGGTGCCCCAGGTCGGGCCGGGAACTATTGTCATATCGCTGATGCGCATATTGGGCATGCCGCCCGGCGTACGGCTGAAGGCGAGCATGGCATATCCCTGCTGCTTGGCGTCGCCGGCCGCGGCGCCGTGCTGCACGCTGACATTAATGCCGGTGTCGGCGACATGGGCCTCGTCGGGATTCTCGGTGAGGGGCAGATACGCGAACGTTCCGGCATCATTGGTGAAATACATGAAGTTGTCGTCGGGAACCTTTGTCCCGCCGCGCTTGGACAACGTATCCGAATCGGCATAGCGGAGATCATTGGATTCGTGGCAACCAAAGACGGTGATATCGGTCGGGGAGGCAACGCCCGTCGTGCCCGGATTGGTGTCAAAGTGCGTTCCTGTGCCGGCAATTTTGAAGACGGGATTATCAGCGCGCCTGAATGAGCACGACGCGGGAAAATCGTTGGGGTTGGCGGCAGAGTTTTCATCGAACGTGCGCGAGAAGGCGGTGTCAGC
The DNA here is from genome assembly GCA_036744635.1 of Tepidisphaeraceae bacterium. Classification (GTDB taxonomy): domain Bacteria; phylum Planctomycetota; class Phycisphaerae; order Tepidisphaerales; family Tepidisphaeraceae; genus DAIOHQ01. The sequence goes on along the minus strand of DAIOHQ010000002.1, from coordinate 18,366 downwards.
GGGGCGCTTGACCCACGCCTGCACGCGCGTTCCCTTCTCTTCGGCGAAATTGATCTGGAGGGAAAGCCGGTAGATTCCGGAGGCGGTACAGGTTTTCGCCAGCGGCCTGCTGCGGGGCACGCCATCGCTCAGCGTGTAGTGCAAGTAGATGGTGCCTTCCTTGCCGTTATAGGCGATCTGCCAGATGTTGGAATTTGAGTTGCTGACCCCCACGACGCCGCACAGGGGAACGGCGTTGTTGTATGTTTCTGTCGGGTTCGACACGTTGAGAGCGAAGCAGAAATCGAGCGTGAAGGCCGTCATGTCCGCCCAATCGGAGGCCCGGCCATTGGCGTTGTTCTTCGCGCCGGCGGCCATGGGATCGCTGTTGAGATGCACAACAAACGGCAGCTTTGCCACCCAGTGGGTCTTCCACGAGTCGGCTTTTCCTGGCTCGATGTTGCTGTTTTCCTTGGTGCAGACAAAGGTGAGCTCGCGCCCTTCAATGTCGTTGCAAACCACTGTGTCGTTCACTGCGTACTGCGCGTCAGCCTTCCACCCGCCGCGGTTCTTCTGTCCGACGATGGAGCTGTGGTTGGTCGCGGGAAAGTTTGTCGCAGGATACTCGGTATAGCTCCGAACGCCGTAGCGCGTGCCGACTGTGCCGTCCATCGCGCTTGTTACGCGATTACAGGTTTGCGTGGGGGCGCCTGCCCAGTTGGTCCTGGCGCCGACAACGATCATCGACATGTCTTTGAATCCGTCGGCGGCGTGGAGCTTGGTGACGCCGACGCCGGCGCCGATAAGTCCCTCGCCCACTTTGCTCATGAAGATGGGGGCATTGATATACCAGTCACCGGCGGGAATCTTGATCGATCCCGAGGCCTTAGGGTCGGGGTTAGCGGCGGCAATGTCGCGCAGGGCCTGGTTGAGAGCGGCGGTTGTTGCGGCCGCGTTTTCCGGTCCGGGCGCTGCGCTGTACGGGGGCTGCGAGATGTCGAACACGTTCGATGCCGCAGAGGCGCGGCCGCTCAGCAGGCCGAGGGTAAGCATGGCGGCACAAACGATCCGCGAGAGAGTCGGAGTGGAATGCATCAGTTGCTCCAAGCGATTTTATTGTGATCTATCCAGACAACAGGACCTGAACACCTACGGCAGAGGATTTGAGCCGGTAAAGACCGGTTCATCTTCGGCGTTGCCAGTGCCGTAGGTTCCCGTCCGCGTGCATTTGTACTCGGTGTACTTTGGCGCTGGCTGCAACGACGCGTTAGGAGGTCGAATGACAAACGTGCCGGCCAGAAACGTCATCTTAATGGGTATCCAGATTTTGGGATTGGTCCCAGGTGTAACATTGGTATTGCCCGAGAAGGCACGATAATACTTTCCGTTGAGTTCCACCCGCTCATTGGTGCCATACGCCTTTTTCGGGGACCAATATTGATAGCTGGGGCGCGGGGTCAGGTTAGTGTGGTTGGCGGCGCAGATGGCCACGATGTGGCACTGATTTTCCGGCCCATCGTACTTGACCGGCCCATAATTCAGGAAGTTCAGCCAGCTTGGATCGAAGTCGAGGATCTTTCCATACCAGTTCGAGGAATGGCAATTGACGACGCTGACGGTGGCGGATCCGCCCCCGACGCTGCCGGTTTCGAATGTCAGCTTGGCCGGAGCGATGTTTGGGGGATTCCCCGGCGGATCGGCCAGCTCCACCATTGAAAAGTCGCTGCTGGGCTCGTGCGGATCGTAGTCTCGAATTTCAAGCGATGTGGGGTCGCCGGCCGAGGGTTCGGCGTAGAAAATGGCAAGGTTGGGGCGGGGATATCCCTCTTCATCAAAGTCACATCCCTGGAATGTCAGCGGGCCGCCGTTGGCGCCCGACAGGAGCTTGATCATGTAGTCGGGCGTTCCGGATGGAATCTCAGCCATGGATCTTTTAATTTGCCCGGTGCAACCGACGAAGCACATGACGGACTGGACGCTGGCCATGTGGGCATTGAGCAAATCCAGATGTTGGCCATTGGCATATACGCAGGTGTCGGTTCCGTTCATGCAGGAATGAGTGATCTGAAGATTCGCCCCGGCGGGGGCACATCCCCAGGTACTGACACCCTGCAGGCAATGTTCCTGGCAAATGTTCTTGAGGGAGACGTTGCTTGCTTCGGCTACGGTCATCGCGATTCCCTGCCGGTAAGAAACGATCATCAGATGCATGTCGCTGAGAGTGATGGAATTCGAGCCAGCGCCGATCTTTCGATCAGGAAGCCAGTAGCCCCAGCCACGGCCGCCGTCGAGGGAGCGCCCCGCCTGGATGCCGACAAGCATGTTGTCGGTGGTGCCGCTGCCAGGCGCATCAGCAGTCAACAACCCCACAAGATTGTTGTCCTCGTGGCCGGGGAAGTAGCGAATACCGTCATTTGCGGCGCCGCCGCCGGCAAGCGCCTGTGCGCTGCCGATGGCGCCCGTTGTGTCGTAGGCGGCGGTGTTGCGCATGGCGAGGCCGGCATAGGTCCAGTCCCCGTCCGCGCCGTTTGCGGCGCTGGGCGTTCCGCTGAACGGTTGCGGGGGCATGCGGCCCAAGCGCAACGCGCCGTATTCAAAGGCCTTGAATTTCAGGCCGTCGTCGAGCTTAAGTTTCGTTGTGAGAACCGGCGTTACGAGCCCCGCTCCCGAGCCCGACGTGCTGGTGCTGAACCAGCCGCAGGCGAGGTTTGATAAAAGATCGATTTGCACAGAAAAGCGATGAACGCCGGCGCCCAGCGCCTCTTTGCTGAGCAGCACGTCATTAGTTGCGACGGCGTTGCCGGCATTGACGGTCTTAAACCGGAATCTGACGTTGGTTCCATCGGTTGGGCTGGCCTCAAGCGTGTAGATGGTGCGCGGATCGGTGATGTCGCCATTCGGCCCGCCGGAACCAGCGCCGCAAATCGTACCCTTCATGACACCGGTTCCATTATTGACCACGCAAAGGTCGAACGCCATCTTCCCGCTGATGTCGTTGTGCCAGTAGGTAATCATGTTTTGGTCGACGCCTGGCCCCACACAAAATGGAGAAAACGGGAAGTACCCGGAGGCCGAAACGCCGTCGGCCCAGGTGCGCAGGCCATACCTGTCGTTTCCGGCGCTTCCATCCAGCACTGCAGTCAGCGATGGTCGATGCTTTGCGGTAATGGCAGCGTCCGTGTAGCTGCTTTTGGCGCCGAGCACGAACATAGACGTGCCGTATACGGAAGCGGCGGAGTAAATTTGTGTCGCGTCCCCATCGCCTTTGATGGTGATGTTGTTGCCCGAAACAAAGATGGGCCTGTCGATCATCCAGTGAGCGTAGTCGCCGGGAATCGTCAGCGTGCCACCCTGCGGATCGGCGGCGATGTCGTCGACAAGCTTTTGCATGGCGGCGGCGATGGCGGTGGGATTGCTGGCCGTGGTGACGCCGCCGTCAGCGACGAGATTCTTGTTCGTGGCGGCAGAGGCCATGCCCGGCAACATCAGCACGACTGCGATCGCGCTGGCGGCCGCTCGCAATAACGCACGGCCGCAACGTCCCATCGTTGAGAGAGAGAGAGCGAAAAGCATGAATTGAGCTCCTGAAAGCCGGGTTTATGTCGGGCATGTCGCCAAGACGACGGTGTGCAACATAACTACCACGCCCTCTGGTCCCCGTTGTGCATATGCCGCCGATGAATCGGCGAGACTATTCTGTGAGGTCAGCGCGGACCAAAGAGAGCGTCGATAGCCGGATCCCGAATATAAAAAAACCGCCGCTGGGGCGCGTCAACCGCCGACGGATCGAACCGTTCGGCCTACAGACGCGCCCCGCGGCGGGCAAGAAACTGTGTAGAATAAAAGAAAATGCCTAACTAGCAGCGTTTCCTCCCGAACTCAATCCAACTCCTTAAGCCAAACGGCGCCGGCGCAAAAGCACCAAGCCGCCGAGGCCCAACAGGCTGAGGCTTGTCGGCTCGGGGACTGCCGTGACGACATCCATCTCGCCCCAGAGTGTTGAGTTGCCGCGGCCTGTGGGCTGGTGTACCAGCAGCCATCGGGGCGCCGGTATCGCCCTCCCCCCAACGGGTGGTGTTGGCGGTGCCGGTGTCATTGAGGTGTGTGGGGTCGCTCATGTTGGTGGAATCCACCGTTGCAATGTTGAACCACCCGTTGCCAACCTCCGTTGCATCGCTGTCAGAGGGGGTCGACGCGGGCTGGATGGAGGCATTGCTGCCGTAAGGGTGTATTCCTGGCCGGTGCGCTGTTCTGTGTGGTGCCAAGGGTAGCCGCTGAACTGCCGCACGTCCACCGACCCGTTCAGGTTGATGATGATGTCGGTGAAAGCAGCCGGGCCAATATAGGAGTTACCGGCATCATCATTGTTGGTCAGTCCGGTGTTCTTGGCGGCGGGGGCGTTGTTCAGGTTGCTGATACTTCCAGCAGTCACACCTGTCGGGTTTCCGGTAAACGTCACGCCATTCAGCCCAGCCTGGGCATAATCCGTGTTGCTCGGGTTCGCCACATTCGCATTTGAGCTGTTCGGGTCCCAGTTGGTCGGCGACGCACTTGTAGCAGGAACAATGCGTACCTGGTTCACGATGACGGACGCCTGACTGGTAGCCGCAGCAATCAGCAAAGCGCTGACTGCGCCTAGCGCAGTAGATCGCTGACGAAGAGAGTGAGACATGGAATCCTCCAATTGTTTCTACACGCCCAAATGCAGGGCAAGCGCTCAAACAACATGTTCAGGCACCCTCGGCTGCAATGCGTTGTCAACAAAAACTTTTCAATTTTTTACTCAGCTGCTCCGTTTTTTTCGCGGCAACTCCCCGATGCTGCGCGCAGGAACGATCGTCACCTCATGTGATTTTCGCCAGACGAAATCATACCTGCAACAGTCGGCGATTTTCGCGTTGGTTTGTGCGCCCTAATTCTCCAAGTCTCAAAATGAAAACCCTTTATCGAAAAATTTGATTGGCACGTTCGAGCAGGCTTGTGTTACAGTGCGTGTTGATCGGACGCTTTCCTATTTCCCTGAGGAGCATATCATGCGAACGCGCCGCGGATTTACCTTGTCGAACTTCTAGTGGTAATCGGAATTATCGCCCTGTTGATCTCGATACTGTTGCCGGCGCTGAACAAGGCGCGAGCGGCGGCGAATTTCGTCGCCTGCCAGTCCAACCTGCGGCAGGTCGGATATGCCGCAATCATGCACGCCCAGGATCACAAGGGATATTTCCCCATGGCCGGACTTCTCACCCGCACTTTTGGGATGCCTGATGCGATCAATGATTCGGGTCGGACGCACCAGGTCTACTTCACCTATAACTTCGTGCCGCGGGCGCTACCCTCGCCGGCGGCGCTGGCGCTGTACCTGGGCGTCAAACTTAAATTGGACACCTTCGCCGACGTGACGGCGGCGCTTCAGGAGGATAACGGGCTCAAACACATCTTCACGTGCCCCTCGGCGGATCCCACCTTTGCTCCGATTATCAATTATGACGGAACCACCCCAGGCTCGGTGCTGTGCTGGAGCAGCTACGACATTCCGAACCCCTGTGCGGCGACAAAATGCAGGGGGATGCATCGAGCACGCTTGGTCGGCGCGACGGGTTTCAAAGGAAATTTCATAATCAAATTGTCTACTACGCTGATGGACTTCCCGAGCAGGAGTTTGGCTGGTATCCGATGTTCTGGTGGGCCAACCAGGCCGACAGGACGATGGGGGACTGCTATCAAGGCGTCTTTATTGCCAATGCGGGCAACACCTCAATGTTTGATTTTAAGCGGCACAACAAACGCATGAATACGCTCTTTATTGATGGCCATGTGGAAGGCATAGAGATGACTCAGGCTGCACTGTCCAAAGTCTATATTACCCGTTCGAATTAGCCCGGCAGGCTCCGCCTGATTCATCAGGCACTCTTTGTGCTTTCGGGCGCACCACGCGTCAATATGTGATAGACTATGGCCTCTTTAACCAAGGAGGTTGTTGATGCGTGTTGAACTGCGAGATCCCGGCGACGCCGCCACGTTGCGCCAGCGGATCGCTGGCGAGCGTCAGGTGCTGCGTCGAGACCGCCTCAGGGCGGTGTTGCTTGCGGCCCCGGGCGTCGATAACCAGGAGCAGACGCGCGAGCAGATCGCGCGTACTCCTCGCCACCGGAGCGAGGGGGGGGTTTTGCGCCGTGTGCGACGTTTGTTTGCTGGCGCCTCGGCGCGCTCGGCTATCCAACCACATCATTCCAAGACTGCTTGCGCGCCGTCTTCTTTGGGCTGGAAGGTGCTGTAGGTGGCCGGCCAGAACATGTAGTGCTGGATGTCCGCTCCCGGCTCATCGTTGTCGTCGATCATGAAACCCAGCCAGAAGCTCGAACCTGGCGTGGTGGGGAACACCGCCGCCGGGTTGGTTGCGAAGGATTCCTTGTCGATGGGAAGCTTGAACTCGGTGACGATCACTTTGCACGCGGACATATCGATCCCATAGACGCCCTCGATCATCTCCCGTTCCGGGACGTCCTTGGCATTGTCCAGCACCTTGACGCTCCGCGGAGCGTGCTGTTCTGAAATAAGATCTGTCTTGGCCAGGAACTTCTGTGCGACCATGGCGATGCCCTTGTCGGTGGTGGGTGAGACCATGATCTTGACGCCATCCATAAAGCCATTAAGGCACATTTCCACATTGTCCTGCTGAAAGGACTTTGCCATCGGCTGATGGAAGGTCACGACATCGTCGAATCGAATGATCTGCACGTATAGGTCGTTATCCAGGTGGGCGATGCGAACAATTGCGCTGGCGTCGGTGGGCCCCTTGATGCCGCCGTGGGCGGTTTCAGGTGTAATGACGATCTGCGGGGCAATGCCCAGCGTGCGCCATTTGGCCATGTCGCCGTCGATGGCGAGCGGCTTGGCCAACTTGGGAATCCGCAGCGTCGGCGTGGGCGGACGCCAGGCTACCTTACCGGGTTTGGGGGCGTTCACTGCCTTGAGACGTCCGGCCGACTCTTCGCTCAGTGCCACCGGCTGGGTGGCAGTGGTGATCTTGTCGTCATTCCGCAGGCGGAACCAGTGGCCGCAGCCTTTGATATTGTCGCCGATGATGGCGTAGCGATGTCCGTCTGTGCCGATGTAGCCTTGCAGCGATCCTTCATAGTCCATCCAGAAGCCGTCGTAGTTCACGGCGGCAGGCAGGCCGGCGGTGCCCAGTCCCAAACCATCGGGATTGACCGCGATAAGCTGCGGTTGGGTGCAGACGCCTTCGAGATAGATGCCATTGAGGTCAGCGAAGCCGGGGGTACCGCCGTACATGCCCAGCGGGTGAAACCAGCGGAGGGTGCCATCCGGGTTGATCTCGGCCATGTCGGTGCCGGCGGTGTTGGACCAGCCGGTGCCGTAGGGCGAAGTGCCGACCCAGATATTCCCGATGATGCCGCCGTTCTTGGTGGGGGTTCCCAGGCTCAGGTTGGCTTTGTCGTTGACCTCGTAGGTATACGGTGAGATGAACGAGTCAGGCTTATGGGGAATATTGACGGCGTCGGCATCGTTGTAGACAGGCTTGCCCGCGGCGTCCAGGCCACCAAACTTCCAGATGGTTGCCCACCCGCCCCCTTTATTGGAGGTGATTACGTCGCCGTTGGGCAGGAGCTTGGACGAGCGGTCCGGATGGCGGGGATTGCCTTCAAGGTTGAAGACCAGCTTGCCGCCGGTGCCGCTGAATTCGTACACCTCGAAGCTGTCCCTGAGGGCATAGACCAGAAACGTGCGATCCTTGAACTTGAAATCGCCCAGAAATTTCGAGATGTCCGGATTGGGCCAGGGAATATTCCAGAAACCCTCGGGCTTCCAGGTGGCGGTCTTCTCATCGACCAGGAAGGTGTAGTTCTCCATGTACATCCGGTGCGGATCGGCGAAAGAGGGGAAGGGATTGCTGCCGGTGCCGAAGTTAGACCACCGCAATTCCCCCTTGGGGTCGAGCACGACCTCGCGCCGGCCGTCAACCACCGCTAAATCACCCTTGGTGCTGAGCGCCAGGTGGGTGAAGCCGGTGGAGGGCTTTTGAAAAGTGAAGCGGTCGGGCAGGTACAGGCCGTAGGGACCATCGCCGCGGCCGATCGTCTTTCCCGTCTTGACGTTCGCCGCATCGGTTGTGTCAAAGAAATGAACCTTGCCGGTGGCGCGGCTGGCCAGGGCGAGCGTTCCGTCGCTGACGGCCATCGCGATGACATCGGCAAGCTTGGGATCATAATCCGCGACCAGGCTGCCATCGGCGGGTTTGTGGGCTTGTAGCTTTCCGTCCGAGGTGCAGATCCACAGGAGCTTTGTCTTAGCGTCCAAGCCCATGAATTGAGCCTTGGCGGCGGGAAAGGAACCCGACCAGGGAATCGGCTTGGTTGCATCGCCGTAGCGGATCACCGCGGCGGCTGGGTCACAGACGTAGAATTTGCCGTCCAGGCACACCAGGTCGCGCATCGCGGCCCCCTTCTCAAAGTAAATCTGCCCGGTGTTGTCGGTGCCCCAGCCCGCGGCGATCTTGCCGGTCTTGCCGTCGATGCGGGCAAACTGCCCTTGTTCGCCGAAGGCGCGCAGCATGTAGAGGTAACCGTCTTCTCCCTTGGCCAGTCCCCTGGGACCTTCCCTGCCGGGCAGGGACCACAGCACTTTTTGGTCTGCAAGGTTGTAGCAGCGCAGAGAGGTATCATCCTCGGACCAACCCGAGCCAACGTAAAGAACATCGCCGTCGAACATGGAGTAACAGGCGCCTATCGCCGCCATCAAGCGGGCGTCGGCCACCTTGCCGGTGTCGCCGATCCAGCCGAGGTATTCCCAGGCAAGATCGCTCTCGGCGGTGCGGATCTCATAGGTGCCGGCGGGGATGACTTTGCCTTCAAAGGTCCTCGGCGGGAACCAGAAGGAATGCCGCCCCTTGGCCAGCGGCAGATTCTGGAAGAGATAGCTGACTTCACGTCCCTCTTTGGTGAAGATGCCGGCGCTCTTGATGCCTTCGTCACCCTTGATTTCAAAGGTTCCATCGGCCGGACGCGCGGGCGTGAGAACCGTCTCGTAGGCGCCCAAATCCGGCGCTTGCTGGCGGGGCTGGCCGTTGATGTCGGCTTGCGGCGCTTTGACCTCGCCCAACTGTTTGGCGCCCCAATCGGAGCTCACCGCCCGCTCCAGCGACCATTCCAACGGGTTGACGATGGCATAATCGCCGGCTTTCTCTTCGCGGAACGTGGCGGCGAATTGCACCGAGTGGGCATCCTGGCCACTGAGGCTCTTCCAGTCGCCCAAGTGCGGGCGGGCGAGCTGCTCGGCGAGTTTTCCGACATACAGATCGAAGTACAGGTTGTAGTCCAGATAGGATTCTTTGAGTTCCTGACCCATGTACACGCCGGTGGCGTTGCCGGCGATAGCATTATTAAAAACCGTCGCCTTCTCGCCGGAGGCCAAGCTGATGCCGATGCCTGCGTTCTGAACGACGCTGCAATTGACGATGCAGTTGCGCTGGCCGCCCTTCATCAGGATCCCGTAGCGGTTGGCCGCTACGATACAGTTCTCGATCCGCCCGTCGGTGACATCCGCGAAACCGATCCCGCCGAGCCCCTCCCGAGCCACCACGCGGGCGATGGTCACCTGCTGGGATTCGCTGACTTGAATATTGGCCGCCGTAGCGCCCCGGACTGTCAGGTCGGAGATTTGCGTTCCCTTGCCGCCCTTGACGACGATTCCGTTTTGGCAGCCGGTGGCGTCGAGAATCGTCTTGCTATAGCCGGCCCCGCGCAGATTCACTCCCGCCGGCACGACCAGGTTGCCAGCCTGCACTTGTCCCTCGGGCAGCGTGATCGTCTGGCCGGGCTTCGCATCGGCAAGAGATTTGGCAAGGTCTTCCGCGCCCGCGTGGGGGGTGCCTGCGTAAAGGTTCTGACCGAGAATGCACAGACAATTGCCCAACACCGCCGCCAGAAATGCGCGAGATCTCATCATTTGCTCCAGGATTGCGTGGAATCAGGGGACTTTTTGGGATCGCACAAGGTGAGCAAACCGAAATAACTCCTGCTCCACCGATTCACTTTACAGGATTGGCTGGGTTCTCGTCAGATGCCACGCCCAGTTTTTTCATCGAGTCGGTAGCCTGCTTCCTGACGTCCTCGACGGGGTCCTGCTCGGCGAGCTTCTTCAGGGGTTCGACGGCGGCCTTGTCCTTGAGCATTCCCAGCGCCAGCGCCGCCATCATGCGCACACGAACGATCTTGTGCCCGAGCAGTTCTGTCAGCCTGGGGGTCGCGGCGGCCGCATCCCCGTTGGCGCCGCAGCACCAGGCGTAGGTCAGCACCAGTGATCCATCTTCGCTCTTGCCGCACGGCTCGTACAAGTCGGCCACCGGCATCGCGTGCCGGGCGGCCAGGGCCTCCAGCGCGTACTGGGCAGCCGCGTGGGACTGCATATCTTCCCTGGCAGAGAGTTCCTTGATCACGGCAGCGCTGGGATAATCCGATATCCTGGCATCAGGCTGGCGCGCCAGCAGAAAGAGGATCGCCTTCTGCATTTCCGGAGACCATTTCTCCACCACCGCGGCCGTCGGCACTTTCCACGGCTTGTTGCTGTCGAGGAGTTGCAGGAGGGCATCGGCCGATTCGGCCTCCGGCGGCTTGCCGGCGGGCGGCATCTTTGCCAACGTCACGGGCTCCTTCTCCAGATTCAGCCGGCTGAGTTTTTTCGGAGACAGGAAGTGATAGTTGTAGTACGTGAAGAAGAACAAAGCGCCTTTCAGCGCGGCATCGTGGATGTCCAGGCCAGGCGCATCGGCATCGCTGACCAACCCCTCCAGACCGATGGCATCCAATTCCGGGTGGTCCTTCCAATAGGGAAAAAGCGCCTTGGGGATCTGAATCTCCATCGTGTACCCCCACGGCCGCAGGCGGCTGGCCGCCTTTACTCCAGGATTTTTTTCCTTCTGCCAGATCAGTGCTGCGGGCCATTTGGGGTTGACATGGCCGGCGACGAAGATCATCTGCCGCGAGTTCTCATTGTACTTATCGCCGAAGCGATCTTGCGGGGCGTTGGCATCGATGAACAATTCCAGTTCGTCGCCAAGATTGGCCGAGGCCTCCGCCGCCTGGTTCACCAGATACTGGTCCTGCACATCCGCCAGGATGTAAAGGTTGCCGGTATCGTGGACGAAGTGCAGCACGACCGAGCAGTCTGCGGGACCGGTATAGGGTCCACGATCCGTATCGCGCACCAGCCACAGTTTGCCCGGGTCCGGGCGCCTCTGGCACCGCTTGAAATCAGCCGGCGGGATCCGCAGCCAGTCATCATCGCGCCCGTCAAGCTGAATCGTTCCATCGGACACGCGCACCGCGGTCGCCTCCTCGCGGGCCGGGGCGCTCGCGGGCGTTGCAGGCTCGGCCACTGGCTGCCCGGCCGCGACTCGGCAGCAGATCAGGAAGATCGAGAAAAGAGCGATTGGGATCAGTCCGAGCCTGGCGCAATGCATGATAGTTCCTTTCATCGGCGTGGCCGCATTCACTATATCTCCGTGCATGATTACGCGCCCTTCAATGCGCGCTGATGTCATTCTGAAGTACGCTGAAGAATCCGGCTGGATCAGCATACGCGGCCAGAATCCTTCAGAGTTCTTCAGGATGACAGACGGCGCGGAATTAAGCACAGTCATTTTGGTGTTGTGAGGCCATGGATATCATTACGGGCAGTTCCGCACCCTCAATCTGGTAAATGTGGCGTGCCTTGAGGGCATAGCGCTCCGCCTTCGCCCGCGCGGGCAATTCCGCTCCGGCCGCAAGATCGCGCACCTTCCCCGGCAACTGCACGCTGCGGTCGGAAAAATTCCACAGCGTCGCGCGCTGCCGGGCATCATCGTGCCACAGCACCGACTGCCCATCTTCCTGCAGATAGCGGGTACACATCTGCGGCAGCAGCTCATCGTACGCCTTCAGAATGCGGCGATGCTCCTCGCCATAGACCTCGTCGATGCGCTTGCCATCGATGAACACCGGCAGGATGGCCTGCGCCTGGTGCGCCAGCGTGTAAAAGAGAAAGCCAGGCTCGTGCGAGATGTTCCTGGTGGTTTCCACGCCCGGGATGGGCACGGTTACATAGTTGTTGCCCAGCCCGACACGATAGCAGATGAAGATGCGGCTGAGGTCATAGGCGTCGGAGTGGCCGTGAATGCTAAGGCCAAACGGGCCGAAGGATTCCACCGACCATTCCACCCCATGGTCCTGCAGTTCCTTCATCACCGCCAGCGACTCGCGCCAGACTGTGCGCGGATGTCCGGTCTGATAGTCGACCGGCATGAAAAACAGATTGTAATGGCTGTCGACAAAGAAGCCGTCGAGACCGGTTTCATCGACGATCTTCTTGTGCGCGTCGATCCAGTAGCGGCGGGCGTCGGGATTCTTGAAGTTGATGTTGCTGGAGACGCAGGTGTAGGCGCCGGCAAATTTCGTGCGCGTGTCCTCCATCGCCATGAACCAGCTTTTGCCGCCTTCCACGCGATGCTCGCAGTTGATCTTCGCGGCCAGCGACACGTAGGTGTTGGTCCACATGAAGTTCTTGATGCCATAAGAGTGGCAGCGGTCTATGTATTCCTTGAACTTTTTCGTGCCGCCCTTGCTGTCGGCCATCTCATATTCGTGGCTGCCGCACATGTTGCCATTGGGCAGATGGACGATTTCGGAGGCTTCCGATTTCTTGAAGTTTTCAGTGAAGATCGCCTTGATTCCCAAAGCGGCACAGGCGGGAACCACGTCTTTGTAGTAGGTGTCGATCGTGCAGTTTGTCCAGTAGTGATGCTGCAGAACCATAATCGGCAACTGCTCCTTGAGGCCAAATTCAGCGCGGGCACGGCGGCTGGTCTCGTCGAATATCCAGGTCCACAGGTTCTGCTGGGCAACCTTCGTCTTCGGCCTGATATTGAGCAGGATCTTCTTGGAAGACGTGCAGTAGCTGAGTGACTCATCGAAGACGTGCTTGTCGAACGTCTTGAGCTCCGCGCTGCCTTTGTCGCGACGCAGCACCGTGCGGATCAGGTCCACGCGATCGAAGACGCCGATCAGCGTCTTGCCATCTGCTTTATGCTGATAATCAAAGGCCTGGTGATCCGTCCAGCGCGGCAGATTGTGCGTCATCGTCCGATTGTAGTGCGAGGCCTGGTCGAGAAAAAACAGCTCGCCTTCGGTTGTGAAAAACGTGTCGTCGCTGATGTCGACCGCGGGACTTGAGCAAGCCGATTGTGAATAGATGGATGCGCCATTGATGTCGCCCTCGAGCTCCCAGCTCGCGCGGTCCATCAGGTAAAAGATCGGGACATCCTGGCTGCGGTACTCGTAATGATAGCTGAAGCCTTCGAATTTCACGCCATTGAATACATCCGTTGCCGGGCGGAAGACCAGATCCAATTCGGCGGATCCCGCGACTCCTGGCTTGTCCCAATCGTGGGTGTCATGAATCGGATCAATGCTGTGATCGCGGAGCAGCTTCACGTCGAGCGGCTCGAAAATCATCCGCGCCTTCACCCGTACCTCATCCGGTGACCGCTCGATCCCAATCCACTCCAGCCGCGTAGAAGCCACGCCTGTGAAGCTCTGCGTATACGGCCGAATCGGAAGCCGGCCGGACCGCACGAGGATATCGCTGATCCAGATTTTCCCTACGCCGATGAAACTGCCCCCATCATGGAGAATCTCGAAGCGACAATTGTTCGTCTTGACCACCTCTGATTCCATCTTGTTTCCTGGACAAAAAACTCCGCCGCATCGGCTGGGCGCGATATCCCTGCCCAAAGCGCCGGCGAATGCGGTGCGGATCTTCCGAATCGAAGCCCATCTCCTGGCGCTCGCGCTTGTTCACTGAGATGGACTTCTGATATGGTACAGGCGAGTTCAATGCGCCGGTATCGCGCCCGCAATATTCTCGTTCTCGCCATCCGCATTGATCGCACCGGGGACCCTGCAGAAGTTCCCGCCCAGGAGCAACATGAAGGTTGTGATCACCGACCTGACGTTTGAGAAGCTCGATGTGGAAGAACAGATTCTTGCCGACGTTGAGCTCATCAGGCATCGCGGCGGCGCCACGCACGACCTGATTGAGTTGGTGCGCGATGCCGACTGCGTACTCACTCAATTTGCCCGCGTGGATGCCGCGGTGATCGTCGCCATGAGCAAGGCGCGTGCGATCGTGCGCTATGGAATCGGAGTGGATAATGTCGACCTCGACGCCGCCCGCGCCAATGGCATCCCCGTTTGCAATATTCCTGACTATTGCATCGGCGAGGTGGCCGATCACACGCTGGCACTGATCCTCGCGATCACCCGCGCCGTGGTGCAAAATTCCAACCTCATCCGTTCCGGCGCGGGCGGCACGCGGGGGGGGTGGGCCTTGGCCGTGCCCATCGACACCATGCGTGCTCTGCGCGACATGACGACCGGCGTCGTCGGCTTCGGCCGCATCGGTCGCGAGGTGTGCCGTCGGCTGCGCGCGTTCGGCGCCAACGTGCTGGTGTTCGATCCCGTCGTGCCGGCGGAGCAGATTTCCGCCGAAGGATGCACCCCGGCAACGCTTGAAACCATCTTCTCCGAAAGCGATTTGATTACGCTTCACTGCCCCTCCAACCCAAAGACGCGCGGCCTGATTAATCGCCAAAGCATTGCCCGAATGAAAAGAGGCGTCACCCTGATTAACGTGGCGCGCGGCGATCTTGTGGACTCCACCGCCTTAACCGAAGCGCTGTCCAACGGCCAGATCGGCGCCGCCGGGCTCGATGTTTTCGCGCCCGAGCCGATCCCGGCGGACAGTCCGCTGCTCAAGATGCCCAACGTCATCCTGTCCGCCCACGTGGCCTCGGTAAGCACCAAAGCGGTGCGGCTCATGCGCGAAACCGCCGCGACGATCGCGCTTCAGGCGATCCGCGGAGAGAAGCCGGCCAATATCGTCAACGGAGTCAGCGAGGCGCGGCGGGTCCCACGCCCATCCAATGGGCGGGTATGACTTTTTCGATGAACCATGGAGGAGCTGATGAGCGCGATGACGGTAGATCGAGCATCGGAGGAGATGGAGGCCATGCCGCCCGAGCTTTTGCTGCGGCTCTACGAGCAGATGGTGCTGCTGCGCCGTTTCGAGTTGAATGCGCAAGCCTTGAACCGCGCCGGCAAGCTGCCCGGTTTTCTGCACCTGTACATAGGCCAGGAGGCCACTGCCGTCGGCGTCTGCGCCCATCTCAAGACCGATGACTGGATCACCTCCACCCATCGCGGGCACGGCCACGCCCTGGCCAAGGGCCTCCCGCCGCGCGAGCTGATGGCCGAGCTTTACGCCAAGGCGACCGGCTGCTGCGGTGGCCGCGGCGGCAGTATGCACCTCTACGATCCCGCCCACGGGCTCTTCGGAACCAACGGCCTCGTCGGCGGCGGCATTCCATCGGCGGTCGGCGCCGCCATTGGCGCAACCGTGCGCAAGAGCGGCCAGGTGGCCGTTGCCTTTTTCGGTGACGGTGCCGTCAATCACGGAGCGTTCCACGAGTCGGTCAACTTCGCCACCGCCCAGGATGCTCCCATCGTCTTCGTCTGCGAAAACAACCTCTACGCCACCGCCACCCCTTTCAGCATGACGACACGGAACACCTCCGTCGCCTCCAAAGCCAGCGCCTATGGCCTGCCCGGAATCGCCGTCGACGGCAATGACCTGATGGCCATGTATCGCGCCGCCGGCGAGGCCGTGCGCCGCGCCCGCGCCGGCGAAGGACCCACCCTCATCGAGTCCCGCACCTATCGCGTCGTCGGCCACCACGAAGGCGATCCCGTTTTCGGCGCCTATCGCAGCCGCGAGGAAGTCGAGCAGTGGAAGAAACGCGACCCCATCGCGGCGTTTCGCGCCCGGCTCCTCGAGCAGTCGAAGGTCATCTCCGCCGGGGCGCTCCAAGAGATCGACGAGCGCGTCGAGGCTCTCGTGCAGGATGCCATTGCCTTTGCCGAAGCTTCCACCGAGCCCGATCCCGCGACCCTCTACGCCCACGTCTTCTCCGACCCGATCAACCCGCCCGACGCCCTGCGCCATGCGCCGCCGGCCGACCAGAAGCGCGGGGGGGTGGAGGAAAAAGGCTGGCTGGAGGCGGTTCGCGATGGCATCGCTGAAGAGATGCGCCGCGACCCGAACATCATCCTCTTCGGCGAAGGCACCGGCGAACGCGGCGGCAGCTTCGCGCACACCAAGAACCTCTGGCAGGAATTCGGCGGTCAGCGCGTCATCGACACCCCCATCGCCGAACTTGGTTTCACCGGCGCCGCCGTCGGCGCCAGCGCAACCGGTTGCCGCGCCATCGCCGACCTGATGTTCGCCGATTTCCTCCTCGAGGCCGCCAGCCAGATCATCCACCAGGCCGCCAAGATCCGCTACACCAGCAACGGCCGCATGTCGGTGCCGATGGTCGTGCGCGCCGGCAGCGGCGAAGTGAAAAGCGCCGGTCCGCACCACAGTGACACCTATCACCCCATCTGGGCCCATGTGCCGGGGCTGATCGTCGCGCTCCCCTCCATCCCCGCCGACGCCAAAGGCATGATGAAGACCGCCCTCCGCGCCGGCGATCCGGTTATCATGCTCGAGCACAAGTCCCTGTTCTCAAGCAAGGGACCGGTACCCACCGGCGAACACCTCGTCCCCTTCGGCGTCGCCCGTGTGGTGCGCCCCGGCCGCGATATCACGCTGGTCTCCGGCGGGCTGCTGCTGCACCGCTGCCTCGAGGCGGCATCGCTTCTTGAGTCGCAAGGGGTAAGCTGCGAAATTATTGACTTGCGCACGATCGTGCCGCTCGATGTCGACACTATTGTCGCCAGCGTCGCCAAGACCCACCGATTGCTGGTGGTGGATGAAGGCTATGCCATGTGCGGTGTGGGCGCAGAGATCGCCGCGGTCGCGATGGAACTGGCCTTCGACGAGCTCGACGCCCCTGTCGGTCGGCTGCATACCGAGTCCGTCTCCTATCCCTACAGCCCCGTGCTCGAGAAGTCGGCGGTGGTGACGGTTGACAAGATCGTGCATGCGGCCAAGGCGGTCATCGGTGGGATAGCCCCCGCGCCCAGGCGTCCGCGCGTCGGAGCACGGGCGACACCCGCAGCGCAGGCGATACCGGCGGCGGCGCAACAGGCGCAGCTCAAGGCGGTCGTGCCCGATCCAATCCCCGTGGGCACACCCGCCGGCCGGCCGGTCGCTTCAGGCCCGGTCCTCGCCGCCGCCAGTGCCGACGGCATCCCCCTGACCATGCCGCACGGCGATTTGACCATCTCCGAGGCCAAACTCCTGCGCTGGCTCAAGAACGTGGGCGACTCAGTGCGCAGCGGGGAGGGGATCGTCGAGGTGGAAACCGACAAGGCGGTTATGGAACTCGAGGCGCCGGCCGATGGAATCCTAATTGAGATACTCGCCCACGACGGCGAGACGATCGCCTTCGGAGCGAGGCTTGGAACGATACGGCCATAGATTTTCCTGGCAGGAGATGCGTATGCGGGTGGATTTGTCGAATCAGATAGCCTTGGTCACCGGCGCCGCGGCCAACATCGGCAAGGCGATCGCCGACACCCTCGCCCGCAACGGTGCGCGCGTGATCTACGCCGATGTGAACATTGACGGCGCCCGCACCGCCGCTTCCAGCTTCCCCGGCTGCAGCGCCGTCGCCCTGGACATCACTGACACGCCGCGGGTACACGAGGTGATCGCTCGCATCGCCTCTGAGCACAATCGCCTGGATCTGCTCGTCAACAATGCCGGCGCCAATTCGCGCAACCGCGTCACCGTCGATGAATATCCGCAGGCCGATTGGGACCGGATGCTCGCCGTCGACCTCTCCGGCGTCTTCGCCTGCACCCAGGCGGCGGCGCGGGTCATGAAGGCGCGGAAATCGGGGCGCATCATCAACATCTCTTCGGTGCTCGGACTGGTGGCCGCGCGGCTGCAATGCGGCTTCAACGCCGCCAAGGCGGGCGTCGTCAGCCTCACCCAGTCCACCGCCATCGAGCTGGGCGCCTTCGGAATCCTCTGCAATGCTATCGCTCCGGGATCGATACTGACCGACGCGACCAAAGACTTGTTCTACGGCAAAGACCCCCAGTTTCGCGATGGCGCTGCCGCCCTGCTGGCCCACATTCCCCTCGGCCATCCAGGTGACGTCCAGGACATCGCCAATGCCGCCCTCTTCCTCGCCGCCCCCGAAAGCGCCTACATCACCGGCCAGGTCCTCGCCGTGGACGGTGGCTGGACCGCCGGCTACATCCGCGATTTCTGATTGGCGCCGTCGCGCGGGCGCGATGACCGGTAATTGGGCAATGGGTCAGTTTAATATTTCTGGGTGCCACAGGTCGCGGTACTCCGAGACCTGTGCCGCGTAGCGACGCA
>DAIOHQ010000001.1:39271-84838 GCA_036744635.1 Tepidisphaeraceae bacterium | reverse complement strand
GCCAGCGCCCTGGCCTACGATCACCACTACCAGCAGGCCGGTTTCGACCCCCTGCTGCGGCGAGATCCATGAACGCTGCCAGCCTTGGAATCCTTCCCCGCGTGGCGCAAAAGCGGTGGGTGAGTGCGCTCATCCTACAGTCTGTGAGTAATTCCATACCGAGCGAATGAGGGCGAATTCTATCCTACTTCCCCCCCGCCGGCTGCGTCGTCGCAGCATTGGTCGCGCGCTGGGCGGCGAGCTGCGCCTGGCGGAGATAGTCCACCGCCTCGCCCAGCACTCTGGCGGCTTCCTGGGGGGCGTGGAATCCCATGGAGTTTTCCGCGGCGATGAAATCCAGCCGCCACTGGCCTTTGCGCTGCAGGGCCATCACCTGCTGCAGGTCGGCGTCGGTGCCGACTCTGGCGGCCCACGCTTTGTCGACGGCGGCCTTATAGTCGGCATCGTTCATGCCGTCCGGCCGGGGGACGGACTGTTTCACGCGATCCTTCAGCGGCTTGACCGCATCCAGCATGTCGGTAAGGGCGGCGCCGGCTCTGCGCATCAGGTCGTGGTTGCGCCCCTGAATGGCGTCAATCCGCGCCTTGATCTCCTCCTCCTCATAGTGGTGGCAGGTCTGGCAGGCGCGGGCGATGTTCAGCACCGGGCTGCGCACCCAGTGATCCGACACCTTCATCGCCCCCACCCGCTCGTAGGGCATGTGGCAATCAGCGCAGGCCACGCCGGAGCGGGCGTGAATCCCCTGGCTCCACAGCTCGAATTCCGGATGTTGCGCCTTCAGTACTTCCGCGCCGGTCTCGGCGTGGGTCCAATCATAAAAGCGATGGCCATCGGGGAACTTGAAGTTGTCATAGTGCTCTTCGATCTGCTCGACCTTCAGCCCCTTGTTCCAGGGGAAAAAGAGCGTCACCTTCGGCCCGCAGTAATATTCGACGTGGCACTGGCCGCAGACGAACGAGCGCATCTCCTGGCGGGTGGCGTCGCGGTTGATGTCGTACGCTTCCTTGCGGTCGGACTTGCGCCAGCGCTCGATGCTGGGCAGGTGCGGCACGGGGGTATCGGATTGTTGCGTCCTTTCCTATTGCCGCACCGCGCCGTGGCCGACGTTGGTGTGGCAGTGTACGCACGACACGGCATTCGGTCCGTCGCTGCTGCCGCGCACGATCGCGTGTACGAATTCGCCGTGGCACTTCAGACAATTATCCTGCAGGATTTCCGCGTTTCGCGGCTTGATCATGATCGGCTCGTGAAAGTCCCCAAACGTAAACCCCTTGGAGTGGTGATAGCCGTTCTCCGCCTTCGCGAGATATTTGGGGATGATCTCGTGGGGCAGGTGGCAATCCACGCAGCCGGCCAGCGCGTGATGGTGGGCGTACTCGCCCACCGTTACGGCGGTGGGCGAGTACGCCCACCCTACAGAATCAAAGCAGGCATCGTTGTCCTATCGGGACAATGATGACAACGTCCTAGCTCCGCTGCGCCGTCAGCACTCTGTCGCGCCCGCCGAGATCCTTCAGCACCTTGACGTTGCTGAACTCCGGATGTGTTGCGAACAGCCCGCGCGCCGCCTCACCCTGGTCGAACATGATCTCCAGGTAAATCTGCCCGCCGCCGCGCAACCGATCCCCGGCCTGCTCCAGAATGCGGCGATGGATGATAAATCCGTCGATCCCTCCATCCAGCGCCTCGCGCGGCTCGTAGTCGCGCACGTTGCGGTCCAGTTCCTCGATCATGGCCGACGGGATGTAAGGCGGATTGCTCACGATCAGGTCGAACGGCGCGGCATCGACCATCTGCTTCAGAGGCTCGAACAGATCGCCCAGCGCCACCGTGACGCGCTCGGCCAGGCCAAGCTGCTGCATGTTGCGGGTGGCCGTCTCGACCGCCTGGGGACTGATATCGGTGGCGACGACCACCGCGCTCTTCAGCCGATGGGCGATGGCGGCGGCGATGCAGCCGCTGCCGGTACAGAGATCCAGCACCCGCGGCGCCTCCATCCCGACCTGGTGCCGGGTGAGCTGCAGCACGTTTTCCACCAGCGTCTCGGTGTCCGGCCGGGGAATGAGCACGCCGGGGCCAACCTCAAATTCCAAGCTGAAAAAATGCGCCCTGCCAGTGAGATAGGCGATGGGCTCGTGTTCACTAGCCCGCTTGACAAGATCGCGATAGCGCGACAATTCCGCATCGGCCAGCGGGTGCTCGTAATCGGTATAGAGCTTGATGCGCGGCACCGACAGCACATGAGCCAGCAGCAATTCCGCCGACAAACGCGGCGAATCCACCTCCTTGCGGCTGAAAAACGGCGTCGTCCACTCCAGCAGACGCCGCACCGTCCATGTGTCGCTCATGGGCAGCAGTATAATCTCCCGTGATCCGATTTCACACTCAAGTCATTAGAACGAGAAGACTTAGCACGATATTGCCGGACGGCAAAAAAATGGCGCATTTCCCTTGCAGTTTCGCCATTATCGGGTAAATTTAAGTTGTCATTTCATTTTCCTAGTTTGAGCAGTCGGAGGAATTCATGCGTATATCCCGTTCCCTGTTCGCGCTGTTGCTGCTAGCGGGCGCGACTCCCTCGTTGGCCGCGATGAACGTGACCAACTACAGTTGGCTGCAGCTCGCCCCCAGCGACGTTACCCCGTTGGTCGGCGGATACCAGGTTTCCGGCACCAGTTCCGCCAATGGCAAGATCGGCGACTTCCGTTGGGGCAACCTCGTATGGGTGCCCAATAGCGCGCTCACGTGGAATAGCAGCACCTCTGCGCAGAGCCAGTATTGGGGGGCGGTACGGCTCGATCAAAGCCGGTTGGTCACTTCCGTGCGCGTGGAGACGTGGAATTCAAGCACCGAACTGCAAAAGCAATACTTCATCGACGGGTCGAACGACGGCTCTTCCTGGACCAATATCGGTGTCAAGACGTACGCCTCGCTTGCCAACCAGGGCATCAACAATCAGCAGACCATCGATACCACCGACGGCAACTATCAGTACATTCGCGTGCGCTTCGAACCGGGCGATTACTCGGCCACGAATCAGAGTACCGGCGGCTACGGCGGCCCGGGGTTGCTCACGATTGAACCGATCGGCGATGGCACGATCCAGAATGGATCGAAGATCAACTGGGCGAACGTTCAAAATTTCTCCACCACCCTCGCGACCAACATTCTCACTGCCAATCACAGCGACAACCGGACGGGGTCCGGCCGATCCTTCCTGCACGGTTCGCTCGGCGACGCCAACAGCTATGAGGGGTTCAACAACAGCATGGTGAACGGGGAATATTTCCAGGTGAACCTCAATGGCTCGCGCCTGGTGGACCAGGTGGTTCTGGTGGCGGCGTCCAACTATTCGCCGGTTTCCTATAACGTTCAGATCTCGACGGATGGCGGCGCAAATTACAATCCGGTGACGGGCGTCTCTTCCGCGATCTATTATCCGGCGGGGGACACCGCCGGCAATGCGGGCGCAACCGGCTACACGTTCAACCCGGTCGATGGGGTCACCAACGTGCGCGTCACCAACGGCGTGGTGAACGGCGGCGGATACTGGCTCATCAATGAATTCGAAGTGCTGGGAACCGTTCCCGAGCCAACGTCGCTGGGGCTGATCGGTCTGGGGGCGCTGGCGCTGTTGCGCCGGCGGCCACGCGCCTGCTGATGCGTCCTTTCTTGAACGCGTCCGTTGACATCATCACTTCTGCGCCGCAGACTTTCGCCCAGGCGCGGAATGCCTGTGCCAGCGGCCGCATGAATCAAACCATCGACATCACCTATCGCCAGAAAACCCATGCCCAAGCCGCTTCCCCCCGGCAAAAACGCCTGCTGGGCGACCACCCCCGTGGTGCCTATGATTGATCAACTTCAATGGATTTTCGTTCCACCAGCGGAATGAATCGGGTATCCTGAGCGTTCTCATTTCCGGCGGCGCGCCGTCTGTTTTTGATTGGGAGCCGCATGGTCATCGGCAAAAAAGCACGTCTTGTGGTGACGCTGTCGATCCTCACCACCATCGGCAGCCTGGCCTATCTCTACAGCGACTATCGCGACAACCACCCCTCTTACGGAAATATTCCGGCCCACCTTCAGGAGTTTCTGCGCGCAGTCGCCACCGGCGACATTTCCAGCGCCGATCGCCTGGTAAAGCAGGATCCGGACCTGCTCACCGCTGTCTGGGGTCCCTACGGCAGCGCCCTGCACCTGGCCGCCAGCCGCAACCAGCCGCGGATGATCGAATTCTTGCTCGATCAAGGCGCGGACATCAACGCCCGCGGCCAGTGGGGAGGAACGCCCCTGCACTGGGCCTGCTGGCTGGGCTCCAAAGATTCCGCGGCCGTGCTGATTAACCATGGGGCAAGCGTCGAGCTGCGCTGCATGGCCTTCCGCAGTACGCCGCTGCTCTGGTGCGCACACGGCTCGCGCAACGTCTCCACTCCCGGCGCGGATTACGTCGGCACTGCAAAAATGCTCCTGGAAAATGGCGCCGATCCCGATACCACCAACAACGTCGGCGCCAACGCCCTCAGCATGGCCGCCCCGGCAGTCGCGGAACTCATGCGCGAATACGGCGCCCACGACCTTCCCCCGGCCACCGCCCCGGCCACTCAGCCAGCCGATCCCGGCGATGACACCCGCCCCACCGCCGATGCCGGTTAGCCCTGACTGTGACGAACTCTCTGGCCGACGTTCAACGCCGACGCTTTTTTCCAAACAGCGCCGCACGTGCATGCAAGTGAAATGCGTATAATTCGCGTCATGGAGCAACGCATCATTCGCCTCAGTTGTATCGTATTTCTGCTCTTCGGAATCGGAATCGCCGCACCCATGCGCGCTGCCGAGCCCTCCACCCGTCCCGCCCTTCCCGCAACCCGTCCGGCCGCGGCCGATTCGGAAAAATTTCTGCGCTTTATCGACGACGGCAGGCACGGCGGGCGCCTGGAAACCGCCGACGTTACCTACCGCAATGGCCGCGGCGTGACCGTTCATCTCATCGCCGCCGTACACATCGCCGACGCCGCCTACTATGCCGGCCTGGCGCACACCTTTGAGCAGTTTGACCCGCTGCTCTTTGAGATGGTTCTGCCCCGCGGCGCCAAGCCGCCCAAGCCCGACCCCGCCCGCTCGCCGCGCAGCACCGTCGGCTCGATTCAGAAATTTCTGGGCGACAACCTCGATCTTGCATATCAGCTTGACGGAATCGACTACACCAAATCCAACTTTGTGCATGCCGACATGGACGTTGAAACCTACGAGGATCTCTCCGAACAGCGCGGCGAGACCCCGCTGACGCTGGCGATGCGCAACATGCTGGCCAACATGAACAACCCCGAGCTGCTGGCCGAGCAGCCGAGCATGGGCGAGGTGCTGCTGGCCCTGGTCGCCCCCGACCGCGCCCGCCGTTACAAGATGATCCTTGCCCGGCAATTCGGCCACATCGAAGCATCCATCGCCGGGCTGAATGGCAAGAACGGCACGGTGATCCTCACCGAACGAAACAAAACCGCCCTCAAGGCGCTGCGGCAGCAGATCGACGCCGGCAAGACCAACTTGGCGCTTTTCTACGGCGCCGCCCACATGCCCGATCTCGAAGAGCACCTGACTAAGAAGATGGGGTTCAAAAAGATCAAGACCGAATGGCGCACCGCGTGGGACCTCACCGCCCCCCCTACTCCCACCACCCGCCCCACCACGCGATCGACCACGCTTCCGGCCGCGGCCCCGCCGATTGAATAATCGCCAACTCGGCGCGGTTATCGCGCCACCACCGTCGCACCGGTCACCTGCCCCATCAGAAATGTCATCTCCATCCGCTGCCCGCGCAGCGGCTCGGCCTTGGCCGCGTGCCGCGGCACCCGCACCACCAGCGTCCGCCCCCCATCATCCTCCAACCGCTTCACCTGCAGTTCATAATACAAATCGCCGTGAATCGTGAATGGCTTCACATCCAACACTTCCACCACCCACGAGCCGACCATTGGTGTTTGCATGATTTGATGATAGCGATTTTGACGCCGTTGGGGCGGTGGTCTGTCACAGCCGCGCCAACGTGTCATTGAAGTCTCTCACCCCAGCGCTCGCCCCCAGCGCTGTGCAGCAATCGGCGGCGGTGCGGTTGGCGAAGGCCCCGGCCTTTTCCAGCGGCATCTGGTGGATCAAACCCGTCAGCAGCCCGGCAAACCAGGTGTCGCCGGCGCCGGTGGTATCCACCACTTTGATCTGGTAGGCCGGCACGGTGACGGCGCGCGTTCCGTCATCGAGATAGCACCCCTCGACATCCAGCTTCACGCCGATCAGTCCCCGCGGCATGTGCCGCCGGAACTGCGCCACCATCTCTTTCGGGTCGGCCAGGCCGGTCAGCGCCATCGCCTCGCCGCGGCTGGGGATGAACAGATCGAGATGCGGCAGGATCAGCTCAAGCTGTTCCCACGGTCCGACCGGCGTCACCGTTTCCAGGGCGATTTTCGTCTGCGGACTTTGCGCTTTGAACTCGGCCAGTAGTTCCGGAAGCTGCGGGGTGAGCTTCGGCAGCAGGCCGAAATATCCGATCTGCACATACCTGCACCGCGCGAAAATCGGAAAGCACTGCCGCAGCGATGCCGCGTCCAGCAAGGCCGTCGCCCCCGGCGTGTAATAAAAACAGCGCTCCCCGCCCGGCTCGACCGCGACGACGGTGGAACACGTCTGCGCCGCCTCGGTGGTGAACATGCCGGAGGTGTCGATCTGAGATGCCTTCAGCCGCTCGGTGACCGCCGCTGCCAGCACGTCCGTCCCCACCAGCCCCGTCGCCGCCACCTTCATGCCGTGCTTGGCCATCGCGACGCCGGTGTTGCAGACGTTGCCGCCGGTGGTGAGCTGAATCGAGCGCACAAAGTGCAGGCCGCCCGGCGCCGGCGGATTGCGCAGGTCCATCGGCTCGGCGATGATGTCGGCGACGATGAGTCCGAAAATTGCTGCGTCCATGGACATGTGGGTTGAAAAAATTTCGTCACGCGCGGCGCCCGCGGCGGCGCAGGGTCACAATGGAACCTGATATCCGCAGCTCATGCCGGAATCGCCGCCTCGGCCTTTGTTCCGCCGGCCGCGCCCTCTTCCACCTCGACGTGGCTGTAATCGTCGAGAATCAGCGTGGTCAGCTCGCCATCGGCCTTGCGAATCACCAACCGGTCCAGCCAGAGCTTGTCGTTCTTGGAGTGGGCAAACCAGCTTCCCGTCTGCTGCTGCTGGTAGGATACCACCGTCCCCCGCACCTCGCTGGTCCAGGTATGATCGCGGGCCGCGATCTGCTGCGTCACCCGCACCACCACCCCCGGCGCCAACCGCTTGACCATCGCATCGTCCATAGTTCACAAGCCTAAGAGCAGAATCACCAAACGTCAAAGCCGGGGCATTTGCATTGGTAGGGGCGGGGTCTCCCCGCCCGCTTTCTGCATTCCACAATCAGGGCGGGGAGACGCCGGCCCTACGAAGACATTTCGCGCGCGCAATTCATTACCGCAGCAGCCCCCGCTCGCGCAGATAGTTCAACACCAGCGTATCGAACGGCACCGCCGTACTGGTGAACAGATACGTTCCACCCCGGCGGGTGATGTAATCCTTGAGGCTCAGGCAATAGGCATTGAGATTGGCCTCATAGCGTTTGATCAGCGGCTGCGTGATCGACACCTCGGCCATGTCGTCATCTTCCATGTCGCGCAGCTTCAAGTCGCCCTGCAGGTCCGGGTCGATCTCCTGCGGCGAGAGGCATTGCACCGCGAACAGGTCATACTTTCCCCCGGCCACGTAGCGCAGGCCGTTCTCGTAGCCACCCTTGTCGAAAAAATCCGACAACACCACGCAAACCCCCTTCTGCCGGTGGGCCAGGGCGAATTTCCGGCATGCTTCCGACAGGTTGGATGGGCCGGCCGGCTGCAGCTTGGAGATGAAATCGATCATCTGCGACACCCGCTTGCGCCCGCGCATCCCGCCGGTGTCGGCCACGATCTCATCGTTCATCGCCGCGATGGTGACGCGGTTGTAATTCACCAGCCCGATGTACCCCAGCGCCGCCGCCACCTGCTTGATGTAAAACGCCTTGTTGGGATCGCCGTAGTCGCACGACTTGCTCACATCCATCAGGATGTACAGTGACAGATCTTCCTCTTCGAGAAACAGCTTGAGGAAAATCCGGTCCAGCCGGGCGTAAATATTCCAGTCGATAAAGCGCAGGTCATCGCCGACGACGTAGTTGCGATAATCCGCGAATTCCACCGACTGCCCCCGCCGCTTGCTCCGCCGCTCTCCCTTCATTTTCCCGGCCAGCAATTTGCGCGAGGTAATATCAAGCTGGTCCAGCCGCGCCATGAAGGATGGGTCGAGAAGGGTGGTGGGCTTATTGTCGACGGCGGGAATAGTCATATTAGTAGTCTATCGTTTTCACGTGAGGATATGCTCGAATCTTAGCGTCGGTGGTGGCCAATGCAGAATTCAGCGAATTGGCGGTAGCGACTACGATTCTGTCCGCCGGATCTTTATGAAACGGTTCCGGCAGCCGGGTGGATTCAATTGCAATTTGTGGACTCAGTTCAATTAATGAAACATTTGGATAGTGCAGCGCCTGGTCCACCCACTCGTCGAGGAGTACTGGAAGCACCAATCGTTTTGCCGCAGCTAACCGAGCCACTTCCAGTACCGAGATCGTACTGACGCCCAGCCCGTACTTCTCGTTGACCTCCAAGTAGCCTAGGAGTGCCGGCGGGATCATCTGCTCATCATTCACCCACCAGACCCATATCTGAGTGTCGAGAACAATCATCGGCCGCTCTCCCAGTCATTCTCACCGACTGGTTCATTCGGCTGATCGTAGCGGAATGGCTTGCGGCCACGCAGGGGATATCGTTCGGCCGGGGACGACTCATCAGGCATCAGCACGATTACTTGGACACGCTGGCCGGCATGGACGGGCAGGCCTTCCACAGCAATCACTCCGTCATCTTCGACTACCGTGTTGATCGTGTGCGCTCGCATGGATACTCCTTTTCTGATTATACGCAAAAGACAAGTGCCGCTGTGGGCCATTCAGGATTTCTTCAAGCGGCGGCGCAAAGACTTGGCAGCCGTCACAGTATCGGGGTCAGCCCTGCCCACCGATTGATAAAAATCGAAAAGCGCATCGGAAATACTCTCAGCCTTCTTCCGCAGCACCGGCGTCTGTCGCACCGCGGGATGATCGTGCAGAAGCTCATAATACATCTCCGCGACAATCAGCGCCCGATCCAACGCCTCATGCCAGTGAAACGGATCAAGCACAACCTTGCGCGCCATGACGTTGCTCCATTGAATATCTCCGCTGAAACGCGCCCATGAATCGCTGACAGCGCCTGTAGGCACCAGCAGACTACCTGTGGGAGCCAAATCCAAAGAGGATGGACGACAGGTAGGCAATGGCACCGAAAGCCATCAGAAACACTCCAAAGCCCGCTGCTCCACCGCTGCAGAACATTAGCAACAACAGGCCTGCAACTGCAGTGACGAAAAAGCAAGAAGATGGTCCGGCGACAATTTTCATCACCGCGCCGCCCCCACCGCCACCTCCCCCTCAATCTTCGTCGGCGTCTCGTTGATCACCTTTTCCAGCACCATATCCGTCGTGATCCCCTCCGCCTCCCCTTCAAAATTCAAAATCACCCGGTGCCGCATGGCGGCCGTCGCCACTTCCTTGATGTCCTTGAAGCTGACGTGGAAGCGGTTATCCAGCAGCGCCTTCACCTTCGCGGCCAGCGAGATCGCCTGCGCCGCCCGCGGGCTGGCCCCCACCCGCAGGAACTGGTTCACCATCGGCACCGCGTAGATGCCATGCGGGTGCGTCGCCAGCACGCAGCGGATGGCGTAATCCTGCACGTGCGGGGCCACCACCACCCGCTTCACGAGCTGCTGGTGGAGCATGATCTTGTGTCCATCCAGCACCGGCTGAATGTCCACAACGTGATTGGTCGTGGTGCGATCGAGAATCTGCTTGAGCTCTTCGCGCCCGGAATATTGCACGATCAATTTGTAGAAAAACCGGTCGAGCTGGGCCTCGGGCAGCGGGTAGGTTCCCTCCTGCTCCAGCGGATTCTGCGTGGCCATCACGAAGAACGGCTCCTCCAGCTTGCGCACCTGCCCGCCGGCCGTCACCTGCTTCTCCTGCATCGCCTCCAGCAGCGCTGACTGCGTCTTGGGCGTCGCCCGGTTGATCTCATCGGCCAGCACCATCTGCGAAAAAATCGGCCCTTGCATGAACGTAAAGGCGCGGTGCCCGTGCTCGTTTTCCATGATGACGTTGGTGCCGATCACGTCGGCCGGCATCAGGTCCGGCGTGAACTGGATGCGGCTGAACTTCAGGTTCAGCGCGCTTGCCAGCGACCGGATCAGCGCCGTCTTGCCCAATCCCGGCACGCCTTCCAGCAGCGCATGCCCTCCCACAAATAAACACGTCAGCACGCCATCGACGATCTCTTCGTGCCCGACGATCGCCTTGGCGATCTCCGCCTGCACCGCGCGATAATCGCGCCGAAAATCATCGCACTGCTGCTGCACCTGCGGATCCACGCCGGGAATGTTTTCTGCCATAAGTTTCCTCAATGTTGAGTGCGATTCATCGCACCATCTATCAAATTGGCGCAATAAATTGCACCCTGCGTTCTATGCGATGCGCCTGCCAGGCCCGACCGACTTCACCGCGGCCAGAACAACCCCTGCCGACGTCTTCCTTGGAGCGCATTCGACGGTCGATCCTGGAGGAAATTGCCACTTCTCGTCGTCCGGGTCATAGTCCGATGGCTGAAGGATCGTGTATGTCGACCCGCCGACTTTCTTCGCCGGCACCGGCCTCCAGACATCCACGCCTTCATCAAGCAGCGCGACATAAATTTCATCAGCCATATTGATACCCTGCTTTGCCCAGATGAAAGATTTCGCCGGTTGCATTGTCCACTACGAGTGACTTGCCAGTGGTTGGATGGATGAATCGCGTCGCTGGTCCTTTCTTGCCGATGGCGGGAACGGTAGCACCAAGCAACGCCTCACGAATTTCCTTCTCTGTCCATCCCCGTTGTTGCATCTGCTTCCGCAGCTTCTTTTCGTTGCTGAAGCGCAGCGGCTGGTCTTCCCCGGGCACACTCATCTGCAATTCCTTTCCATCGGATTATACCAGTTTTGCCGCAAAGAGATGCATCCCTTCACCGCACCACGCTCTTCCCCAGCAGGATCGACTCGGCCAGCCGGTTGGTCATCACCTGATTGCGATACACCAGCGGCAGCAGGAAACGGAGATTCTGCTGCGGGCCGCGCAGATAATCCCCCAGCGTCGTCCGCCACTTGTGCCGGTAGGGCTGCAGCGCATCCTGCAGGTGCAGTTCCTTCAGCCCCTTCTTGATCGCATCCGCCGCGAACACCGCGCTCCAGCAGTTGGGATAAATATCCTCACTGCAGGCCGAATAAAACCCCCCGGCCGGGCCGACCAGCAGCGTGCGGTTCGCCAGCCCTTCATGCGCCAGCGCCCCCGCCAGCGGCAAATCCATGTATTCCGCCGCCTCCAGCGCCACCCTGGCATCCGCACCCAGCACGCCATGCTTGCGCAGCACCTCGACCCATCCCGCCAGCAGCGTCTTCGCCGGCACCGCGCCCAGGCTTTCCACCGGCTGCTCCACCGCGAGCTGAGTGTACTGCTTCCCCGCCAGCAGCCACGCCCACGTCAGCATGTTGTTCAGATCGAGGCTCATCGGCAAGATCGGCCGATTCCCCAGCTCCACGCCTTTACTCCCCTTGATTTTCACGAACGTATAGCGATGCACGATGTCCGGCCCCCACGCCTCCGGCATGCCCAGCATCCGTTCCTGGTCGGCCGCCAGCTTCCCCGCCAGGACAATCACCTTCGGCCGCACTTCGTGCTTGCCCAGCGTGATGTCCAACCCCCCTTCATCCAACCGGTGTACGTGCAGCACCTTGGGCGTAAGCAACTCGACATCCTGCTCCTCCGCCACCTTCATCACCGCATTGCGAATATCCTTGTATGACCCCACCGAAACGACGGCCGCCTTGCTGCGAAACTCGCTGGCCGTCGCCGGATCGTTGCCGAGGAATCTCGCCCCATAGATCGGATTCAACTCGAGCTTGCGCCGAAGCCCTTCCACCAGCGGATGCAGATCAAAAAACTCCGGATTCACCACCACCAGGCGATCCGGCACGTGCTCGCTGGGAATGGTCGCGTGGGTCACCGCCAGCTTCGACTTGAAGCGCAGCAGCGCCGCCGCCAGGTAAGCCGCGGGATGCTCCCCCAACACCAGCACGTCGAGCTTGGGTTCGGATTTGGCCATGCTTTAAGATGGAATATAACCGCGGGCTGCCGGAACTGGAAAGGGAGCGGGCATTTCCCAAGAACCCCGCAGTGCAACATAGCACATTCAAGTAAACGTCGATGCAACTGCATCGTTTTCACCGCTGGCGCGTGTTACAGTGCGCCGGTCTGTGTCGGCCCGGGAGGAGCTGCGCTGATGCGGCGCAGCGGCAAGCTTGTGAATCGGGCTTTTCAGCCTCTGCAAGAGGAGCACGCGATATGCGATGGATGGTGATTCTACTGATGATGGCACTCAGCTCGGCCGCGCTCGCCCAAACCACCCAGCCTGCCACAGCACCCTCAACCCAGCCCAGCGCTGAGCGGATTGATGCGCTGCTCAAGCAGTTGGCTGACGGCGACGCCAATTCACTGGGGGAGGTGCAGCGGCAATTGGCCGCGGTTGGCTACGACTTGCTCCCGCGACTCGAAAAGCTCACCAGCGACAGCGCGCCTGCGGCGACCCGTGACCGCGCTCTGGCGGTCGAGCGCGCCATTCTCGAAGCGGGTCTGTCGCAGCCCACCTTCGTTACCATGCACTACACCAAGGTCCCCCCGCAGAAGGTCTTCGATGACCTTTGCAAACAGGCCCACACCGGTTTCCTGGTGAGCCCGGCCAACCTGTTCGACCAGGCGGCTGGAGTAACTATCAATGTTGATCGCCAGCCGTTCTGGAATGTCATGTTCAATCTCTGCAACCAGGCCGGTGTCAGCCCGCAACAGATGAACCAGGATGCCACCGTTACCCTGGTGCGCGGCGGAATGGGCATTCCCGGAATGCCCGTTCCGCAGATCGGCGCCCGCGGCGTGGTCTGCGGGCCGCTGTTCCTGAACGCCTCGCACATCATGCTGAACAGCAGCATCGATCTCGCTGATCCCAAGAAAGTGCAAAATAGTTTCACCATGAATCTGCTGGCATACGTCGAGCCCAAGATCCGCATCTTTCAGAATGCGTCGAATTTCAAGCTTGAATCGGCCGTCGATGACAGAGGAAACAACCTGATCGGCGGGGAAGAAAATCAGCGAATGTGGGGCGGCGGCTCGGGGTGGGTCTGGAACTTTTCATGCATGCTCCGTTATCCCGATCACCCCGGCAGCAAGATCGCGTCAATGAAAGGCTCGCTGACCGTGCTCGCCCAGACGCATTTCGAATCAGTCGCATTCGCCGACATTCAGAACGCCAAGGGGGCGTCGAAATCAGCCCGCGGGCGCAAAGTCATCCTGAACAGCTTTTCCCGTGTGGACAACGACCAATTCACCGTCTCCGCGTCCCTGCTCAAAGATGGATACAACAACGCCGACTGGGAGCGGCTCGTGCAGCAAGCGGATTCGGGCGTGCGCCTGCTGGATGCCGATGGCCGCAGTTTCGCACGGCTCAACAGTGGAGGCGGCAGCGCCACTGCTGATCGCGTCACCTATACCTGGACGTTTCGCCGCTTGAATTTCCGCGGCCTTCAGAACGACCTCACTCCCGGTGAGCCGACAAGATTCGTCTGGGACATTCCAACCGACTTAAAGGAAATAACTCTGCCCTTTGAACTCAAGGATGTGCCGATGCCATAGCATAAAGATGCTGAATCCCGGTAGCAGCAATGTGAGCGTGAAAGAGTAGTCCTATGCGAATCCTATCGAAATTGCAGACAATCTTGCTGTTGCCCATGGCGGCGAGTTGGGCCGCCGAACCGGCAACCCGCCCGGCCGCGCCCTCGACCCGGCCGGAGGCAATTCAGCAGTTGGTGTCGCAGCTTGATGATGAGAATTGGCGCACACGCCAGATGGCGCAGGATGCGCTGGTGGGTTTCGGTGATGACGCCACTCAGGCACTGAAGACGCTCGTGGCGGGGGCGCAAAACGAGGAAGTGCGGGCGCGGGCGATGGCGACGCTCAGCGCCATCGACCAGAACAAGCTGGTCGGGCCGACACTTATCACCCTGCATCTCAGGAACGCTACTCCCCAGGACGCATTTGCCCAGTTTGCCAGGGAAGCGGGAGTGGAAATCAAGGAAACCAACGGCCTGTGGACGCAGCTCGGTGATGCCAGGGTGACTCTCGATGCCGACCGCCAGCCATTCTGGTCGGCGCTGCGCGATCTTTGTCAAAAAAGCGGCGCGGTACCACAAGCCAATGGACAGATGCCCGGCGGGGTTTTGCAGCTCGCGGCGGGGAACCAGTCCAACTGGTTCAATTTTGCCTGCCCCAGTTCTGCCAGCGGGCCATTTGTCACCTTCGCCACCCGAATGACCCAGAACCGAACCGTCGATCTGATGGTCGGGCAGAACTCCCAGCGCCAGCTTAACTTGCAGATGGCGGTGCTGATCGAGCCGAAACTGCACATCAACGGCCAACAGGCGATGGTGAAGGTGGACGAAGCGGTCGACGACAGGGGGAATGATCTCAGCAAGAACAACCAATTCGGCCAAAACATGGCGTCGGGCAACGGCTGGTTCTGGAACGCCAATATCAACCTCAACACCCGGATTGAGCCGGCCAAGGCGGGAAAGGTGATCAAAAAGCTGAAAGGCTCGATCGCGTTTTCGGTGCAGACGCGCACGGAGAAGGTGGAAATCCTGGACATCCAGAACGCCAAGAATGTCTCGAAAACCGCCGCGGATCGCCACATGACGGTGCAGAGCTGCACCAAGCAGGGAGAGCAGTACGTCTTGCAGGTCACCCTCTCTCAGGATGACCTGTCGCCGTTTGATTTTCAGCAGATGCTGGGCAACCCGAGCAGCATGATGCGGATGTACGATGCCGAGGGGCGAATGCTGACGGGTCGATATGCTGGCGGCGGCGGAGGAGTGGGGCAGACGAACTGCACGTTCCAGTTTACCCGCCAGGATTCCGGGGGCGACGTCGGCAAAAAGCCGGGCGAGCCGGTGAAGCTGATCTGGGAAGCGCCGCTGGAAACCCGGCAGATGACCGTGCCATTTGAATTTACCGACTTGCCGATTCCGTGATCCGCGGCCGCCGCTGACTTATGGCTGGATTCGGGCAGGTGAGTTACACCTGCCGCTCATCCAGCCATGGCGGACAAGAATGTCCGCCCCACCAAGATTCGGCTCCCGCTTTCTTGGGGCTGCTGGCACATATCTTGCTTATTCTTGCGTGAGTTATCTTACAGGCCCGCTTCGGGCAAGGAGATCTTATGTTGCGCATCGTATTGGTGGTATTGGCGCTGGGGCTGTTTTCGGCTTCGCTGGTCGGCTGTCACGCCTCAGCCGGCGTCGGAAAGAACAGTTCATCGGTGGCGGCGCCGCAATAACCCCCGGTTTGCCGCCTCGCGAGGCCGCTTCGGATTCAGTCGTTTTGCAAAGGAGAATATTATGACAAAGGTATTGTTTGCCGTACTGGCGCTGGGAATGTTCGTTTTGACGATGGCCGGGTGCCACGCCGAAGGCGATGTTGGGCACACCAATTCGTCGGTGGCCGCGCCGCAATAGCGACGAGTCGTCCACGGCTGCGGCGTATTGCCGCAAGCAAACTTCAACCGAAGATCGCGCAGAGCCTCGTGCGCTGCCGCGGGCTTCGGTTTTTTTGTGTAGAATTATTCCCGCATGACACATGCCACGCCGCCACTGCTGGTGAGCCTGCACATCCCCAAGACCGGCGGCAGCACGCTGTTGCACGTACTGATCGAGAAATTTGGGGACCGGCTGCAGCGCGCCTATCGGCCGCCGCGCGAAGGATTGCCGCGGAGCGAGTCGGACGGTTGGCCGGATATTGATAGCCCGTTGTGTATTCATGGCCATGCGGTGATGGATCGCTTCGCGGCGCTCATTGCAGGACACCCTGATGTACATTGGATGACGTTTCTGCGCGAGCCGTTCAGCAGCGCGGTTTCGTTTTATTACTACCGCAAGACGTACACGCCCTGGGCCGGGGACGGGCCGGGTTTTGAGGACCGCGGCCTGG
Organism: Tepidisphaeraceae bacterium; assembly: GCA_036744635.1. Lineage (GTDB taxonomy): Bacteria > Planctomycetota > Phycisphaerae > Tepidisphaerales > Tepidisphaeraceae > DAIOHQ01. Next base: position 68,577 of record DAIOHQ010000001.1, on the reverse strand, counting down.
AGGAGTTCGTCCTGAAGCAATACAACCACAACCGGTTCACCTCTCGCCTTGGCCGGGCCGGGTGGACGCTTGAGTCGCTCGATTTCGTGGGGCTGACCGAGCGCTTCGACGAGTCGATGCTGATGATGTACCGGACCTTCGGGTGGGAATGGATTGGGTATGAGGCGGCCAATCGGGGGAAGTATTCCAGGGATGAGATTGATCCGGCGGTCCGACAGGAATTTGAAAGCTTGAATCAGAGGGATTATCAGCTTTATCGCGCGGCGGAGGCGCGGCTGGAGAGGTCGATTGAGATGGCAGGGGGCGAGTTCCAGCGCGACCTGGGGCGGTTTCGCGAGCTCTTGTCGCCCACCAGCGGGTGACGGTGGGCGGGTACGCCCACCCTACCGATTCATTCAAGCGATATACTCATACCACCCTGATTTCTAAACTTCTGCGCGCGCGGCGCGTCTAAAGGGCGTTAGCCATTGTGATCGGAGACCTGCGTGATCGAGGTGGAAGAGGAACTGGTTCGCCGCAGCCAGGCGGGCGAGCGTGAGGCATTCGAGGCGCTGGTGGTGCGCACGGCGCGGCTGGTGTTCGCCCGGCTGTATCTGGATTGCGGCGACAAGCATTTGGCCGAGGATTTGACGCAGGAGACGTTTTTGACGGCCTGGAAATCCATCGGGCAGGTGACAGAGGCGCGGGGGTTCCGGGCGTGGCTGATGTCGATAGCGCACAGCGTGCGGATTGACGAGGCCCGGCGCGGGGGACGGAAGAAGCGGCGGGGGACGGTGGCGGGCGGGCGGGAGATGATGAACGTCGTGGGGGGCGCTGATCCGGCGGAGGTGGCCGAGCGGGAGGAGCAGCGAAGTGCAGCGCTGGAGGCGCTGCGGGGATTGCCGGAGGAATATCGCCAGCCATTGACGCTGCGGTATCTGGCCGGGGCGGATTATCAGGAGATCGGGCGGCAGTTGGCATTAAGCAATGGGTCGTTGCGCGGGTTGCTGCATCGGGGGCTGGCCATGCTGCGCGAGAGGATGACGGCAAAGTTGTAGCACGGGCGTCTCGCCCGTGTTTTGGAAGCGGAAACACGGGCGAAACGCCCGTGCTACGGATGAAGAAACGGGGTTTCGTGGCATGGGCTACCAGCCCATGCATCCGCCGCCTGGCGGCTTGCGCACGGGCTGGTAGCCCGTGCCACGGTAGTGACGAGGTGCGTTATGAGTGAACATGAGTGGTTTGCCGAGAGCATCGCGGCGTGGCTGGCGGGGGGATTGACGCCGGCGGAGCGGGAGCGATTTGAGAAGCACGCGGGCGACTGCGCTGGGTGCAGTGCAACTCTGCAGGAAACAACCGAAGACGATCACACTTTGCGGGAGCTTTTTATGACCATCGCGCCGACGGCCAATTTTGAGCAGAATCTGATCGACAACCTGCGTGCGGCCACCCGGTCGCGGGTGTGGCTGCATCCCGCCGTGCGCCGGGCGGCGGTGGGCGTGGCGGCGGTGATCGTGCTGGGAGGGTTTGGCTACATCGCAAGTAATGCGATGGACCGGGAAGGCGTTTCCGGGTTTGCGGGGTTGACGGAGAAGTTGCCGTTTGCGAGCGAGGATGGGCAGCGCATTCCCGCCGCCTCCTCTAACATCGAGTTCGCCGGTGGAACGCAACTGACGTATGCAAACGAGAACAAAAGTGCGGGGGGGAGTGCTACGCCAGCGGCGCAGCCCGGTGGCGTGTTCGCGGAAGAGGGCGAGCCGGAAGTGATGGCCAAGTTGCGGCAGCCTGTTGCGCCACGCCGGACAGGTGCCGAGACTGCCGACGACATGGCCGACCGATTTGTACAACACAGCCTCTCGACCGGGGACAGAGTGATTTCGGGAAAGTATTTCGCGGCAGTCAACACAAAAGGCGGCAAACAAGGCGAAAAGATGGCCCCGTCCTTCGACAACGCTCCGGATTTCAATTTGTCGTCGAGCGGCGACAGCCAGGGTGGAGGGGGCGGGGGCGGTGGAGCATCGCACGGCGGCTGGAAATACGATCCACGAGCCGGTGGTGGCCCGAGCGCCAGCACGCCGAGCCAGAAGGCTCGTGAGAGTGACCGTAAGCGTTTCGACGCACCTGAAGATGCGAAAGACGCGTCCGGGCCGGTGCCTTCCAATCAGGAAGTAATGAAGGCGCTTAAGCGCCGTGTGGACCCGGATGGCGTGAAGAACCTTCTTCCGAAAGGATCGTTATCGTTGGACGGCGGTACTTCCAAGGAGGAGCAGCAGCGACTTATTGCGGCCCAGCATGATAAACTTTCTCCCCCGCCGGCTGTCGTTTACTCCTACAAGAACGATGCCCCCGCGGAAAAGAAGCCGACGGAGGGATATTTCGAGCTTGGTCTGGTTGAGCAAAAGACTAAGGAGAGTCCGAGTGCTTCTGGTTCTCTAACCGCGGACACGGAGCATATCGAGAAACACGCCGAGGGGGAGGCGAAGGAGGGTCCGGTTCTCGGTCTGAAAGAGCTCGCCGTCGCCGATCCCGCCGGCCCCAAGCCGTCGGGAGAGGGACAGCCTCAGCCCACCAACGCTCCTGCCGAAACGCCCGCGCCTCCGCCGCAGACCGAACCGGTGGCCGAGCGCAAGGTGATTCGCAACGGCACGGCCGAGTTTGAGGTGGACAGCTTTGATTCCGCCCTCATGCAGATCACCAAGATCGTTCACGAGGAAGGCGGCTACGTCTCGACCACCGATTCCGACAAGCTGCCCAATGGCAAGGTGCGCGGCACGATCGTGGTGCGGGTGGCCCCCGAGCGGCTGGATCTGCTGATCCTCAAGCTGCGGGCCTTGGGCGATCTGAAGAGCCAGAAGGTCAACGCCCAGGACATCACCAAGGAATACACCGATTTGGAGAGCGGCCTGCGGGCCGGCCGGGCGATGGAATCGCGGCTGCTGGAGATGATCAAGAGCGGCAAGGGGGAGATCAAGGACCTGCTGGCGGCCGAGAAGGAGCTGGGAAGCTGGCGGGAGAAGATCGAGCACCTGGAAGGGGAGATTCGCTATTACAACAACCTGGTTTCGATGTCGACGCTGGCGATCACGCTGTTCGAGCGCGACATCAAGACGCCGACGGCGGCGGCCGAGTCCGAGGCCGTCAACATGGGGATCGAGAGCGAGGATGTGGAGAAGGCCCGGGCCGATGCGCTGAAGGCGATCGACGATGCCAAGGGGCGGATCGTGGCTTCAGACCTGAAGAAATTCGACGCCGGGCAGCTCGCGGCCAGCATCACCGCGGATGTGCCGCCGGAAGCGGGCGGGGCGCTGATCGACCGGCTCAAGCAGCTTGGCAAGGTGGCCCGGCTGGACATCAATCGCGCCACCACCACCCAGGGCGGGCAGGGCGCGCCCAGCGGGATCAAGGTGGAGAGGAAGGAGACGCGCTTTATCCTGTCGCTGTATAACCTGGCCAACATCGAGCCGCGGCAGATGACGGCGATGAACATCGCGGCGCGGGATGTGGAGGAGGCGTATCGCACGATCGTCGCCCGCGTGCAGAAGGCGGCGGGTCGGGTGGTGGTGTCGACGCTCAACCGGCAGAAGGCGGATCAGACCACGGGATCGATCACGTTTGAGGTGAAGAGCGACGAGGCGGATGCGGTGCTGGCGGACGTGCGCAAAGTGGGGGATGTGATGAATCTGACCGCCAACGAGAACCAGGATACGGCCAACACGACATCGGCCAAGCGGAAGTTTTCGGTGCAGTTGTATTCGCTGGCGACGGTGGCGCCGCGGGAGACGGCGACGATTCAGCTCGCGGCCAGGAGCGTGCCGGAGGCGTATCGGGCGCTGACGGAAACGCTGGGCAAGGCCGATGCGCGGATGATCGGATCGCAGCTTAACCAGCAGGACAAGCAGAACGTGAGCGCTACGCTGACGTTTGAGATTGGCCGGGAGAATCTGAAGGTATTTGAGGATGCGCTGGCCGGCGGCGGCGATGTGATCGCCCGCAACGCGGCCCGCTCGCAGGACACCACCAACACGGTGGATTCGAAGCTGCGAGTGGATGTGACGATCATGAGTGTGGATGCGCTGCGGCCGCGCGAGTCCACCAGCATGGTGCTGGCGGCGAAAAACGTGCCGAATGCGTATCAGGCGCTGCTGGAGACGTTGACGAATTCCGGGGCGCATATGATCGACTCGCAGCTTAACGAGAACGACAAGCAGAACGTCACCGCATCGCTGAGCTTCGAGGTGTTGCGGGATGGGCTGAAGGCGTTCAATGACACGCTGTCGCCGCTGGGGGATGTGGTGTCGAAGACGGTTTCGCGCTCGCAGGATGTGCAGAACACGATCGACTTCAAGGTGCGGATCGACATGAACCTGCTGGCGGTGGAGAACCTGCCGCCGCGCGAGAGCACCACGCTGGCGGCGGAGACCGGGGATGTGGACAAGGCGCTGGCCGGCGTGAAGAGCACGGTGTTGGCGGCGGGCGGGCGGGTGGTGAATTCCAACATCGCCAGGGATCGCGCCGGGCGGATCGTGGGGCGGATGCTCATCGATGTGCCGCTGGCCAAGAGCCAGCAGGTGGTGGACAAGGTGGACGGATCGGGGAACATTCGCGTGCGCGAGACAGCGCAGAACCAGCAGGTGCCGGATGGGGCGCTGGCGCGGGCGCGGTTTGACGTGACGTTCTCGAACAAGGAATTGATCGTGGCGGCGGATGATGGGCTGTGGCATTCGATCAAGGGTGGGCTGCAGACAAGCCTTGGCGGATTGCTGCTGAGCTTGAAGTTCGTGATCGTGGGCGTCTGCCTGATTCTGCCGTGGGCACTGATCGGATGGGTGGGGTGGAAGTGGATGAAGAAGGCGATGGGGAAGACGGCGAAGGCGCAGGCGCCGGCGGCTTGAATGCGGTATTTGTGGCACGGGCTACCCAGCCCGTGCGCCCGCCGCGTAGCGGCCTGCGGCCGTCGCGATTGCCTGCGTCATTTGCTGCTACGAGCGGCTGGGGCCACGGGCGCACGGGCTGGTAGCCCGTCCCACGGCGCGGATGTCTAGAACAATCCCAACTGCTCGTGCATCGCCAGGGGGCGGCGGAAGGCTGTGGTGTTTAGCTCCAGGGATTTCTTGTCCAAGCCGGCTTCCTTGCATCCCATCTTGAAGAGGGCGGCCATCTGATCGGAGAAGATTCCTTCGCCGCGCATGCGCAGGCCCCAGGCGGTTTGGTTCATCTTGCCGCCGCGAATTTCCTGGATGCGCGAGAGCACCTTGTTTTTTCGATCGGGGAAATGGCGCTTCAGCCAGTCGGCGAAGAGTTCTTTGAGGCCATACGGCAGGCGCAGCGGCACGTAGCCGGCCTGCACGGCGCCGGCATTGGCGCTGGCCTGCAAGATCGCCGGCAGCTCGTGATCGGTCAGGGCGGGAATGACCGGGGCCACCATCACCCCGGCCCGGATTTTCGGCAGCGCCGCGGCCGCGGATGGAAATGGGAACAACCGTTTCGGGCATCCGAACATCCTCCGAACCTCGAATGGTAGTCAAAGGACAATCGATGTGCGCGCGATGCAAGGCGGATTTGTTTGTCCTCCTGAAAACGCAATGACGCGGAAATCCAGCGCCAGCGTCGCGTCGGAGGTTCTGTGAATTCCCTCACGATCCCCGCTACAATGCTTCAGCTATGCGCGGCCGCCGTGGGCAGATGAGCATCAAATGGGTTGTCGGCGTGGTGATCGCCGCCTGTGCCGCGGTCGGCGCGGGCATCGGCATCATGAAGATCGCCCGCGCCGGCGTTACCGTCACCCTTGCGGTGGAAGGCCCGGTGGTGCAGGCCTTTTACTCCACCGGCACCGTGGCGCCGCAACGCGAATATCCCATCAAGAGCAACATCGCCGGAACGCTGGAAGACGTGCGCGTCGACAAGGGGGACGCGGTGCGGGCGGGAGACGTGCTGGCGATCGTCGCCGATTCCGCGCTGGACTATCAGCACAGCAAGGCGCTGGCTGAGCTACAGGAAAAAATCGCCCTGGCCGATGACAAGAATTCGCCGGTGCTGCACGAATACGATGCGCGGCTTTCGGCGACCAACGAGATGCTCGCCATCGCCCAGCGCGAGCAGGCGAGGCTGCTGAAGCTGGCCGAGGCCAACGCCGCCAGCCAGACGGATGTCGACCGCGCCACCGATCATCTCAAGCAGGTGTGGATAGAGGCCGAGTCGATCAAGACACAGAAAGCGGCGAAGAAGCTGTCGCTGCTGCGCGAGGTGAAAGTGGCCGAGGCGGCGCTGAAGACAGCGCAGTGGAATCTCGACCAGCAGACGGTCCGCAGCCCCATCGAGGGGATCGTGCTGGACCGCCCCACCTCGCGCGGGACGCGTGTCGCCATCAACGATCACATCATGCAGATCGCCGACCTGTCGCCGGCCAATCTTGTCATGCGCGCGGCCGTCGATGAAGAGGACAAGAACAAGGTGCGGCTTGGCCAGACGGTGCGGATGACGTTGTATTCATTTCCCGATGAGGTATTCCGCGGCATCGTCGACCGCATCTACGACAAAGCCGATGAGAGCCGGCGGACGTTTGAGGTGGACGTGCGGATCATGCCCGTGACCGTGGCCGACGCGTTGCCGTTTGAGATTCCGCTGCTGCTGGAGAAGCGATTTGTATTTTCTCCCGGGATGACCGGCGAATTGGCGTTCATCATGGCCGCGAAGGACAAGGCGATCGTCGTGCCCAGCCAGGCGCTGCAGGCCGGGCAGATCTGGGGCGTACACGATGGCCGGCTGGTGAAGCTGAATGCGGCCATCGGGTTGAAGAGCGTGGAGCGCGTCGAGGTGAAAACCGGCGTCAACGTCGGCGACCGCATTGTGGTCAGCCCGATCGGCACGCTGCGGGAAGGGCAGGCCGTCAGCGTGGATGTGATCGATCCCAAAGTCGCCGCCGAGATGAACCGGCCGAAGGAGAAGGAAGGGACGTTTCGAGGGTTCAATTGAAGCTGGCTTTTTCCACCAATGCCTATACGCGACATTCGCTGCTGGACGCCTTGCGCGGCATTGCTTTGGCGGGTTTTTCCGCGGTGGAGATCCTTGCGGATGTGCCGCATGCCTGGCCGGATGCGCTGGATGCTGCGAGCATCGCCGCGATCCGGCGGGAACTGCAGCGCCTTGGGCTTGCGGTGAGCAACGTCAACGCCAACTGCTCGTTTGGCTATTGGAAAGATGCTCCGCCCGAACCGTATTTCGAGCCCAGCTTGATCTCGCCGAACCCCGTCCACCGCGCTGACCGCGCCCGGCTTATTCTCAAGACGCTGGAGTTCGCCCGCGAGATCAGCGCCGCCAACATCAGCATCACCAGCGGCCGGATGCTCGGCGGGATGCCGCCCGATCGCGCCGCGGCGCAGTTCACCGAATCAATCCGGCCGCTGCTCGACCGCGCCGAGCAGCTCGGCATCGACATCGGCATCGAATGCGAGCCGGGGCTCTATCTGGAATACATCGCCGAGCTGCGGGAATGGATTGACCGGCTGGGCCATCCGCGGCTGGGGGCGAATCTCGACATCGGCCACAGCCAGGTGATCGGGGAAGAGATCGGTGACGTGATCCGGCTGCTCGGGCAGCGCATCTGGAATCTGCACGTGGAGGACATCCCCGGCCGCAAGCATTACCACCTCATCCCCGGCGAAGGGACGCTCGACTGGCAGAAGCTGAAGCGCGCCCTGCGCGAGATTGACTACCAGCGCCATGTGACGGTCGAGCTGTACACGATGACCGCCGATCCGCAGGCCGCGGCGGAAAAGAGCTATCAGTTTCTTAGCAAACTGTTCGCGAGCTGAGCGAAGGTGGGTCACACCTCGACGGCCTGCCGGCGGGAGGTGGATGCGGCGGGGACATCATCCGCGTCATCGTCGAAGGCCTGATCGCGGTCGAGAGAGTGAATGTGTTCCCGGTCGGCTTCACGGGCGGAAGAGCGGTGGGCAATGAAGATGAAGATCGAGAAGAGCGCGGCAATGGCGCCCAGGGAAATCAGGGCATAGAGCGGGCGGGGGTCTTCGCCGGCGCGAACGGAAATATCGGCGGCTTGCGGCAGCACGACCTCGACGGCGGCGGCGGCGTCCTGCTCGGACTTGATGCGTTCGGCCTGTGCTTCATCGAGCTTTTGGCGCTGCAACGTCAGGGTGCTGGTGAGATTTTCGTTCTGCTCGAATGCGGCATTGGCTGCGACCACTGAGTTGAGCGTGGCCGTGCGGCTGGCCAGCTCGCTCTCCAGGCCGCTCTGCGCGGCTTCGAGGCCGGCGATCTCTTTTTGCTTCTCCAGACGGGCGGCCTGCAGCGCTGCCGTCGCCTCCTCAATCTCTTTCTGGTGTTTGGCCGCGACAAGCTCCTTGCGGCGGTCATCAATTTTCTGCTGGGAAGCCTCCACCTGCTGCTGCAATGTCGCCACCTGGTTCTCGACTTCCTTGGCCCGCACGCCCAGGGCCTTGCCGTAGGTGTCTGCGCTGCTGATGATCACGTCAAAGCGGCGCTGCAGCTCCGGCAGCCACTGCTTCACGTCATCGGGCAGATTTTCCTGCCCGGCGTTGAGAGCGTTCAGCGCCGCCAGGAACCCCTTTACCGCGTCCTCGATCCCCTTGGGATCGGCCAGGGCCTGCTGCGTGGCGTCGATGAAGATGCGAATCGGCTCGTTCTTTCCGGCGGCGGCGAGATCGTTGGAGAGCACATCCTGGCGGGCGGTGATCTGCTTATCCAGATCGGCCACCTCGGTCTTGGGGCCGGCGATTGCCTGCGCCCCCATGTTGCCATCGACGGCGGCGTTATAACGGCGGCTGGCGAGGTCGCGCTTGTTCTTCAGATCCTTCAGTTCATTGTCCCCGGCGAAGAGCTGGTCGCGGGCGGCGACGAATTTCTCCTCCAGCGCTGCCTGCATGGTGTTGGTCTTCTGCTGATAGCCGCGGATCGCCTCGCCGAGAGCGGCGCGGGTCTTGATGGTCTGATCGCTGCCGGCGCTCTTGGTATCGATGATTTTCTTCTTGAGAGCGGCGAGGTCCGCGCCAAGCTGATCGAGGCCGGCGTCGGTGATGGAGGCGGCGTCGGCGAAGGCGATATCGGCCGGCTTTTCCGGCATTTTTTCCAGCTCGGCCTGGGCTTTGACGAGGGCGGCCTTGGCATCCTGAAACTTCTGACCGAGGGCGTCGACGTCCTTCTGCAGCGACTTGGTGTCCGATGCGGGGAGATGGCCGTCAATCCTGGTCTGAAGATCTTTGATCTGATCGGCAAGCTGGGCGCATTCTTTCTTGAGCTGCTCGACCGCCAGCCCCTGCGCATCCGCCGCTTTGTGGAGCTTCGCCGACTGCTGCATCAGGCCGGAATTCTGGCTGTAGAGCGCCGCCACCACCGCAAGGACGCGCTGGCGATCGTCGGGGTCGGTGCTGGCGGGATATTCGAAGATGAAGGCGCCCTTGGCGCGGTCGAGATGGGCGGCGCCGGCCAGGGTTGCGAATTTCATCGGCTCGCCGAGGAACCCGGCGGCAAGCCCCTGGCTGTTGACAATATTATCCCTGGCGGTGTCGCGCACGGTGGCTTCGGCCAGCAGCTTCGACTGTGTCTCCTCGAGCTTCTTGATATCCAGCTCGTTGCGTAACGCGCTGAAGTTGCGCAATGGGAGGGCGCCGCTGACGATCGATTTCTTATGAATGACGCCGTAGATGCCGCCGCCGGCGCCGGCCATGCACAGCAGCATCATGAGCACCAGGAACGGGATGCCGAGCCAGCGGCGCCTTTTGCGAACCGGGGCAGTCGCCGGCGGCGCGGGCGGAAGCTGGGCAGCGCGGGCGGCGCGGGGGGGCTGCGGACGGTTCCGCTGGGCGACGGGCGGCGCGTCGTGGTCGCCATCGTCACCGTGTTGCTCTTCGTATGACTCTGCCTCGTTATACTGCCCGGCGTGGGAGGGCGTGCCAAAGACGACATCTTCGGGAATCGCCACCGGCTGCTGGGAGAAGACATCCGTTTCGCGCACCGGCGGCATCGCCAGGCCGTCGAAGCTGGTGGTGACCCGGCCGGCGGTCGGCCGGCCTTTTCCTTTGAATGGCGGGACTTCATCGGGGCGGCGGACAGGAACATCCTCCGGGCCCATGTCAAACGGATTGGAAGTCCGGCCTGCAACGTTGGCCTTGCGCTTGAACGGCGGCGGGGTGCGCCGCTGCACCGGCGCGGGAGCGGCGGGAATCAGCGCTTCCTCGACGCTGCCCGTCGCCTCATGCGCGAGCTCATCGGCGGGCTGCACGGCCGTCTCGTCGCCGGCCAACGCCGCTTGATCATCCAGCGATGCCGCGGCGGCGGGCAATGCCGGGCTGGCCGGGGGAATTTCGTAGCTCGATGGCGGAAGATTGAGGGCCATCCCGCCAAAGAAGCCGGCCTGATTGGCGCCCAGGGATCCGCCGCTGAGCGACAGGCCGGGCTTGGGAGCATCCGCTCGCGCGGGCGCGGGAACAGGCGCGGGAGCTTCCGCCAGGGGCTCGGCGGAAACCGGCGGCTCGGCCGTCTCCTCCACCGGGAGATCGAGCATCTCCAGGAAATCCTTGTCCGCGGGCGCTTCCACTTGCGCTGCCGCTTCGGCAACCGGCTCGGCATCCGTCGGCTCGAGTTCGAGAAGTTCTTCCTCTTCCTCCGCGGCAAGGGCGGCGCCGGGGCTGTCAACCGCGTCAAGATCGAAATTAACCGCCAGCTCATCCAGCTCGGGTGCAACCTGGAGATCTTCTTCGTCCTCGGCGGCTTTGGCTTCGACGGATGCTGCGGGAAGAGCCGCTTCGGCGATCGCCTCGGGCTCGTCGGCGATCTCAAGTCCGGCAAGCGCATCAGTCTCTGCATGAGCCTCCGCTGACGGTGTGGAGATCGCTTCTTCAGCGGATGATGCCCCTGTCGCTGTCACTTCCTCAATTTCGGGCAGTTCTTCGACAGCCAGCTCTTCGACGACGGCGGGGGTCTCGGCGACGGGCGCTTCCTCGACTGGCGCCCCGGTGGCGCCAATGAAATCGTTGACCTCCCTGCCGAATCCAGTGTCGCTCAGGACCGATTCGACGACCGGCGGCGCGGCTTCGGCGATCGGCGAGACGGTTTCCAGATCGAGCGCTGACTCCGGAGTCGGCTCGGTCTTGTCAATGATCTCGACGGAACCCAACGCTTCGGCGGCGATGTCTTCGACATCGGCCAAGGTCTCGGGGGCCGGATGGGTAGCGACCTGGGCTTCGGCACCGGTTGCGGGCACTTCGGGGAGCAGCGCGGTTTCCGCGACGGGCGCGGGTTCCTCGATCACCGGCACGGGCATCTCAGGCGCCAGGGCGGGCGCGGGCGCGGTGGCAGCGGGCGATTCGACCGTCGGCGGCTCTTCGACCGGGGCGGGCGCTTCGGCGGCGGGAACTTCTTCGCCTTTCTTGCGCCGGCCGCGACGGCTTGGCTTCACCGGCGCATCGGCTTCATCGCTCTTGCGGCGGCCGCGGCCGCGCTTCGGCGCTTCTTCGACGCGCGCTGCCACATCCAGCGGGGCGATGTCGTCTGCGCCGGCGGCAGCTTCGGCCGCAGGGGCTTGCGGAACGTCCACTGCCGAAGTGGAAGCGGGAGCCGGAGCGGCTTCGTCATCGGCGAACGGAATCGCCACCTCGTCCAGCTCGATCAACTGATCGGTTGATTTCCGCGGGCGCGGCTGGCGCGGCTCAAGATTCACCAGCGGCTGCTCGGCAACGATGTCGGCTTCGTCATCGATATCGATGTCGGCCAGCTTCAATTCGTCGGAAGGTGCCTCTGGAGCGGCCGCCTTGCCTTCTTCTGGTGCGGTTGCAGGCTGATTGAAATCGATCGCCGACACATCCAGATCCGCCAGGTCGATTTCCGGCAGCGCCTCGGCCACCGGCGGAGCGGCCGGCGCTTCGATTTCCTCGCCAAATTCCACCGGCTCGGGCGCGAGCTTGAGATCCATCTCAAATTCCGCGGGTGCCGCTTCTTCGGCGGCGGGCTGATAGGTTTCGACCTCGCCCGATTCCGGCGCATCGCGATCCAGCACGGCAGTAGTGCCGTCCTGGTTGGATTCGTCGATTTCGAGAAGTCGAAACACGTCGTCTTCCTTCTGCTCGGTCTGCGGCTCGGCCGGCTTGTCTTCGGCCGACTGCGGGACTTCGGCGATTGCCGGTTCGTTGGCGCCGGCTCTCTTCCGACGGTGCCATCCGCCACGGGCGGAAATTTCGGCCTCGGGGACTTCCGCGGCATCGATGGCAGGCTCGGCCTGATCGATCGCCAGCGGCTCGGCCGGCTCGGGTTCGGTGCCCCGTGCAATTGCCTCTTCGGCTGCGTGGTCCAATTCGGTATGGGTCGCCGATGAACTTAACTTTTCCCGGTGCAGGTCGGCATCGACCAATAACTGCTGTGGTTCATCCTCGATATCAATACTGTCAGGCGCATCGACTACCTGCGATGACAACACTGGTTTTCTAGCGGGTTCTTGCGGAGAGGCGGGAATGGCCGCCGTGTCATTGCTGCCGGACACGTCCGGATCGGTGCTGAGATCGATCTCGGTAAACTCGGACGCGGCGGCGGGAGTAAGCTGCGGCTGTTTCTCGGGCGTTGATTCGACTGCAGGCGCAATTGCGGGCGGGGCGATATCTTCAATCGGCAGCTCGGCCGGCTGCTCGGCTGGCTCGACCTCGGTGGGCAACGCCGCCGCAAGCTCTTCCAGACCCTCAATTTTCGGTTCCGGCTCGGCGGCGATTTCTTCCTCATCCGCCACTTCGACCGCATCCGCGGCAACTTCCGCCACGGAATCTTCAACCGCCGCCTCTTCCATCGCCGGTTCTTCCAGCACGGTTGTTCCGGCGGCGACATAAGAGATAGTCGTTTCGCCGATTTTGATCTGATCGCCGAAATTCAGCTCAGCCTGGTGAATGGCCTTGCCGTTCAGCCAAGTCCCCGTGCGCGAGCCGAGATCACGAATATAGCGCTTGCCATTCACGTCGAAGATAATGGCATGGCTTGTCGAGACGCTCGGTTCAAGCAGCGGAATGTTGCAAGTGGCACGGCGGCCAATCAGCGAGACCCGCTCTTCTAGCGGCACCGATACGTCAGCCCCATCCACCATCAGGGCGGCTTCCGGCAGTTCAGGCCGGTGGCCACCGCGCAGTTTCTGCGCCTCATTCGACAACTTAAAGGTAAAGGTGCCGATTTTGATGAGATCGGAATCGCCGAGATACGCCTCGCGGATCTGCTCGCCATTGACATAAACCCGCGTGCGGCTGGCCAGGTCGCGGATGTACAGGCCGTCGTTGTCGTTGATCAGCACCGCGTGAGCCTTGGAAACCTCGCGGGAAAGCAGGTGCAGATGACAGTTGTGGCGGGCGCCAATGAGGAACACCGGCCGCGAAACCGCGACGGCGGGCTTGCCCGCGTGGTGCCCTAAAGGCTTGAGGGCCGGGAAGTTACCGGCGGGGGAGGTTACGGTCGATGGTCCGGCCATGGAGTTGTGCAGCCCTATAACAGTGAGGAGCGGTACATTAAATAGAGATCGAGATCGAAATACAACGTCAGAGGACGGCGAAAGTTCGCCACGGAGCGCGGCAACCGCCGGGGCATCCCGGCGCGGCTTTTGGAACGAGGCCCGCATCTTACCGAAGCATCGGCCGCTGTTGAAAGAAAAAAAGTGGAAATCGGGGGAGGAAAGGTTATCGGACCAGGATTGGCGGGTGCCTGTACCGTGTCGTCCCATCAGGCCACTTTGAATAACTTCGTGGCACGGGCGCCTCGCCCGTGTTGTTGCGCAGAAATCACGGGTGAGGCGCCCGTGCCACTGTCTTTTCAAATCCCATCGATGAAGTGCAGAACCGGCTCGGACATGAATGATCGGCTCACCATCATGGATCAGAGTCGGCGAACGGATGATCGATGGATGACAACCGCGTGGATAAAAAAAGAAACCTTCCGCCGTGGCTGGGAAGGTTTCTCTTTTGTTTCGGGCCTAAGTTGGAGCCAAGGCCAAAACGGTTGGGGTAACTTTTCAAACGCGACAGAAATCGTCCGGCGTCAAGGCCACGTGCCGAACAGAAGTAATTTACTTCTTCGACTTCTTGGTCGTCTTCTTGGTCGTCTTCTTGGACGACTTCTTTGCAGTCTTCTTTGCCATGGCGCTGTTACCTCCTTTCTGCCCAACAATGTAGAGGTGGAGAATTTCCCCGTCAATGTTTTTTTGTTGCGAAGTGAGAAAAGTTTTTTGAGCGCGTCCGCCCTCCGTTGTCCATTGCTCGCCGCGCCGGTGCAGCAATCGCGCGCGAATCATCCGAGACTCAGACATCGGACACATGATGACAACGCGCCGGCGGCGCGTAAGATCACTCCATCATGAAACGCCCATTAGTCTTGATCATCCGGGATGGCTGGGGGAAAAATCCGTATCCACAGTGGAACCACGCCAACGCGGTCTATCTCGCGAAGCATCCGGTGGCCGACCGGCTGATGGCGGAATATCCCAACGTGCTGGTTCACACCAGCGGCTTCGAGGTCGGCCTGCCGGAAGGAACGATGGGCAACAGCGAAGTCGGCCATCAGAACATCGGCGCCGGCCGCATCGTCGATCAGGAATCGGTGCGCATCACCAAGCAGATTCGCGATGGGGAGTTCTATGACAATGTCGAATTGAACGCCGCCGTCAGCAACGCCCTGGAGAAGCAGTCGAACCTGCACCTCTTTGGCATCGTCAGCGACGCCGGCGTGCATGGGCTGCTCGAGCACCTCTACGGCTGCCTGGAATTGTGCCGCCGGCGCGGACTCAACCGCGTGTTTCTGCACGCTTTCACCGATGGCCGGGACACCTCGCCCAATTCCGGCATCAACTACATCCGCCAGGTGGAAGCGAAGATGCGCGAGCTGGGGGTGGGCAAGATCGCCAGCGTGATCGGGCGCTATTACGCGATGGATCGCGACAACCGCTGGCCGCGGGTGGAGAAGGCGTATCGGGCGCTGGCGCTGGGGGATGGCGCAAAATTCCGCTCGGCCGAAGAAGCGGTGACCTCCTATTATGCCCGCCCCACCGAGCCGAACATGAGCGGCGATGAGTTCGTGACGCCGTCGGTCATCTGCGATGACGGCGCCACCCCGCGCGCCATCGTGCGCGATGGCGACTCGGTGATCTTCTACAACTACCGTGGCGACCGGCCGCGCGAGATCACCAAGGCGTTCATGCTCGATTCGTTCACCGGCTTCGACCGCGGCGAGGTGCGCAAACTTTTTTTCTGCACCATGACCGCCTACGAACAGGGCCTGCCGGTACACGTGGCCTATCCCAAGCCGCCGAAGATGAAGAACATTCTCGGCGAGCTGATCACGAACAAGGGCCTGCGGCAGTTCCGCTGCGCTGAGACGGAAAAATTTCCGCACGTCACCTTTTTCTTCAACGACTATCGCGAGGCGCCCTTCCCCGGCGAGGAGCGGCAGATCGTTCCCTCGCCGCAGGTGAGCACCTATGACCAGAAGCCGGAGATGAGCGCCTATGGCGTGTGCGATGAAATGGTGAAGCGGATCGACGCGAATCTGTTCGACCTGCTGGTGGTGAACTTCGCCAACGGCGACATGGTCGGCCATACCGGCGTTCTGGATGCCGCCGTGCAGGCGGTGCAGCACGTGGACATCTGCGTGGGGCGCATCCTGGAGGCGGTGCAGCGGCAAAATGGAGTCGCCATCGTCACCGCCGACCACGGCAACTGCGAACAGATGATCGACCCCGCCACCGGCGGCCCCCACACCGCCCACACCACCTACGACGTCGAGCTGATCGTGGTGGATGATCGCTTCAAAGGCAAGAAACTCAACGAAGGCGGCCGCCTTGCCGACGTAGCCCCCACCATCCTGCAGATGATGGAGATGGAGCAGCCGGCGGAGATGAACGGACGCAGCCTGATTCCGCGATGACGTGCGGCATCTGCGCCATCCAATGTTGCAGCTTGGTAGCCAATTGGTTGGAAGTGGCCCTTGGCATTAGAATGCGCACATGTCGGCAGGTAACCTCGCTCCAATAGTTTCCCCCGCAGCGCAGCCGGCCACACACGTTGATCGCCTGTACGAAGGCGATTGCCTGGAGTACATGGAGCGTATTCCGGCCAAATCGGTTGACCTGATTCTATGCGATCTGCCGTACGGCACGACACAGAACGACTGGGACAGTGTTATCCCGCTCGACCGCCTCTGGACGGCATACGCACGGGTGCTCAAAGACCGAGGTGTCGTGGCCCTGACGGCCCAAGGGCTCTTCACCGCCAGGCTCATCCTCAGCAACGGTCCGTTGTTCCGAAATAAAATTATCTGGGTCAAATCAAAACCCACGAATTTTCTGAATGCCAAGAAACAACCACTGCGGCGGCACGAAGACATCTGCATCTTTTACAACAAGCAGCCGGTATACCACCCGCAATTGGAGGCGGGGGAAGCCTATAACAAAGGGATTCGCAAGGCTCAGTACACAGGGAGCTACGGGCGTTTTCAACCCGTCGAGGTCAAGAGCGAGGGTCAGCGTTATCCCACCGATGTGGTCTATTTCAAGACGGCCGAGAGCGAGGGCTCCGTCTGGCACCCAACGCAAAAGCCGGTGGCACTGGGGCGTTATCTGATCCGTACCTTCACCAATCCCGGCGACATCGTGCTGGACAACGCCATCGGCAGCGGCAGCTTCCTTGTGGCCGCAGCCCTCGAAGGACGACACTATCTGGGAATCGAACGCAACGAAGAGGTTCATCGCTTCAAGGATCACAAGATCGATTATCTGACCATTGCCGAACAGCGCTTGCGGAAAGCCTGCGCTCAGACGGTCGGGCTTTGGCAGGTCGAACCCCCCGCGCCAGTCGTCATCCGCCGCGCATCTGCTATCGCGCTGGAGCAGCCATGAGCGGCGGGGGCAGCGGCTATAACGAACGCGCCTGGGCAATCGACTTGATCAGCGAGATCAATGCCTACTGCACACGCCAGCAGCGGAAAATACGCCGCGGCGGCGGCGAACGAACCCTGCGCGGCGGTCGGGTCACGCGCTTTCCCGACGTGCTGCTCTTCGATAACGCCGCCGGCGGGTCAGTATTGCACGGCTGGGAGTTGAAATTTCCCGGACACACCCGTTAGCGATAATGAGCTCATCGACAACGCGCGCGAGAAAGCCCAACGACTCGGCGCCGACAGCTTTCTCGTTTGGAA
Source organism: Tepidisphaeraceae bacterium (assembly GCA_036744635.1). GTDB lineage: Bacteria > Planctomycetota > Phycisphaerae > Tepidisphaerales > Tepidisphaeraceae > DAIOHQ01. The sequence goes on along the minus strand of DAIOHQ010000001.1, from coordinate 51,411 downwards.
CGTTACTGAGGCCGTACTCTTCATCCGGGATGCTGCTGGCGACTTTGTCGAACGTCAGCGATGGTCGGAACTGGCGGACGTTCGTGATCGCGGGTCGGTCGAACCGGCACGCCTGCGGTGGTTGTCCCAACTCCATCATATCCTCGATGACCTGAACGAGTTGTTTGAACGGGGCGCCCTACGCGGCCGGGGGTCGTGGAGACGTTTTCTGATGCCGTCGTCATTGATCTGCTGAATGAGCTTCATGAACCAGTCGCCGCTGAGATTGCGACGGCCTTGCGAAAAACGGCCGCCTTGCGCGACCGCGTGAGCGTGTGGTGGGTGGAGGTTGGCGCACAATACCCCGGCGAGACGGCACCGCGCGCGCTGGCGCGCCTGGCCCTGCTCAATTGGATCGTCAAACTGCTGTTGGCCCATTACCTCAAGGCATCGCGCTCCGACGCGGCGGCCGTAGAGGCCTTCGATCAGCACACAACGCCGCGGCAGGCGCTCAAGGCGTTCGAAGCCATCTCCCGCTCGTGTGATTTTTGGACGGTCTTTCAACCAGCGCTGGCTCAAGAGCATGTCTCAGACGGCGCATGGACGGCACTGCTGCAGGTGAACTTCCTGTTGTCCGATCTGCTGCCTCGCGGCGTGGAACAGGCGCTGCTGGGTCGAATGCTGGAAGAAACGGTGCAGGCGTCTCAGCGCAAAACTTCGGGGCAGTATGTGACCCCCGAGAGGTTGGCGCAACTTCTGATCGCCTTGGCCGTCGATAACCTGGAGGCCGCGATCTGGGACCCTTTCTGCGGCTCGGGAACGATTGCAAGGGTCGTGATGGAAGCCAAACGGTCGGCTGGGGTGAGTGACGCCGACGCCGCGGCTGGTGTCTGGCTTAACGACATCGATGCATTTGCGGTGCAGATCGCAACCATCGCTGTTTCGTCGCCGCGGAAACTCGGCCACCTCGTCCGCGTATTCCGCAAGAATACGCTCACCATTGCTCCCGGATCGCGGGTGGAATTCCAAGACCCGCAGACCGGTGCGGCTGTCACCGAGGCGCTGCCTTCCTTTGCGGCGGTGGTGACGAATCCCCCGTTCATCCGATTTGAAAGCCTTCCGGACCTGCGCGACATGCTGGTGCAAGTCAGCCAGAGCGCCAGCCGGGCAGCGGGCATTGACGAACTTGATGTGAAGAGCGATTTCATGGCGTTTGTACCGTTTCTCTTATGGGAGCACATCAAGTCTGGTGGGCGCCTGGGTATGATCGTGACCAACGCATGGCTGGCGACTGGTTGGGGGGCGCGCTTTCGACGGCTGCTGCGACGATTCTACAGCATTGACGATGTCGTGATATCTGCTTCCGGGCGCTGGTTCGAAAATGCGGACATTGTTACGAATCTGCTGGTGATGACGCGGCGGGAGCAAGTGCGCTCCGCCGATGACCTCGCCGAAACCATCCGCTTCACCGCCTTACACCGCCGCTTGGCAGACATCCGCGATGTCGAGTCACTCGTGTCGCGCATCCGCACGAGTGGCGCGGGCATGAATGATTTCGTCTCTCACCACCGAAGTGCCGAAGATATCAAGCGGTTGGAGGTCCTGGGGCTGTCGTGGCAGGGCATGTTCGTCGCGCTCGGCTGGCTCGACGAACTAGGCCGCCGCCTGGTACCAGCGTCGGAACACTTCGATATTAACCGCGGCGAACGTCGCGGCTGGAATCCACTGTTCTACCCCGAAACCGGGCACGGCATTGAGCGGCAGTACATTCGACCCGCGCTGCGATCCCCAACCGACGTAACCGGCTTCGTCGCCGCCGGCACGTCAGATGCATTCTGCTGTTCGCGGACTTTAGCGGAACTGCGGAATGCAGGCCATACGGGCGCACTTGCCTGGATTCGCAAGTTCGCCGGCGGCGTCAATGAGAAAGGGCGGCCCCTTCGTCAATCACTCGCCCGGCGTGGATACCAGTGGTACGAAATGCGCCCCGATACTCTTGCGGACCTGGTCATGAGCATCAATCCCGCACGGCAAGCTCTGCTCGATCTTTTCTCCATCCGTGCGGCGGTTCGAGTCGATCCAAGTGGAATTGACGCGCCCAATAGCGGTACAACTGCCTCAGGCCCAGGGTAAGGTTTTCGTGCGGGTGTATTGCCGATGGGATGATCCCCCATATAATCCCGTCCAATCACAACGTAAAGGAGTTAGTTGCTATGGCACATATTATCGCCCAACCCTGCATCGGCACCAAGGACACGGCCTGCGTGGCGGTGTGCCCGGTGGATTGCATCCACCCGACCAAGGACGAGGTGACTTTCGCGGCAGCGGAGATGCTCTACATCGACCCGGATACCTGCATCGATTGCGGCCTGTGCGTCGATGAATGCCCGGTCTCGGCCATCTTCCCCCAGGAAGACCTGCCGGCGGAATGGGCAAGCTTTATCGAAAAAAACGCGGAATATTTCAAGAAATAAGCAGCCACCGCCGCGTTTTCTAACGAACCCGCCGCGATCGGGTCTGTATAATCAAGGGGAGATCAGCCAGGACATTCACAGGAGAGACAGACGATGAAAGCAATAATTTTGAGCGCAGTTTGCGCGGTATTGATTGGCGGCGCGGTATTGGTGGCGGCGGAGGGCAAGAGCGATGCGCCGACAACGGCGCCATCGACCCAGCCGGCCGCATCGGGCAAGCCGATCAACACCCTCTGCCCGGTGGAAGGCGACAAGATCGATCCCAAAATCACCACCATCTACGATGGAAAGGTCATCGGCTTCTGCTGCGATGACTGCCCGCCGGTGTTCAAGAAGAACCCGGAGAAGTACATGGCGAAGCTGAAGTAAGACACCGCCTGCAAGCGAAAATATCGAACAAGGCCCTTCCAACCCGGACGGGCCTTTTTCTATCCCTCGCCAGGAACTCTGGATTTATGAGATTGGTTTGAGCTCGGCAATGATCGTGGTATCCGTCGCAGCCGCGGTAACGGTGACAGCACGGCGCCGGCCAATGGACCAGCGGACGAAGCGGTAGCTGACTCCGGCGATGATCTGCGTCGGGGGCGCCTGCAGCCGGTGTTTGAAGCCGACGGGGCCTGCGGTGATGAACGGGGTTGAGATGGCCGCACCGTCGAGCAGCAGCAATGTCCCGGCGATGTTGCTCTGCACCGTGAGGTTCGGGTAGAAAGCGCCGCCCACGATGCCGCTGCCGATGTCGTGGCCATAGGCAAACAGCGGCGAGCGGAAGGCTGGATCGGTGGTGGGTCCTTCGGTGTTCGGCCAGCCGTAGTTTGATCCGGCGATGCCGTCGTCGATCTCCTCAAAGGTGGGTGTAATAGACATAGACGAAATGGTTGTCGGCGAAGTTGGGATCGAACGCGATCCCCAGCAACCCGCGCTCGCCGGAAGAATCCGTGTCAACGGTCAGGAACGGCGTCGAAAGAAGCTGGCCATTCTCGATCACCCGCAATGATCCACCCTGCTCGGCCACGAAGATGCGCCCGTCAGGAGCGAATTCCATCGTGGTCGGAGCGCTCAACCCCGAGACCACCGGCGTATCCACAAAACCCGCCGGCAGCGTCGACAGCAACAAACGCCCTTCGAGCGACTCGATTTCGAGCATGCGCTTCCTCCATGGGATTGAACGATGGAGGAAGTATAGGAGCGTATTCCTGAGCGAGTGGATCAGGAAAGCCGCCATAGGATGAGTTCATGTAGGGTGGGCGTACTCGCCCACCGCTTCGGGCGCGTCGCGGTGGGCGAGTACGCCCACCCTACGAGATCATCGCGCCAGATCCTTCGGAATTACCGTCATGCAGTGACTGGACTATAGGACGAGAACCCGCCGGAGGATTGCACCGCGGAAATTTCCAAGTCCTACCCTTCTCACACCCAGGCATGATCTATTTTCGAGTAGTGCGTGACTTCCGTCTGCCTGAACCTCCCCCCACTGCACGCCCGCACCGCAATCGTGACATGATCCGAGTTGATCGTGATCAGGTTATACGCGTTAGGTTCATTCCGCCGGCGGGTTGAGATCGCCGTGCCCGCCTGCACCGACAGAATCGAACGCTTGACCGCCTCATGATGGGTGCGGACATCGCCGCTGTAGCCGACGTGCAGATGCCCGGACAGAATCATGTCCACGCCGCACTTCTCCATCTCATTCAGCGCCATCGCCGACCGGCCGATGATCCCCTTTTTCAGCTCGCCCGGCGGCGGAATGAACGGGTGATGCGTCACCACCACCTTGAACACACCCGGCGGCAGCGGGCAGGCGTGCAGGCGAATATCCAGAAGCTGCTCCTGGGAAATCCGGCCATTCTTCCACGTGAAAGACCGCGCCGAGTTGATGCCCATCACCAGCAGTTCATCATCGCCGAAGCGCGGGCGCATCTCGCTGGTGATGTACTTGCGATAACGACTCAGCGGAAAGAAAAAGCGGCGGATCACATCGTACAGCGGAATGTCATGGTTACCCGGAACCAGAACCTGTGGCCGCGGAAGCCGGCCGAGATATTCCCGCGCCTCGGAATATTCCCGGCGCCGGGCGCGCTGGGTGAAATCGCCGCTGACCACCAGCACCGACGGCGAAAGAGCGGCGAGATCCTCCACCAGAGCGGCCGCCGTCGCGGGATCAACCCGGCCGAAGTGCAGGTCGGAAATGTGGGCGATGGTGCGCATGTCGATCGGCGGCAGCCGCCATTTTCATCCCGGCGCCGCGTCATTTGTCGCATCCCGCGGCGCCATCACCTTGAGCGCTGCCGGGCGGATCTGGTAATGGAGCGGCGGCGACATCCTCATCAATTCGCCGTCGGCGGACACCCGCAGCCGCTTTTTTGACGACTCAATCCACACCTCCTTCAGGCAGAGGGACTCAAAATCCTTCGACTCATTCAGCCTTCCCAGCAAGGCGCGCAGCGCCAGCACAAACAGACCCCAGCGGCCGGTGCGGTTGGCGAAATACAGGCAGAGCACGCCCCCTTCGATGGTCTTGCGTCCGCCCAGCGCCAGGGCGTCGAGTTCATATTCGTTGTTGCCGACGAAGACAAACGGCGTCGTGCGCAGCACCGTCTTGTCGCCGATGCCAAGCCGCACGCGCACCAGGGGAAACCGGCGAAACAGGGAAAGCACCGCCACCAGCATCGACAGCCATTTCCCGCGCCCGAGGCGCTCCATCATCCGGTCGCGCCTCTTCACGATGTGCGGATAAATCCCGATCGAGGAATTGTTCAAGAAAACGCGCCCATTCACCGTCGCGACATCCACCTTGCGCGGCGCGCCCTGCGCGATCACCCGTGCCGCCTCCGCAAGCTCCAGCGGCAGCTTCAGATCTTTGGCGAAATGGTTCAACGTCCCCATCGGCAGCACCCCCATCACCCCCTCGGAACCGGCCAGGGCGGATGCCACGGCGCTGATCGTCCCATCCCCGCCGGCCGCGACGATCACCTCCGCGCCTTCCCCCGCCGCTTGCCTGGCCGTCTCCAGCAGTTCCTCCCCCGCCACGCTCCGCACCTGTGCGCTGATGCCATGGCGGGCAAAAGCGTCGCGAATGTCACCCTCGTCCGGCGTCGGCGCATCCGAACCCGCCTTGCGATTGATGATGACCACAACCTGCTTCATCTTGCCTCTGGTCCGGCCGCCCTCTTTGCTTGAGCGGCTTCAGCCTCTATCTTTCTGGCGCAGGCGTCAACGGCTTATCGCGGCGCCGCCCATGTTGAAGGAAACAAAATGACTCATCGCTTCCGCTTTGCGTATCTCTTTTTGCTCGCCATGATTACCCTCCCCTGCATCAACGCTGATCTCCTCGCCAGCCCCGGGCCGGAAAATGTGGCGGTGGTGGTCAATGCCGACTCCTGGGCATCCAACACCATCGCCAACGAATTCATCCACCTGCGGCAGGTCCCGCCCGGCAACGTGATCTATCTGCACCTCGGGCAGCTTCGGGATTTCGAAGGACTCAACGTCAACGACTTCCGCGCCAGGATTCTCCAGCCGGTGCTCGATGAAATCGCCCGCCGCGCCCTCACCAGACAGATCGACTGCATCGCCTATTCCTCCGACATCCCGTTCTCGATCGACTGCTCGCCCGACATCGGCAAGCAGAAAATTCCCTTTTTCGTGACCCCGACCGCGTCGGCCAGCAGCCTGACCTACCTCTATCAACGGGTGCTGGCGAAGGACATCGACTATCTTTCGCTCAGCGCCAACAACTACGTGCGCCGCGTCGAATCCAAACGGAACCTTCATCCCGACCGCGAGACCGGCAAGCAGCTTGCCGAGGCCTTCAAGCTGATCCAGGATAAGAAATTCGAGCCCGCGGCCACCCTCTTCGAGAGCATTCTCAAGGATCATCCCGGCGACCCGGATCTGTATTACAACCTCGCGTGCTGCCGCGCCAACCTCCGACAGTACGACGAGGCGATGGAGGCCCTGACCAAGTCGGTGGAAAACGGCTTCTGGAGCGCGCGCCATCTGCGCAACGATGAAGACCTCAAGCCGCTGCACGAGCGCAAGGATTTCAAGGAGCTGCTGGCGGCCATCAAGCCGCTGGACGTCTCCCCCAAACCCGCCCAGGGATTCCGCAGCGCCGTCGGATGGGACGCCGAAGGGGTCGCCGGTGACTACCCCGATAAATACCTGCTCTCGACCTTCCTGGCGATCACGTCCGGCCGCGGCAACAGCGTCCACGAGGCGATTGATTCCCTCCGCCGCAGCGCATCCGCCGACGGCACCCAACCCAAGGGCACCATCTACTTCATGGCCAATGACGACGTGCGCTCCTCCACGCGCGAATGGGCGTTCGCCGCGGCGGCAAAGAAGCTCAAGGAGCTGGGCGTGGGCGCGGAGATCATTGAGGGCGTGCTCCCGACCAAGAAAGATGATGTCGCCGGCGCCGTCGTCGGCATCGCCGGCTTCGAATGGAAGGCATCTGAAAGCAAGATTCTCCCCGGCGCCATCTGCGAGCACCTCACCAGTTGCGGCGGCATGATGCGCCAGGATGATGGCCAGACTTCCCTGACGGAATTTATCCGCGGCGGAGCGGCCGGCGCATCGGGCGCGGTGCAGGAGCCTTTCGCCATTCAGGACAAGTTCCCCTCGCCGTTCATCCAGGTCTATTACGCCCAGGGCTCAACCCTTGCCGAAGCGTTCTATCAATCGCTGGCCGGGCCTTACCAGATGCTGATCGTCGGCGATCCGCTCTGCCGGCCATGGGCAAAGATCCCGCTGGTGGCAGTGTCCGGGATCGAGCCCAACGCGGTGGTGAAGGGCGACGTCGAAATCAAGGCGAGCGTGAAGGATGAGCAGATGAGGGTGGCCCGCTATGAGCTGTACGTCGACGGGCAGAAGCAGCCGGGAATGACGGTCGCGACAACAGCGCTGGCCGAGGGCTGGCACGAGCTGGCGGTGGTGGCGATCGCCGCCGATGCGGTGCAGACGCGCGGGCGGGCGACGCTGGCGTTTCAGGTGAACAACGGCGGGCGCGATCTCGGGGCCACGGTGGCATCGGCGGAAAAAGCCCCGCAATTATTGATCTACGCCCAGGAAGGCGCCTTTGACGTGAAGCTGGGGACAGCGGGGCGCATCGCCCTGCTGCACAACGGCGTGGAAGTGGCCAGCTTCAGCAAAACTGGGCTGCAGATGATGAAGACCGATGTGCTGGGATGCGGCCCGGTCAGGCTGCAACCCATCGCGTATGGCAAGGACGCCGAAGGCAAGGAGACCAATGGCGTGTGGCTCAAGCCCTTGGACGTGGAAGTGATTCTGACGCCGCAGGAGCTGGTGGGACTGAAGCCGGCGGAGATGGCGGAGCTTGCAAAGGGCGCGGTCGTGGAAAAGCGCGGCATGCGCCCGCTGCTGGCTGAGAAAGGCCGGCCGCAGGACTGGCTCAAGACGCTCGGCGTCAAAGAGGGCGACCGTTTCTCCATCGACGCCTGCTTCGACGTGACGGCGCAGGGAGATCATCAGCTTCAGATCTGGTGGCCGGGGGCGATCGAGGCAACGCTGGACGGCCAGCCGCTGGCATTGAACGCCAAGGGGTGGAAGTTCGTCCCCATGAATCTCGGCGCCGGCACGCATCACCTGCAACTTGCCTGCACCGTCAAAGGCGGCGTCGATCTCGATATTCGCCTCGGCGGCCCCGGCGGCCACACCATCAGCGCCGAACGCCTCAAGCATTTCCCCACCAAGACGCCCGCGACCACCCAGGCAATCGAGGAGACAGCGGAATAGCAAACTGCGGATATTCTCCGACCGGCTCAACTCAAGCCCGGGGTGCGTGACACGTCAGGCGACCTTGGCTTGATTCGGTGGGGCAGACATTCTTGTCTGCCATGGCCCGATGAGCGGTAGGTGTACTCACCTGCCCGAATTCAGCCATATTTTCTCGGCCGCCTAAAGCGTCACGCAAGCTCAAGTCCGCTCCCGCCAACGTCCGATAGCTCTCAAAGCGATACTCGCCGATCGCATTGCGCGCGGATTGCAGCGCCCCCCTCCCGGGCGGCGCGTGCCCCCGCGGAAAGAAGGTTGGCCATGAGCGTTCTCGGAATTCAATCGGCTATCACCGCGCCCGCGCCCGCGGGTATCAGCACCCCCATCCAGCCCTCGGATGCAACATCCCCGCCCGCGCCCATCGCGGCAATTCCATCCCCAGGCGATACGGTCACCATCAGCCCCGCAGCGCAGCAGGCCGCCGACGCCTCAATCCTCCCCTCCATTTCAACTGACGCCGCCCCCGCGCCGCTGCCGCCAATCCAAGCCAAGCCAATTATCACACAGCCGGCATCGCCCAAGCAGCTCGCGGATGTGTTCACCAACGGCATGGACCGCCTGCGCCTCCACGCCCGCGGCCGATTCGCCAACGCCGAAAAAGATGCCCCACATTCCGACGAGCCGAACCCGCACCATGCCCACCACGCCCACGACGCCGCCAGCCAGCTCGAGCAACTCGGAAAATACGTGATGCACCGCCTGGCGCATCTGCAGAAGAAGGATGCCGAGGAACTCGCCCGGATTCAGCCACAGACACCGGCCGGCACCACCGCCGAAGTGATCAGCAACGATCCAGTGGCCGCCGACTCCGCCAACACCCTCGCCACGGACATCACCCCGCCGCCCGCCCCACAAATTGCCCCCGCGCCCGACAGTGCATCCCCGGTTGCCGCCACCGAGGCCGCCGATATCACCCCGGCGACAACTCCCGCGCCCGCGCTGCCGCAAACTCCCGCCGCACAACCCTCTGCCGCCGACCGCTTCGCCCTTGAAGTCCAACAGCAGCTTGATCAATTGCGGCAAATCTTCAGCGGGCAGCTTCAACAGATCCAACAGCGCTTCGGCATCTCGCCTGGAAGCCATCCGTCAGCGCCCGCGCAGCGGCAGGCTCTCACCCCCAGTGCCGATCTCTCCTCGCCCCCCGCCCCATTGCCGGCCGACCGGCTCGAGCAGACCTTCGCGCGCTTCAACACCTGGATGGCCAACTCGCTCGGCAAGATTTCCCAAGCTGATATCTCGTAGCACGGTTTCCAACCCGTGCCAAACGGCTTCTCAATGCCGCTTGAAAAATTGCACTTCCCGCTCGTGCTGCCTGGCCTCCGCCAGCGTGTGAAACGTCCCCAGGTTTCTCCGCTTGCCCGTCCTGGCGCTGGCCTTCCTCGAATACAAGCGATATTCGCCGGATTTGATTTTCCGAATCATGATCTTCTCCTCATTGCTTGATCAGATGCCTTGCAAACCACTCCCGCGCCAGCCGCGCCACTTGTTGCAGCGTGCCAGGCTCCTCAAATAAGTGAGTCGCCCCCGGCACGATGTGCAGCTTCTTCTCACAGCGCAACAGCGCCAGCGATTCTTCATTCATCGTGATCACCGGCTCATCATTGCCGCCGACGATCAGCAGCGTGGGCGCCTGCACCCGAGGCAGCGCTTCCGCCGCCAGATCAGGCCGGCCGCCGCGCGACACCACCGCCGCCACCGCCTTCGGCCGCCCCGCCGCCGCCACCAGCGCCGCCCCGCCGCCGGTGCTGGCGCCGAAATAACCAACCGGCAAACCCCGGCTGTCATCCCTCCCCGCCAACCAGTCGGTCGCCGCCACCAGCCGCTCGGCCAGCAGCGAAATATCGAAGCGCAGATGCCCGGTGACCTCATCGGCGCGCTCCTCTTCCACCGTCAGCAAGTCCATCAGCAGCGTGGCCAGGCCGCCATCTTGCAGCTCCCGGGCGACGAACCGGTTGCGCGTGCTGTGCCGGCTGCTGCCGCTGCCGTGGGCGAACAAGACCACGCCTTGAGCATGGTCGGGCACGGTCAAATCGCCATCGAGAATGAGCCGGCCAACCGGGATGCGCACCGATTCTGTCGCAGTCATGGTCGCGTTCATAGCACAACCTCATCCGCGTAAGAGGGCTCCGGCTGCTCCTCCCTTGCCGAAGTGCCTCCATAGCGTTTCGAAGACTTCGCGTCGTCTCTGAAGAACACCTCGGCCACCAGCGGAATGGTGCTGATGACGCCCACCGCAAACAGCGTCCACCCGACCGCGCGGCGCTGCTCCGGATTGAGCCGCTCCCCGAGCAGCAGGCCAACTCCCGCCCCCAGCGCCGCCCGCGTCCCCGCGATCATCCCCAACTCCGGAATCGTTATAGTTCTCGAACGCATACAGAACTCCTTTCAAATGGCCGGCAGCAAAAAATCATCACTGCCGACTTCCGACTTCTGGCTTCTAACTTCCGACTGCCGACTGCCGACTGCTCAATGCACCGGCCCGCGCAAATGAATCAGCGTCACCGGACCGCGCGCCGGCTCAATCTGAATGTCGATGCTGCCATCGGGCTCTTCGGCCTGGCGAATGTGCAACGGCAGATCCACCACGTGCCTGACATTCTGGTTCGCCAGGTCGCCGGCGCTCACTTCAATCGAACACGGCCGCGTCCCCTTGGTGTCGAAGCTGATCCCCTGCAACGGCAACTGCCGCGCCAGGTTCTGCGGCCCGCTCTGGCCCTCCAGCACCTCAATCGTGGCCGGCCAACCGGCGTGGTCCTTGCTGAAGCGGTCAAAGAATTCGATCCATTGTTCTTCAGGAATGGTACGGGTTTCCATAATGTCCTCGTTTCGTTTGATGACTCTTGTTCATTACGACCATGACCTTCTCGATCGCGGCGATCCCCTGACTGCAAAGCACTCATTGTCATTCTGAGGTACTCCGAAGAATCTGCCTTGATCGTCATGCAGGGCCAGATCCTTCGGCGTACCTCAGAGCCTGTGATTTTATTGGTTCTTGTCGCGGTTTTTCGCCAACAATCGCCGCTTTTTCGGTGGTTTTGCCAATAAACTCACACACTCTCAGGATGACAATTGCGCACCGTCATTCGCACTGCCGGCATCTACCGGATGCATCTGCGCCGCCGCCGCCAGCAGCTCACGCACCTCCTCATCGCTCGTCTGTGAAAAATCCTCGTACCACAGCCCCACCGCGCGAAACGGCTCGGGCGTGGCGGCGCACACCACCTCATCCACCTCGTGGCGAAACTCCTGGCAGGTCTCCGCCGCCGCCACCGGCACCGCCACCACCAGCCGCGCCGGCCGCTGCTGCCGCAGCGCCGCCGCCGCCGCGCGCATTGTCGCCCCCGTCGCCAGACCATCATCAATCAAGATCGCCACCCGCCCCTTCACCGCCGCGGCCGGCCTGCCTTCGCGATACAGCGCCTCCCGCCGCTCCAACTCCTTGAGTTCCCTGGCCGCCACCTGGTCTATCATCCGCTCGGAAATCCGCAGCGGCCTGACAATCTCTTCGTTCAACACCCGCACCCCGCCGCTGGCGATCGCCCCCATCGCCAGCTCCTCCTGGCCCGGCACCCCCAGCTTGCGCACGACGAATACTTCCAGCGGCGCCCGCAGCGCCCTGGCCACTTCATACCCCACCGGCACCCCGCCCCGCGGCAACGCCAACACCAACACATCATCCCGGTGCGCATACCCGGCCAGTTTCCCCGCCAGCGCCCGCCCCGCTTCCCGACGATTTTGAAATGGCAGCCGCATCATCGCATCCTCTCTGGCACAGTTTTTCTTCGCCCACAACCATATTTTGACAATTCCGCTCTGGCCGCAACGAAGACATGCTGCAAAATCAATGCCCTAGACAGACATATAGACATGGGGAAGTTGCTCAATTGCGCTGCC
>DAIOHQ010000001.1:0-39261 GCA_036744635.1 Tepidisphaeraceae bacterium | reverse complement strand
CCCCCATCCCCGAGCCCGCCCATCCCCCTGAGACCGCCCCAAACCCGCTTTTCGCATCAGTTTCGCCACTTTGCTCCGTCCCCCGCGCCAATTGCCCGCTCCAATTAGACTGATGAGCCGCGCAAAGCATACTTTGAGCCGCCCAAAGCATGTTTTCCCCCTCCCAATAGCGCAATTGCGGCCTGCAAAACACGCTTTCCCCTCCTCAAAACAGGCTTTGCGTCACCCAAAACACACTTTGCCGGCCTCAATAGCGCTATTGCGGCCGGCAAAGCGCGCTTTGCCCTCCTCAAAGTGTCCTTTGCGCATCGCAAGAATCGGAAATGGGAAGGCGACACTCAAAACATCTCCATCTGCTCCGTCAACGTCCGCGGCAGCACCACCCGCGCCCCGTGCCGCACCGGATGCACCAGCGTATGCCCCCGCGCCCGCGCCATCGCCTCTTCGTTTCTCATTCTCCCCGTCGCCCCCCCTATCCAGCGCTCCCACCACCACCGGCAGATGGCCGCCGTGATCCCGGCCCCCTCTTTTCCCCCCGGCACGATCCACTTCGGCCGCTTCTCCATCCCCAGCAGATATCCGCTGAGGTTCTCGATCCCATTCAACACATACACCAGCCGCGGCGTGCCGTGGCTGAGCAGCTCATCCGATGGCAGCTTCAACTCATCCAGCCCATCGCGCAAGTGCCGCAGACGCGGGTTGACCCCTTCCCCAAACACATAGTTCACCCGCTGCCCGCCGCGCGTCTGCGCCAGCATCCGCCCCATCGCCTTCATCGTCTCGGCGTTGAATTGATACGTCCCCTTCCCCTCCGTCCTCCCCAGGTACGTATAGCGCACCTCCCCTTCGCCTCCCCACATCCGCCCCGGTATCACGATCCGGTCATACTGGTTCGGCCGCTGGCCATACAACGACGTTGTCGAAATGAACACCAATTCCACCGGCCGCTGCACCAGCTTGCCGGCCATCGACGATGCGATAATGCTCGGCGTGCTGCTATACCGCCGGTGATATTCTTCCCGCACCTCCGGGCTCGCAATCAGCATGGCGACCAGTTTCGCGCGAGCTTCGCCATTTGGGGGCATCGAAGTGTCCGTCAGCGGTTGGCCACTCAACAGCTCTCATTACGCACGAGCATATGTCCCTATAGTCGCATCGAGAAACGTCCTCAATGACCCCGGGATGCGAGCGCGGGGCCCTAGGATCTCCATTGCATTGTTCTGCCCCAACTGAACGTGGCGCTTCGGTTGCCTCCCCATGCCAGGAAAATGGTGGCGGCAGTCACGCCATACCGACTCCGCAAACTCCAACAAGAACCACAAGAGGTATTTTCCACGGATGTGCCGGTAGTATGGCTGCGCATTGCCGATCGTAGCTCGAGCCTGTTCGAGTTCAGCATTCGTGGCAGACGTCTTCACGTTGCACTTGGATTCGCAGTGGTCCGCGACGGTGCGGACATCCGCGGCACCTTTCACCACGAGCACGCCGTTCTCCACCGAGAAAAGCTCCCGCATATCGATGTTGTTCATGCTCGGACGTGCGTGGTCTTTCATCCGGCAGAGCAGACTCCAGGCCATGACGCCTGCAACATGACGGCAGAATGATACCCTCGCCGCCTCGAATGCGGCGAGGGTTTTGTGCAGATCAACCTCTGCAACGTTGTGGAATCCATTCATTTCCGCGAGAATGCGCTCAAGCATCTCCAAGTTCACCATCTCGTTCTCAATTGAGTAGTGATCAGTTACGTAGATGTTTGTTGCCTTCGGATACGATTCACCAAAAAGGTCCGACAGATCGCGATCGACGAAGAAAATGACGGCATGCGGGTCAAATCGCAGCGGATCCATAGCAGCGAAAACCGCATAGACAGAATCTTTCCTACCAGCGCACCACCGGCGGATTCGCCATCCCTCTGGCAGCGCGCCCACTATTGCATTCATATAGAAACTTGGATCCTCCCTGCCTTCGAAGAACGAATACACTGTGGGCGAACCGCTCACATAGCACGCCATGAACTCGTGCAGCAACACATTGATTCCGGCGCGTGCAGCAGTGTGGACCGTAAGTATGTCAGGCATGAAGCGCTCCCACCACAAACTCGCCTAGGCCCCGAGCATAAGTGCTCAAGGTGTTTTCATAGATAAATGGGGAATGCGTCGCTGCCACTAACCCCACGCAGCTTCCTGTAGCCAAGAGGTCAACAAGGAACGTGCGCTGCCAAGGGACCGACAGTGAAAGCTCCGGTTCGTCAATAATGATGAAAAACCGCCTCGTCCCTGACAAATACAGGTGGCTAAACAACGATACGGCCTGCTTCTCGCCTGACGAGAGATTCTGAAGCTTTAGCTCAGATGATGGCCCTTTCGCCTCGATCTTGAAGCCGAATGCGCTGCTGTCGTAGATGAATCGCTTCCCACCCTCCCCGAAGTAGCGATTGCAGACATCGCAGAAATTTGTGATCCGTTGTTCCTCCGCGCCCAATTGCTCTTGGAACTCCAGTAATTTGAGCAGGTAATGACAGATTACTCGTTCATGTTCGTCGCCTGCACGTCCTGCCGATCGGACATTCTGAACGGTCTCCATGACATGCTGTTTATGGCGCACAGCCAATATGTGAGACCCGATTCGATCTAGAACCCTTCGAATAGTCCCCTCGTCGGCTCCCGTGATACCCCCCAAGTCAACGGTCGAGTATTTCTTGTCAACGATGTCTCCCAAATACCCGAGCGTTAGCTTCTCTAGGCTCTCTCTAGCAAATTCCTTCAGAGATGTACGTACCCTTTCTACCGCTGCCTCAACATCGCCCATGCCAAATTCAATCAACTCCGTGGAATCCTCTTCGCGCGAGGATGAGGGCACGGATCGACGAGCTTCATACGCTTCCTCGATGCTCCTGTCGCGCACGACGAAGTGGAACTCCTCCTCGATTCGCCGGTAGGTCGGCAAGTACAGCAATTGCGCGCCTAAACGCGATCGCATCTCGGTGAGACGTTCCAGTTTTTGTCCAATTGCATCAGAAAACAGGTCGCCACCTTCGTCGTGATACGCTTCTGCAAGCATGTGCATAGGAACTCTGAACCGCTCTGCCAACTCGTTCAAATAGCCGGGAGAGACCCTACCCGTCTTCACCTCTTGGAGGGCCCGGCGAAATCGCTCGCGAACTGAAGGTGGCAACCTCCTTGTCGTCCTGATCTCGCTCTGGCTGAGCCCGGCCTCTATTTCCGATCGAGCAAGGGCAATGGCATCCTGCCCTATCACAAGCTCCAGCGATGCAAAATGGAACCCGTGGAGGAGAGTCCACTGCCCTGAGAGGAAGTAGAACAGCAACCGAAGAACCGATGTCTTCCCCGATCCGTTTTCGCCAACGATGATTAAGCGGTTGTCGCGAAACTGTACGTCTAGATTTAGATGGCCATGTAATCCGCGGATCCTGAAGATTGTTATCTGCGAAATCATTTCGTTGTCCTTCTGTCGATCGGTGCCATATGTCGACGAAGTGGCATCGATCAAGCAACCCCGCTCGGAAGCTTTGTCACAGCAAGCAGCGTAGCCAAATGCCGATTCACCCTCAACCCCTCCCGATGCGTGCTGAAATCGAACGCCATGTCCGCGAAATCCAGCGGCGCATCCGTCCGATGTACCGCCCGATGATGATTCGGGCACAGCAGCGCCAGGTTGGTCAGGGCATCTTCGCCGCCGCGGCTCAGCCAGACAATATGATGCGCCTCGCAGATCGAGTCGGCGTAGACCGCCCGCGGGTCCCACAGGCATAGCTGGCACTTCCCCTCATACATCCGCTGCAGCTCGGCCGACAGTTGCGGGTTTTCGACACGCTCGTCTCATACAGATACTTCCGCCGCTCCTCGGCGATGCCCGGCTCTTCCTTCTGGATCAGCCGCACCACGCCGGCCGGGTCGCCCAGCAGCACCTGCGCCTCCAGCGCATCCTCCGGCAGCAGCCGCGCCCGCGGTTCAAGCGGAAGATCGCGCGCCAGCGCAGAGAGCATCGTGTGGCCTTCATCCGGCAGTATCCGCACCGCTGCATGGCCTTGAAATGCCATGCCGAGAACCTTTGCGGAATGCCGCCCCGACACCGTCCGTAACAGAGCTTCTTGATCGGCCTGCCCATCCACGTGGAAATACCGCGACAGTTTCAGGTCGCCCCACACCCGATACGGCCCATAGCGAAACCCCGGCGGGTTGCGGGTCTTGGCCCGCACCACCAGCTCGGCCGCCAGCACGTACCGACCATCATCATTCCGCGTAAACGCCCAGACCGAATCCCCGATCTCCACGTGGTGCAGCACCGCGCTTCCCTGGTTCAGGTGATAGCCCGCCCCGAAATCCAGGTCGCGCCTGTAGTTGTCCGGCCGCCAGTAATACAGAAGCGCCATGTCCGCACCACCCAATCATCCCCCCGCCAGCCCCGCCCACATCCGCCGCGCAGTCTACGCCCTCCCCCACCGCCCAAATGGCGACTTTTTCAATTTCTTGTAAATTTCTGTTGACAAAGCCGAAAATGTTAGGTATATTTTAGGTATCACGCCCGGGGGGTCCTGGGCGGGGGAACAGTTGTGTCTCTTTTATAGGAGGGAAGTCATGCTTCCTTATCTGCCTCAGCCGGACGGCGCGCTCAATACGTGGGCGGCCAACTTCGACGTGCTTTTGACGGCCGATCCGCCGCGCTATGGCGTCACCGCCGGGGACGCCGCGGCCGTGCATACCGTGGTCGCGGCCTTTGATGTGGCGCTGACGGCCGCCAGCGATCCCAGCACCCGCACCAAGACCACCGTGCAGGCCAAGAGCGAGGCGCGAGCGGCCATGCTCCAGGTGGTGCGCAACATGGCCCAGTTCATCCGCAACAACCTGGGCGTCTCCGGCGAAGACAAGGTGTCGCTGGGGCTGAATCTGGCCGACCCCTCGCGGGCGCGCCTGCCTGTTCCGCCGACGGTGCCGCTCTTGAGCATCCTCGGCGCGACGCCGCTGGCCCAGACCATCCGCTTCGCCGACTCGGCCACCCCCACCTCGCGCTCCAAGCCGTTCGGCGCGATCGGCATGGAGCTGTGGGGGCTGGTCTCGCCCACGCCGCCCAGCGGCCCGGGCGCCTGCCAGTATTTCGGCCTGGTGACGCGCAATCCCAAGGTGGTGACGTTCACCTCGGCCGATGTAGGCAAATCGGCCACGTTCTACGGCCGCTGGATCATCCGCTCCGGCGAAACCGGCAACTGGTCCCTGCCGATCTCGATGACCGTGGCGGGATAAGGAGGGAAAGGCACGGAGGGACGGAGGCACGAAGGCACAAAGGGCAGAGGGCGGAGGGCGGAGGGTCGGAGGCGGAGAGTGTAGGGCACGCTCGCCTCTTCCTTCGTGCCTTCGTGCCTCTTGCCTTCGTGCCTCGATCCGTCTTCGCGGTGAACCCGAATTCCAACACGCACAACAAACATACCCGCGCCGGCCAACCCGGCCGCGGGAGAAGGAGAAAATCATGGCACGCAATCGCAACCATCGTTCGCGCGGCAGCGCGACTCTCGGCATTCTCGACTATCCCGGCGGCACCAACGCAACCGCCAGCCCATCGGTGGCCGGTTCTTCTCTGCGCCTGAACCTGTCCGAGCCGGTGATTATCCAGCGCCTACCGGTGGAAGTGACGGTGAACGGCGCCGTCCCGACGGCGATGGAGATCATCTCCGACCGGGCGGTGAACCTGACCTACGCCATCCCCCCCGCGGCCGGGCAGACCGTGAGAATCCCCGCCAGGATTCCCCAAATTCGCACCCGCACGGGCGGGTATCTGAACGCCCTGACCTATGAGTTGCCGGAAATCTGATGCCCCGCTATTTGAGGCTCAACCGCCGCCGCGGCGCCGAGTTCTGGCGCCGCGACGGCATCGATAAAATCCGACAATTCCGGATTTCTATTGACCGGGGGGGTGAAATTGGTAAATTACTCATCGAATGCCCCGTCCTTGGGGCAGGATCCTTGATTTGGGCTTTCAAAGCATCGTCGGGTGCCGAACCCTTGGATGCGCATTCCGTAGTCAGGGTTCGGAAGAGATGTCGGCGACGGTCGCCGGCAACGACATGCATGAGTTTCGGAGGCTCTCGCCGGGAGACTTGGTGCCGTCCGCGGCACTCCAAGCACTCATCCCTTCTCATCATACGCTGGGTTTCCCTCTGAGGGCTTCTGGCTTGTACCGATAGGAGCTTCTATGAAGCATCGCACCGAGAATCGCACCATGGGCTTCACCCCCTCTTCCGGCAAGGGGTTCACGCTTGTGGAACTGTTGGTCGTGATCGGCATCATCGCGCTGCTGATTTCGATCCTGTTGCCCTCCCTCAACCGCGCCCGCGAGACCGCCAACCGCGTAAAATGCGCCAGCAATCTCCGCCAGATCGGCCAGGCGATGCTGCTGTATTCCAATGAGAACAAAGGGGCGTATCCTCGAACGTTTTACGATGTGCCCACTGCTGGGACAAGTCCGGGTTTGACCAATTCAAACGGTGGTTACGCCTCAAGTGATCCGTTTCTCAACGCAACCGCAACACCATCTTCTACTAGCACAGGATATAATAATATTCCTGCGGCACTTTTCCTCCTCGTGCGAACCCAAGATATTGGCTCGGAAGTCTTCACTTGCCCCAGTTCTGCCGCGGTAAAAGACGATTTTGGCGGCGGTACCAACACCGCACAAATGCGTTCAAACTGGTCAGCGGGTTCGGTAGCCAGCCCCGTCACAAAGATCGGCACCGTGCTGAGCTATAGCCTTTCAAATCCCTACCCTGATTCGGCTGCTGTTAGTGCAGGGTATAAATTCATGTCCAAGGTTTCTCCGGATTTTGCGTTGGCCGCAGATATAAATCCTGCCACCGGCAATGGCGGAAGCGATGTCACCGCACCTCGAATTAGTAGCTCGGCGGCACAGATGAAACTGGGAAACAGCCTGAACCATAAGCAAGCAGGACAGAATGTTTTGTACGGCGACGGACACGTGGTATTCCAGATGACCCCCTTCTGCGGATATCAGAACGACAACATTTACACCAGGGCACTGATTACCAATGGCAATCCTGACCCTACTGGTGCTCCTGACAGTTCTTGGTGGCGTTGCGCAAGTTGGAAAGGCGACAGCGTCATGTGGCCAGGGGCTAGTGACTGAGCTTGTCATCGGCGAAAAATAATCGGCTCGTGCTTTGGCGCGGGCCGTTTTTATTGGTTTCGATGCTAAGACACGATATAATCGGGCGCAGCGAATGAGGCGGTATTTTTTCATTGCGTTCTCTAAGGACGACTCTTATGCACGAGCAGTTCGTCGTTCCAAATCTTGGTGCCGCGCCATGTCAAAACGAACACCAATTGTTATTGCTGTCGTCATCTCGCTGGCGATAGCCTGTTTCCTCGCAAGCGATAGCTATGCGCAGAAGCAGAGTACGTCCGAGCCGATTCTCCTTCAGCCGCCAGGCGAGGCTGCACAGGCCGTCGCGGAAAAATCCATCAGGTCCATCTTTAAAAAAGAATACAGCGAGCATGGTGCGGAAGCGAGGCTGAAGCTGGCACGTCGTCTTGTCAATCAAGCTGGCGAAGCCGAAGATGATGCCGCTGCGAAATACGTTCTTCTGCGCGAAGCACGGTCGCTCGCAACTGACGCGGGCGATCTATCTCTGGCGCTTGAGGCGACAACAAGGATATTCTCTGACTTTGAAATCAATCCAGCTACACAAGTCGAAATGCTGCGGAAACTGCCTCGATCATCGGCATCATTACCCAATGCAACTCTTGCGCAGATGGCAATGCAGCTTGAGAGGCGCACGGCACAAGAGGATGATTTCGACACAGCCCAGAAGGCAGGGTCGGTCGCGGACGCCGCGGCGAGGGCTGCGCGCAGTCCCAAGATTCAGGATCAGGCGCGTGAGGAAGCTAGAGCGATTAAGCAATTGCGAATAGAACATGACAAGGCGGTGGCGTCGCTGGAGAAGTTAAGACAGTCTCCTGACGATCAGGATTTGAATCTAGCAGTGGGCACCTACTACTGCTTTATTAAGAAAAACTGGAAGGATGGATTGAAGTATTTGGCGAAGGGAGCCGATGCAACGCTGGCGCAGCTCGCGCGGAAGGATCTTGCCAGTGCAGGGGATGCGGCAGGTGCTGTGCGAATCGGCGATGACTGGTGGTCAGCGAGTCAGAAACTGAGCCCCAGCACCAAGCTGCCTTATCAACAGAGGGCGAACTACTGGTATAAACAGGCGCTGCCTGCCTTGACAGGCCTGCAGAAAGTACAGGTGCAGAAGCGACTGAGCGAGATATCTGTCATCGGTGAGGACAACGTTGGCACCGGCGCAGTTAATATTGCGGATTGGAAGGTAATGTGCATGGAGGGTGGCAAATGGAAGGCGTATCCGTTGGAGAAGATGACGGCAGAGTACCGTGATGGTGTGTTCCATGTTGTGAACACAGTAAAGGGATCGGACATGGCACTGCTGGTGTATTCGGCTGAGCTATTTGATGGTGACTTTGCGATCTCGCTTCAACTCAACGGAGGGCAGCACATTTCTCTTTTGGCGGCAGACGGTGAAAACAAAGGAATACTAGCATTGCTCCCGGTCGACAGCACTAAAAGCATATGGCATGAAGTGGAGTTCCGGCGCGTTGGTCGTTCGGCCGAGTGCACTGTTGACGGCAAGCAGACAAAGGTGAGCGAATACAAGACCGATGTAACCGTTTCGGGATACTTTCATGTCGCACTGGGTCCGGGTCAGAGCTGTTCCATTCGTGCATTCAAGGCAGTGGGAACAAAGTAGCGCTGCAGCGAGTGGTTGGGAATTGAAAGGGGATGCAGGTCCGGCGGCACGTCAGTTAGATAAGAACCAAAGGATATGATGAAGACAGTTGTATTGGCTGGCGGACTAGGCACCCGACTATCCGAAGAGACTACGATCCGCCCCAAGCCGATGGTGGAGATCGGCGGCAGGCCGATTCTGTGGCACATCCTCAGCATCTACGCATCACATGGGTTCAATGAATTCATTATTGCCTGCGGGTACAAGGGCGAGTTCATCAAGGAATATTTCTGCAACTTTCGCTATCACAACAGCGACATCAGCATCGATATGAAGACCGGCTCGATCGCGCTGGAGAACAATCGCACACCCAACTGGCGGATAACGCTGGTAGACACCGGGCTGGAGACGCAGACGGGCGGGCGGATCAGGCGGCTGGCCCCGTGGTTGGATGATGAGCCCTTCATGATGACCTACGGGGATGGCGTGGGGAACATTGACATCAAGGCGCTGAGCGCGTTTCATCGCGGGCACAAGGGGCTGGCGACGGTGACGGCGGTGCGGCCGCCGGCGCGTTTTGGCGGGTTGAGCTTCGACGGGGATCGGATCAGCGATTTTTCGGAAAAGCCGCAGATCGGCGAAGGTTGGATAAACGGCGGGTTCATGGTGCTGGATCGCAAGGTGCTGGATTATATCGATGGCGACGACGTGATTTTCGAGAAGGCGCCGCTGGAGCGGCTGGCCCGCGACAGCCAGCTTTATGCGTTTCGGCATGAGGGGTTCTGGCAGCCGATGGACACGCTGCGCGAGAAGCACCTGCTGGAGTCCATGTGGCAGTCGGGCAAGGCGCCCTGGAAGACGTGGTGATCACGCATGGAACTGGCCAGCACTTATCGCAACATGTCGGTGCTGCTCACCGGCCACACCGGATTCAAGGGATCCTGGCTGGCGCTGTGGCTGACGGAACTGGGGGCTCAGGTACACGGGCTCAGTCTCGCCCCGCCCACCACTCCGAACCTGTTTGAGGAAGCCCGCATTGCAGGGCGACTGGCCTCGCACACGATTGGGGACATCCGCGATGAAAAGCTGCTGGCGGATGTGATGCGCCGGGCCGAGCCGAAGATTGTGTTTCATCTGGCGGCCCAGCCGCTGGTGCGGCGCTCGTATCGCGAGCCGCGCGAGACGTTTGACGTGAACGTGATCGGGACGGTGAACGTGCTGGAGGCGGTGCGGCGGGCGCCGTCGGTGCGGGTTTGCCAGGTGGTCACATCCGACAAGTGCTACGACAATCGTGAGTGGGTGTACGCCTATCGCGAGAACGATCCGATGGGCGGGGCCGATCCGTACAGCGCATCCAAGGGGTGCGCTGAACTGGTGGTGGCGGCGTATCAGCGCTCGTTTTTCCCGCCGGACCAGATGGATCGGCACAAGGTGAGCCTGGCCTCGGCACGGGCGGGAAACGTGATCGGCGGCGGGGACTGGGCGGAAGACCGGATCATCCCCGACTGCGTGCGCTCGCTGCAGCAGAAGCAGCCCATCCTGGTGCGCAACCCGCAGGCGATCCGACCCTGGCAGCACGTGCTCGAGCCGCTTTCGGGGTATTTGCTGCTGGCGATGAGGCAATGGAACGAACCGGCCACCCATGCCGAAGCGTACAACTTCGGGCCGGCGATTTCGGGCAATGTCACGGTGCGGCATATCGTTGAGAAGGTAATCGAGGGTTGGGGCGCGGGCACGTGGAACGGCCCGGAAGCGCAGGCGGCGGCGGCGCAGCCGCACGAGGCGAATTTTCTGAAGCTGGATATTACCAAGGCCAGCGCGCTGCTGCAGTGGCGGCCATTGTATGGCGTCGATGAGGCGGTCGAGCAGACGGTGAGCTGGTACCGGCGGCGGCATGAGGCTCAGGCGGATTTCGACGCCGCGGCCGCCACGCTGGCGCAGATTCGAAGCTATGAGGAGCGGGTGCGGCAATTAAGTTGACCCGCCGAAACGCGGATATTGAATGATGAGCGAACGAAAAGATGCTCTGCGAAGCAAGATTATGGACCTCGTGGCCGAGTACCACGAGGTGGCATTCGCGCAGAAGGAATTTGTCCCGGGGGTATCGCCGGTGCCGGTCTCCGGGCGCGTGTTCGACGCGGCCGACATGCAGCACCTGGTGGATTCGGGGCTTGATTTCTGGCTGACCACCGGCCGGTTCGCCGCCCAATTCGAAAAGGATCTCGCGCAGGTCACCGGAACGCGCACGGCGACTTTGGTCAACTCGGGCTCCAGCGCGAACCTGCTGGCGCTGACGGCGCTGACGAGCGAGAAGCTTGGCGAGCGGCAGCTCAAACCGGGTGATGAGGTTATCACCGTCGCCTCCGGCTTTCCTACCACGGTCAATCCCATCATTCAGAATGGTTTGGTGCCGGTCTTCGTCGACGTGCAATTAAAGACGTATGACGTGGACGTCACGCAGCTCGAAGAGGCGCGTTCCGAGAAGACCCGCGCGGTGATGATCGCGCACACGCTGGGCAATCCATTTGATCTGCCGGCGGTGACGACCTTCTGCCAGAAGCATAATTTGTGGCTGGTGGAGGATTGCTGCGATGCCCTGGGCGCGACGTTCGGCGGCCGCAAAGTCGGAACGTTCGGGGATGTGGCCACCTTGAGCTTCTATCCCGCCCACCACATCACCATGGGCGAAGGCGGCGCGGTTCTGACCAATGGCCCGAAGCTCAAGACGCTGGTGGAATCCTTTCGCGACTGGGGGCGTGATTGCTGGTGCGAGCCGGGCAAGGACAACACCTGCGGCAAGCGCTTCGACTGGCAGCTTGGCGAGCTGCCCTGCGGCTTCGATCACAAGTACATCTATTCGCATATTGGATACAATCTGAAGGCCACCGACATGCAGGCGGCCGTGGGGGTGTCGCAGCTCAGGAAGCTGCCGCGATTCGTGGAGGCCAGGCGGAAGAATTTTCAATACCTGCACGAGGGATTGCGGGATCTGCAGGAATTTCTGATTCTTCCCGAGGCGACGCCGGGATCGGAGCCAAGCTGGTTTGGCTTTCCGATGGCGGTTCGGCCGGAGGCGCCGTTCACCCGCGAACAGCTTGTGCGGCATCTGGAGAGCAGGAAGATTGGGACGCGGCTGCTGTTCGGGGGCAACCTGCTCCGCCAGCCGGCGTATCGAAATGTTCGGCATCGAAAGGTCGGAGAGCTGCCGAATGCGGATTTTGTGATGAAGCAGGTGTTTTGGGTGGGGGTGTATCCGGGACTGAGCCGGGTGATGCTGGATTACATGTTGGAGCAGGTCCGGTTCTTCATCAACGCACACTGATTCAATGGAAATTATTGCCAGCGCCATTCCCGGTTGCCTTGAACTCCTCCCGCCGGTACACCACGACGAGCGGGGGCGATTCGTGAAAGTTTTCCATCAAAAGCTCTTTGCCGGCATGGGACTTGCGACGAACTTCGCGGAGGAATATTACTCCATTTCTCATGCCAATGTACTGCGTGGCCTGCACTTCCAGCTTCCGCCGCACGATCATACCAAGCTGGTTTATTGCGTGGCCGGCGGTGTGACGGACGTTGTGGTAGATCTGCGCAAGGGTTCGCCGAGCTACGGGCGCCATGTGAAGTTCGAGCTCAGCGCGCAGCGGGCCAATGCCATCTACATTCTGTCGGGAATGGCGCATGGTTTTTATGTGCCATCTGGTTCGGCGACGATGGTGTACAAGGTGACGTCGGTGTACGCGGCCGCCCACGACAGCGGAATCCTGTGGAGCAGCGCCGGCATCGACTGGGGCGGCGCCAGCCCTCTCCTTTCGAAACGCGATGCGAGTTTACCACCCCTTGCGGAGTTTGTGAGCCCATTTGATTTCGTGGAGGGACGCCATGGATAGCGCAAAACGTTGCGCGCTCATCACGGGCGCCACCGGCTTTATCGGATCGCATCTGGCCCGCAAGCTGGTGGAGGGAAAGTGGACGGTCCATGTGCTAGCCCGTCCGAATTCATCCCTGGCGTTGATCGAGTCGCTGCGCGATCGGATCATCATAGAGATTCACGATGGAACAATCGAATCGCTGGCGCGCATCGTGGAGACGGCACGGCCGGAGATTGTCTTTCATCTTGCCTCGCTGTTTCTCAGCCAGCACCGCGGCACGGATATTCTGCCTCTGGTGCAGGCAAATGTCGGGTTTGGAACCCAATTGCTGGAAGCGATGGCACAGAACAACTGCGGGCGCTTCATCAACACCGGCACGGCCTGGCAACATTACGAAAATCGCGATTACAGCCCCGTGAACTTATACGCGGCGACGAAACAGGCATTCGAAGCGATCGTGCAATATTATGTGGAAGCACATGGGCTGCAGGCGGTGACCCTGGAGCTTTGCGACACATATGGGCCGGGAGATCCTAGAAAGAAATTGCTCAAATTACTTAGGGAGGCATCACGTTCGGGAGAGTTTCTGCCCATGTCGCCGGGCGAGCAAGAGATCGATCTGGTGCATGTTGATGATGTGGTTGAGGCTTACATGCTTGCCGCGGAGCAAGTGCTCAGTGAAGCAACTTCCGGACATCGTCGCTACACGGTGTCCTCTGGAAGTCCGCTTAAGCTTCGTGAGCTCGTACGGAAATATGAGCAAGTAACAGGACGTCAATTACGAATTGAGTTTGGCGCCCGTCCTTATCGCGATCGTGAGGTAATGCGTCCGTGGGAGAGGGGTCAAAGGATTCCGGGGTGGGAGCCGAAAACCGAACTAGCGGATGGGATACGCCGCTTCGATGCTTTTGCGGGAGAGCGTGCGTGAACCTTTCGAGACGCATCTTTTTTGCAGCCGGGGCGGGATGGTTAAATCGCTTTATTGCAATCGGACTGGGACTCGTCTTCACGCGCGTGCTGTTCGCGAAACTCGTTCGCGAGGAGCAGGGACTTTGGCTGCTGGTTGGTAATAGCACGGCGTTTTTGGCGATGCTGGACCTGGGACTGCTGCCGACGCTTACCCGCCGCATCGCCCTGGCCTGCGGCAGGAACAAGGGAGGGGCGGCCGCGGAACTGGATGAAGGCAGCCGGCGGGAGATTGCCGACCTCTTCACCTCCGGTCTGCATCTGTATCGCGTCCTCGCCGCGGTGGTCTTTGTGCTCGGCACCGGCGCGGGTCTTCTGCTGCTCAGCCGCCTGCATTTCGAGCAGGTTAGCCCACACCGCGCTTACCTGGCGTGGATTATCTTGTCCGCCGGATATGCCCTAAATGTCTGGGCTCAGCCCTGGGGATGCCTGGTGAACGGGATGGGGCTGGTGGGGTGGAACACGGTGCTGGCGATGGTGCTGAACACGCTAACGGTGGCCGTGCAATTGGCGGTAGTCTATTGCGGGGGAGGCATCATCGCGATGGCGAGCGTGGCCGCCGTCGGCGCGGTCGTCAACCGGCAGGCCACGTTCACCCTGCTGCGGTGGATGCACCCGCAAATTTTCGGGCTGCGGGGGCGATGGGATGGCGCAGCGGTGCGTTCGATGATGTCCCCGGCGCTGCGGGCGTGGATCACGATGCTCGGGGGCTTCCTCATCCTCCAGACCGATCAGTATTTCATCAGTTATTTCATGACCACCAAGGCCTTGCCGGAATACCAGGCGGCTTACCAGATCGTGATGAACATGTACGCCTTCGCGGTGTTGTTCGCGACCAGCTCGAGCGTCTATATCAGCCACCTATGGCAGGCGGGGGACCTGGAGCGCGTGCACGGGCTGGTGCGCCGCAGCCTGCGTCTGGGGCTGTTTCTGATGGCGTGCGGGGTGGCGTGGCTGGTGGTGGCGGGCAGGCCGATCTTCGACCTCTGGCTGGGCGCGGGCCATTTCGTGGGATATCCCGTGCTGTTGACGTTCTGCGCCATGGCATCGCTGGAGGCGCATCACGTGATCATCAGCTCCTGTTCGCGCGCCACCGAAGATGAGGCGTTTGCCGCCTGGGCAATCGGGGCCGGGATCCTCAACCTGATTTTCACCTGGCTGCTCATTCGCCCGCTGGGCCTGTGGGGCGTGGCTCTGGGGACGATGCTGGCGCAATTGTTGACGAACAACTGGTACGCCAGCTATCGCGGTCTGCGGCGGCTGCGCATGAGCCTGTGGCGGCATGTCGAAACGGTGCTGATTCCGGTGGCGCTTGTTTTCGGCGCTGCGCTGGCTGCAGGGTGGCTGCTGGCAATCGCGGCCCGCCCGGCGGACATTCCCTACCTCGAAGTATTCGCCTCGTTGGGCGCCAGTGGTTGTGTTGGGCTTAGCTCGATCTGGCTGTATGGTATCGAGGAGCAGGACCGGGAGCGCGCCTACGGCTACATCAGACGCCGAGTAGCGGTATTGACGGGGCACCTATGAGCAATCCGACGTTCAGCGTATGTATTCCAACCTACAACCGAGCGGGGATGCTCCCACGGGCCATCGACAGCGTTTTGCAGCAGAGTTTCCGCGATTTCGAGTTGCTGGTGCTGGACAATGCCAGCACGGACGGGACAGCCGAATTGCTTGGGCGATATAACGATCCGCGGCTTCGTGTCATCCGCAATGCCTCGACGGTAAGCATGTTTGAGAACCACAATCTTTGCATCGAGCCTGCTCGGGCGAACTGGATTGTGTACGTACACAGCGATGATGCCTGCGTGCCTACAGCCTTGGAAGCTTTTGCGAACGCCATTGCGCAGAAGCCGGATCGTCTTGGGATTATTTATGCCGGCCTGGACCGTCCCGGTCTGCGTACCCTCGAAGGACGGTCGTGGTTCATTAATCGCCTTGGCTTACCCTATTCCCTAGCGTTGTGCTTCAACGGGGTCGGGCCACCGTCCGTTGCGTGTTTTAGGCGAGAGGCCCTGCAGCAGGTGGGAGGGTTCCCAACCGATCCCAGTTTTGCCTATCATGGCGATCACGACATCGCCGCCCGGATTGCGGACGCGGGATGGGAATTTCATCTGTTGGATGTCCCGGTGGAGTTGAAGGGACTAGGAAAGCATCAGGCGACGTGGGACATGGAGCACACCGTTTTTGCGCAGCAGTCAATCGCCGCCACCATTCGTTCCTGGGCGTCTCTTGGCAATTGGAGAAGCTTCATGGATCTGCTCGCGGAGGATATTGGAAATTGGCCAGCCGGCCGAGCAAGCCAGGGGCTCTACCTGCTGGCGTCGGCGGGTCTTCGAGAAGAGTACCGACGCGTTCGGCGCGCCTGCAGGCGGCGGGGTGAGATGCTGCACTCGCGAGTTGGTCTCACTGCCAGCTTCGTGGCAACGGTGGGGCCGAGGACGTATTTCATGCTTTCGCGAACGTGGAAGCGTCTGCGGTTCTGGTGGTCCCATTGAAATGTAAGTCGGTTCCGAATGGCATCTGGAGGAAATAAAGGTTGAGGCAGACACAGGGTACGGGTCAGACTCTTGCAGTGGCAATTCCCACCTATCTGCGCGAGCAGGTATTGGTGGATACGATACGGCACGTGCTTCAACAGGACCCGGCACCAGACGAGATTCTGGTAATAGATCAAACTCCGGAACATGATGCCGACGTGCGAGCTTGGCTTCAAGAGCAGCATGCAAAGAAGACGATCCGCTGGATCACGCAATCCCCGCCAAACCTTCCTGCCGCCCGGAATCGCGCTGCTCAAGAAACGCGGTGCGATTTATTGCTCTTCGTGGACGACGACGTGGTGCTCCCGGCCGGATTTGTAGCCCAACATAAGCAACGCTTTCTGGATGCGACCATTGCGGCGGTCGCCGGACAGACGTACGAGCATCGCAGCTCCAAAGATGGGGCCGGCGTGGAGAGCTTTGAGAACTCGAGCACTACTCCGACCGATGATTTCACTGTGCACTTTGTGGATTTTCTGCGCGGGAATAACTTTTCCGTGCGACGCGGAGTGTTCGTCGGGGTTGGGGGATTCGACGAGAGCTTTGTTGGAGCAGCCGATGGCGAAGAAATGGATTTTGCAAAGCGTCTGCTCGAGCGCGGGTACAAAATCATCTATGACCCAACTGCACAGCTTGTACACCTTCGCGCACCGAGCGGAGGATGCCGCGTTATAGGCAACAAATCACAGGCGGAATGGACCAAGAGCGCCGGTTGCTGGCTCTATCTGTTTCGACATGGCAGCGGATGGCGGGAATGCTGGGGAAAGGTGACCGGGGCTTTGCGCGCAGGGCCATTGCGTAAAGAGATTCTTCGCAGCCCGCGTCGATGGCCTGAGGCTTGGTCTGGCTTGCTCCAAGCGTTTCTGTTCGCGATCCATCGAGCGAGGAGACCGGTTCATTCGCCATGGGTTCATGCGGCGAAGCGAACCTGCAACGACAATTAGAATTTTGATAGCTCGGGGCGACGGCAGTTGGAGGCACGGCTGGGCGCGTCTTGGTTCAGGAGCAAGCGAAGCAGCCGCGCAGCGAAAATGGGTTTCGATATGCCGAAAGTTTCCATCTTAATCCCTACTCATAACCGCTGTGAGATACTCGCCCGAACCTTGAATAGCCTCCAAGGAATGGAGCGAAGCCAGGACAACACGTTGGAGCTGGTGGTCGTGGCTAATGCATGTACGGACGCCACCGAGCAGGTGGTGACCGAAAAACTGCGGACTTTTCCCTTCCCCGGGCGTTGCATTTGTGAATCAAAGGTTGGCTTGTCATATGCTCGAAACCGTTGCATGCGCGAAGCTTCGGGAGATATCCTCGCGTTTCTCGACGATGATGTTTGGGTCGAACCGGGGTGGCTGCGGGGGATGCTGGAGGTCTACGATCGTTTTCCCGCTGACGTGGTAGGGGGGCGGGTGCGGCTTTGGTGGGATGCGGTCCGCCCTCCACCGTGGCTCAGCCCGCCCGTGCGGATGTTTTTAAGCGAGTATGACCGCGGAGACGCGGTAGAGGAGCTCCCCGGCAGGGGCGGAGGCATTTTGGGAGCGAACTTCTCTTTCCGCCGGGCCGTGTATTCCCGCATTGGGGAATTCAAGGTTGCCTTGGGGCGCGTGGGAAACAACTCGGCGGGCGGCGAGGAAAGCGATTATTACCTGCGAGCGGTAGCCGCCGGATTCCGGTGTTACTATGCGCCGGATGCGATTGTGAAACATTGGGTGGCGCCCCATCGCCTGACGCAGGGATACCTGGATGGAGTATCCTACGGCGCCGGCCGAGCGTCGATTTTGATGAAGGAGACGTTGAGCGCGCGGCAATTCCTGCGCTCTTTGGCGGGGCGGCCATATTTGCTGGCCAAATCCGGTTGCGCGGAACTTTGGAGCACGCTGCGGGGGAATGAGCGGGCGCGGATTCGATGGCGCCTCGAACGCTTGGCCGCACTTGGGGGGCTTACGGCATTGTTCCATCGCTTCCTATGCCGATGAGCAAAATTACGCATGATGATCCAGCACGAATTGACCATCGTCATTCCCGCCTACCGGTGTGCGCGGTATTTGCCGGCCACGGTGGCGACGGCGCTGCGCGTGCCGGGGGTGCGGGTGGTGATTGTGCAGAACTGCAGTCCGGACGAGACGCCGAAGATCGCGAGGCAGTTGCAGGCGGAGGCGCCGGATCGGATCGAGGTCATCGATAATGAGCGCACCATTTCGATGACGGAAAATTGGCAGAAGGCGGTCTCATTGGTGCAGACTCCGTTTGCACTGAAACTCGACGCCGACGATCTTCTTTTTGACGGATATGCGGAGGCAGCGCTGCAAGTCCTGCGGCAAAATCCGGGCGTGGGAATGGTCGGAGCGCGGTTTGTCACCATCGGGGGCGAAGATTTCCCCCCGCCGGCGGCGTTTGGGCGCGATGCGCGGTTTGAGATCATGGGCGGGGTGGAGGCCGCTCATTTTGCGGTGGAATGGAGGCAATTTCCGGCGTCGGCGACGATGGTCTTCCGAATGGATTCGTGGCGGCAGGTTGGCGGGTTTGACCTCAACTTCGGCTGGTGCCCCGACCGCGAGATGTGGTTTCGGATGCCGACGCGTTTTGGGGTTGGGTTCACGCGCACGCCGGCCTGTTATTATCGGCTCTATAACCAAAACACCACCGCGGAATTCGCGGGTTCAGGCCGATTTCTTCGGGAGCTGGATGGTTTGTTCCGCAAGGCACGGGTCATGTGGCCGGTGCCGTCGCTGCAGAACCTTTACCGAAAGCGCCAGGAGCATATTGCCTATATGTACGGGGCTGCGATCAAGAACCTGCTTCTTCAGAAACAATATGTCGCAGCGTTCAAAATGATCCCACTGGTCTTCGGCGCCTTTCGGCAGCTCGCGCGATAGCGTTGTCGGGTGCATGGTGGCGAACTTTGCGTGTCGTGCGCCAGTATAAGTCCATGCACAGCGGGAAATTGGCCGATCAACTGGCAGTGGCGACAGCCTCAGCCTTAGAAATGATGCGCAATGGGATTAAAATCGTGGATTTTGTTGCTGGCCGTGCTCGCGACTACGTGCGAGCCGCTGTTTTCCACATTCGTAGGCTCCAGCAGCATCCTCACGACGAACTGGCTGGTGCTCCCGCCGGTGCTGGCGTATCTGCTTGTCTCTGGACAGGCGGATTTCAATGAATTCATCCGCAGGAACTGGCTGGTCCTTCCGTTTTTTTTCCTCTGCTTCATCTGCCAGGTGGGATACCAGTTTAAGGTGTCCGGGCTGACGCTGAGCGACGAACTGTCGGCCACCTCGGTGACCTTCTTGACGACGCTGGCTGCTTATTTCATCTTCTATAATTTGGTGCGTACGCGCCAAGATCTCAAGCGGTACGTCAACTATGTCGGCTTCGGCACCCTGCTCGCCAGTGGCGCCCTGGCCGCGATCACACTTGGGCTGATTCAGGTCGGCTATTTGAACACCTCCAGGGGCGCAGGGCACGAGGAAGTAGTGCGGTATGGCCTCGGCGACCCGAACATCACCTACGCTTTCGTCGCGGCCGGGGGATGCCTGTGGGTGACGCTGACCAACAAACGCTGGTTGTCGCACAAGTGGCGGCTGCTGGCGAGCGCGCTGTGCCTTGGAGGCGCCTTCCTTCCGATCTTTTATGGCATATCGCGCGGCGCCTTGGTGACGTTAGGCGCGGGGCTTCTGCTGAGCGGCTTCTTCATCGCGTGGCACCTGCGCGCGGGCGCGTTAGCGCGGTATGTCCTGCTGGGCGCTTTTGTCGGGACGGTCGGTCTCACGCAGGTGAATCAGAAGCTTTTCGATCGGGTCATGGAGCGCTGGACGGGCGTGACCTTCGAGGGGCAGATGGAAGCATCGGCCGGAACCCGCGTGTCGTCACTTGATTGGCTGGCGCACGAAATGCTGTCGCCGGACTTGTATGGCAAAGGCTACATCAACTTCGAGGAGCAGACCGGGCTGCACACTTTTTCCCACATCAGCTACGCCGATGCCTATATTTATGGTGGCTTTTTCGCGATGCTGTCACTGATGGCATTCCTGCTGCGGACGGGATGGCGGGCTGCTATCGGCATCCGCCTGGAAACCGATGACGATACCAAGGTCAATCGGATTTTCGTGGTGGTGCACGCGTTCATGTTCCTGATGATGTGGCTGACCTTGAGCATGCTGACGATGAAGATCATCTGGATGGCGCTTGCCGTGCTCGCCAGGACGACGGCGCTGCAGGAGGAGCCGCCGCCCCTGCTGGCAGAGCAAGATCAGTCGAGCGTGCAGTATGAGGACCACTATTCGGCCGTGCATGGATGACTGAAAGCGGAGAGCGGGATGCGGATTACGTTGGCAGGATCAGGGTTCGCGCGAATGGGCGGCGGCATCTCGACGATCAATCGCATCATCGCGGCGAAACTCGCGGAGTGCGGCCATGAACTGCAGATCATCGCACCGGACATTCGCGCTGAGGACATCGAGCGTCTTGCGGGCTATTGCTGCGTGGTCGCTCCCATCCCCGGATCGCGCCACAAAGAGCTTGCCTGGGCCCGGCTCCTTTTTGACAAGATCATTGAATTCGATCCGGACGTCATTATTGGCAGCGATCACTCGACCGTGGTCTCCTTGTTCCCCTCCTTTGCCCGCAGGCGTGCGTGCATCACGCTGAGCCATTCTTCCTCGGGGGTGAATGCGAAGATTGCCGCGATCTGTCCCGATCAAACCGACTGGATCGTCGCCATCAGCCATGCCGGCAAAGGATTTCTGGAGCGTTACATTGGCCGGCCTTTTGCCGGGTTTGCCATCATTTATAATTTCGTGGAAGACGTGGCGGGCGCTGATGCGCTGGTCGAGGCGAAAACACGCGAGCCGGTGGTAACCGTCACCTTTCCCGGAGGGGCCGACCGCCTCAAGCGCCCCGGCACGTTCTACAGGATCGCCCGCGCCTTGGCGCGAAGGGACGGCCTGCGGATGCAGTGGCTCGGCAACGCGCCGGGTTTCGCCCGACGTTTTACGGCCGAGGACGCGGTGACATTTACCGGCAAGGTGCCCAACCCCGAGGCGCAGCGGCTGCTGGCGGCCTCTCAGCTATTCGTGCTTCCTTCGCGCCGGGAAGGATGCCCGATGTCGCTGCTGGAGGCGATGCGCGGCGGCACCGTTCCGCTGGTTTCGAATTGTCCGTCAGCGATGCGCGAAATCGTCCGCGATGGACAAAACGGTTTTGTGCTGGATGGAACGGACCCGGCCGCCTTCGTGAGCCGGATCGAAGCGCTGATGGATGACCGTGAACTGCTCGGGCGCCTGATGCGAAACAGCCGCCAGACCTTCGTTGAGCAGCTCAACCCGCAGGTGTGGCTCCGCGCTTTTGAGAAGCTGTTCGTCCCGCGGCCGAACTGCAGCCGAGGCGAAGAGGATGTCTTCCAGCCACGGCGGCTCATTCGCTGGCAGTTGCGCCTGGGGAGATGGTACCGGCCCACGATTCACTACCTGTGCTCCCGGCTCGGTTATCTGGACCGGCGTCCGCTGCAATGGTCGATTTGGCGTTCTGCTCATACTGCTGGAGCTTGATGCGCATCCTGTTCATCTCCCACTTTTTTCCCAAGGGGACGCGGCCGATGGTTCCGTGGGCTTTCGATCTCGTGAAGTCGGTTCATGACCAGCCGGATGTGGAATTGCTGGCGGTCTCGCCGACACCCTACGTCCCCAGGCTTTTCGGGCGGCTCGGTTTCAAGCGCGCCTTGAGCGAGTGCCCGGCTGAGGCGACGCTGGATGGCATGCGCGTGCTATATCCGCGCTGGGTCAGCAATTGCGGCGGCTATGGACAGCTATCATTCAAGCATCCGCACATCCCTGTCTGGTTGAACCAGAAGGTGCTCGGGGGGGCGCTGCAGCGGATCTGCCGGCAGTGGAAGCCGGATGTGCTTTGGGGGTATTTCGCGGTGCCGACGGGAGTGCTCATGCGCGACTTGAAGCATCGCCTCGGGATTCCCTACGTCGCCAGCGAGCACTCGCCGGGGCAGATGCGGATGACGCTTACACTGCCAAGGCGCCTGAAGATGGTGCGCGCCGTCGCGACCGAGGCGGCGGCGTGGCACGCGGTGGGCAATAATCTGGGGGATCTCATGAAACAGATCGCTCCATCAGCGAAGATTGCCGTAATTGAGAACGGAGCCGCGCGGATCCCCAATACGATGGTTGCTGAGGCAGACAGCCAGAGAGCCAGGGCGAGGTTGCGCATCGTCAGCGTAGGCTATTTTTTCCCTGGAAAGAACATTCCGCTGCTCATCCGGGGCTTTGCCAACGTCGCAGGGCGACATCACAGTGCGGAACTTCTCATTGTCGGGGATGGGATGGATCTTCCGCGGATTAAGCGGACGATCGAAGAGACAAACATGCAGGATCGGGTGTGCCTGCTCGGCTCCCTGCCCCACGATCAGACGCTGCGGGAAATGGCATCGGCGGATATCTTCGCACTCACCAGCGACATCGAATCTTTCGGCACCGTCCTCGGTGAGGCGGCGTCAGCGGGCAAACCGCTCATCTGGACGGATGGGATGGGAATTGCCTCGGTACTTCGAAGCGGCGTGGATGGTTTTTGTATCCGCGTCGGGTCGCTGGAAGACTTGACAAATGCGCTGAACAGGCTGCTGGAGAGCGCGGAACTGCGCAGGCAGATGGGCGCCAGCGCCAAAGAGTTATATGAAAGCAACCTCACCTGGTATCACTCTGGCCAGCGGATCGCCGAATTGCTGAGAGGCGTGGTGCGAGAGCACGAGCGAATCAGCGCCGTACGCGGCTGAAGGCCTTCCGCCGCTACTTTTGCACCTCGAACGCATACATGAAGTTCGTGTTCTGCGCCTCTTCTTTGGACTCCAGCGGAAGCTGGTAGGAAGTCTTGGTCAGCCATAGCGGCAGCGGCATCCACCATCCCATCATGCGGGCATCGAGGCAGCGAAAGCCGTGGTTGGCCATGAGTTGCTTGAATCCTTCGAACGTCCAGTCCTGCACAAAATCCGTGTTCTTTCCCTTCTTCTGGTACTTGTGGCAACTGACGTTGGCGATGCTGCACAGGAACTTGCCGCCCGGGGACGCAATGCGGCGCACTTCATCGATCACACTCTCGACCTGGCGAATATGCATGAGCACTTCATTGCAGGCCATCAGGTCGACCGAGTCTGACTTGACGGGGATGTTCGTGGCAGACGCCAGGCACAAGTTGATACGTCCCACGGCGGAAATGCGCAGCAACTGAAACTCGGAAAAAGCCACGTCCAGTCCGTTGTACCACAGCCCCTGAGGCAGGAATCGGCGCAGGCTGAGCGGCCCGCATCCAACCTCCAGAAACGTCGTTTCCGGTCGCACATATTGCTTGATCCACCGGCCGAGTTGCCGTTTGGCAAAGCCGTTCACCAGGTAATAGTCACGAGCCCATAGCAATGGCCAGAGCACCCGCTTGATGTTGCGGCGCAGCGGCCGCTGTTTGCGGATGCCCGGCACTTCGTTCCATCCCACCGAAGCGTCGAAGCGCAGCTCGAGCTCCGGCGCGCAGGCAATCGTGTGCGGGCCCACCGTCACGGTCTTCTCCGTCGTCCACTCAATTTTCGGCATGTGGCTCCAGTGAAAAACTCTCGACACCCGCGCCGGCGTCGAATATAAGCAGACACGGTTGCGGATTCAACGTAGGCATCCGTGGGACTGCACGCAACATCTTTGAGCATCGTGTCTTATGCAAAGCTGGATGCGATCTGCCATAGTCCGGTTCGATCAAGCGCTTTCGCGCGCCCACCTGGCGGTCGCCGGAGAGCGACCGGCGCTGCTGACATTCCTGTTTCACGGGCTGTTTCGCAATGACCAGGAGGTTGCAACACAGGCCATCGATCCCCAGCAGTGCATCACGGTTGACGCCTTCACCCGGTTCGTCGCCCACTTCGCCGCCCACGGCTATCGGTTCGTCTGTGAGCGCGACATCCTGGAGGGGCTTGATCCTCTGCAGCGCCACGTGCTGATCACCTTCGACGACGGCTACTTCAGCCATATGCTGGCGCTGGAGGCACTGGAGAAATACCAGGCGCCGACAACAATTTTCGTCTCAACCAATCACGTCCGGCAGCAGAAATGCTTCTGGTGGGATGTGTTTCATCGGGAGATGCAGGCGGCGGGAGTTTCCAGGGCGCAGGCGGCCGCGGAGATGACCGAATTGAAGATGAAGACTTCCGAGGAAGTCGAGCAGATTTTGCGGGATCGCTTCGGAGATTCGGCATTTATCCCGCGCGGCGACATTGATCGACCGCTGACGCCCGGAGAGCTGCGCTCCCTGTCGGAGCACAGGCTCATTTCTTTGGGAAATCACACCGCCAACCACGCCATACTCACAAATTATTCGGCCGAGGCGGCGCTCGGCCAGATCCAGGAATGCCAGCAGGCGATGCTGGAAATGACCGGGAGACTTCCCGTCAGCATCGCCTATCCCAATGGGCGCTACTCGAACAGTGTAATCGCCAGCGCGCTGCTGGCGGGGCTGCGGTTGGGAATTACCGTGGATGCGCGGAAGAACCGGCTGCCGCTGGCCGGTAGGGATGCCATGACTCTGGGAAGGTTCGTACTGGACGGCACACGCGACATTGACAGGCAGTGCGGTGCCTATCGGAGCGACCTTCAACTGCGCGCGCGGCTATCGCAGCGCCGCAGCGGATACCGTTGATTCCTGGAACGTCCCATAACATCGTCATGCTGAATCCGCCTGGATTGTTCTCGTGCAAATCCATTCACGAGCCGTTGCAGACAAGCCGATTCTGCTATTGAACGTCTAGCTTCTGCGGTGCGTATCATGCCTATGCAATCTTTAGACAAGCGGATTTGCGTGGTGGGGTTGGGATACATCGGCCTGCCCACGGCGGCCGTGCTCGCCTCCCGCGGGTATGACGTTCATGGCTGCGAAATCAATCCGCGGGTGGTGGAAGTCATCAACTCCGGGCGGGCCCACGTCATCGAGCCCGACCTGGATATCCTCGTGCGCGCCGCCGTGCAGACCGGGAAGCTCAAGGCGTTCACCGAGCCGATCGAAGCCGACATTTTCATCATCTGCGTCCCCACCCCGGTGAAGGGCGAACACCAGCCGGACCTGAGTTACGTCTTCTCCGCCGCAGAGCGCATCTGCCCGTTCATCAAGGCGGGAAATCTCGTGGTTCTGGAATCCACCAGCTCCCCCGGCACCACCGAGCAGATCGCCGCCATCGTCGAAAAGCAGACCGGCCTCAAGCCGCCGCAAGTGCTGTTCGCCCACGCCCCCGAGCGCGTGCTCCCCGGCAAGATTCTGCGCGAGGTCGTTGAAAATGACCGGGTAATTGGCGGCATTGATGAAGCATCCACCCAGGCGTGCGCAGATTTTTACCGCACTTTTGTCTCCGGCGAGCTGCACCTTACCCATTGCCGCACCGCCGAAACCGTCAAGCTGGTTGAGAACGCCTATCGCGACGTCAACATCGCCTTTGCCAATGAATTGTCGATGCTGGCCGACGAGCTGCGCCTGGACGTGTGGGAGCTGATCGCGCTGGCCAACCGCCATCCCCGCGTCAACATCCTCAACCCCGGCTGTGGCGTGGGCGGTCATTGCATCGCGGTCGATCCCTGGTTCCTGATCGACAAGGCCCCGGCGGTGACGAAGCTGATCAAGACCGCGCGGCAGGTCAACGACGCCAAGCCGCACTGGGTGATCAACCGCGTGCGCAGGCACGCAGAACGCTTCAAAAGCCCGGTCATCGCCTGTCTTGGCCTGGCCTATAAGCCGGACATCGACGACCTGCGCGAGTCTCCGGCGGTCGAGATCGTCCACGAGCTGATACAGGCGAAAATCGGCCAGGTGCGCGTGGTCGAGCCCAATCTGCAGAGCCACCCGGAGTTCAAGCTGATGAATATCGAAGAGGCATTGCAGGATGCCGACATCGTGCTGGTGCTGGTTGGGCATAGGCCGTTCAAACGCATTCCTCCTAATCTGCTGGCCGAGAAAATTATCGTCGACACCACCGGCAGCCTGGGCGCGGCCGGGTTGCCCGCCCGCTAGACTCCTCCCATGAAGAAGATCGCACTGTTCATGGGAACGCGGCCGGAGGCAATCAAAATGGCGCCGGTCATCGACGCCATCGCCAGGTCCGGCGACTTCCAACCCATCGTCATCTCCACCGGCCAGCATCGCGAGATGCTGCAGCAGGTGATCGACCTGTTCGAGATCAAGGTGGATGCAGACCTGCAGGTGATGCAGCCGAACCAGACGCTGGCATCGCTGTCAGCGCGGCTGCTGACGGCGATCGACGAGGTGCTCGATCGCCTGCGGCCGGACCTCGCGGTGGCCCAGGGGGACACCACCACCAGCCTGATCTCCGCACTGGCCTCCTTCTACCGCCGCATTCCGTTCGCGCATGTCGAGGCCGGGCTGCGTACCGGCGATCTGGCTTCTCCCTTTCCCGAAGAGGCCAATCGCCGCATCGCCAGCGTCGTGGCCACGCTCCACTTCCCCCCCACGGAATTGAGCCGCCAGAATCTCCTGCACGAAGGCGTGCCGGATGCACGGATCGTGGTCACCGGCAATACCGTGATCGACGCCCTGCGCATGGAAGTGCAGCGCCAGGATGTGCCGGCCACCCGCGCGGCGATCGAAGGGCGCATCAACGGCGTGCTGGGCAGCGGATGGGAGCGAAAGCCGTACGTATTGATCACCGGCCATCGCCGCGAAAACTTTGGCGGCGGCTTCGATGAAATCTGCCGCGCCATCAGCACCCTGGCCCGCCGCTTTGCCGACCACGCATTCATCTATCCCGTTCATCTCAATCCGAACGTGCAGAAGCCGGTCTACGAAACTTTGAGCGGGTTGAACAATGTGAAGCTGATCCTGCCGCAGGAATACCGCGAGTTCGTGGCGCTGATGCGGCGCTGCACGCTGGTGCTGACCGATTCCGGCGGGATTCAGGAGGAGGCGCCCACCCTGGGCAAGCCGGTGCTGGTGATGCGCGACACCACCGAGCGGCCGGAGGGGATCGACGCGGGGACGGTGAAGCTGGTAGGCCCGCACGCCACGGCCATCATAGAGAACGTATCGCGGCTGCTGACCGATCGCGAAGAATATCGCCGCATGTCCGAAGCGAAAAATCCCTACGGCGACGGCCACGCCGCCGGGCGCATCCTCGGGGCAATCCGGCATTACTTTTCCGCCTGATCCAGCCCGATAACGCGCCGTGCCGCGGCGATAAAGACGTCTACCATCGCCTCAATATTCACCTCCTCGGCCACGATGCG
Source organism: Tepidisphaeraceae bacterium (assembly GCA_036744635.1). GTDB lineage: Bacteria > Planctomycetota > Phycisphaerae > Tepidisphaerales > Tepidisphaeraceae > DAIOHQ01. The sequence goes on along the minus strand of DAIOHQ010000001.1, from coordinate 11,852 downwards.
GTACGATTCCAACCCCATTTGGCGCAATCGTTGCCGGTCCGACAGCGCTTCCCGTAATGTCGTTACCAGCGCATCGAGATCCCCTGGAACCAGGTTCCAGCCGTTGGCCGGCCGCACCAGGTCTGCCTGGGTGCCGTCGGCTTCGGCGACAACCACCGGCAGCCCATAGGTCATCGCTTCCTGGATCGCCAAGCCGCCGATTCCCGGAAGCACGAACAAGTCGGCCGCTCGGAAAATTTGCTTCAGTTCCTCGCCATGCACGGCGCCAAAAAATTTCGCCTGCGGATAGACGGTGCTTGCGATCTCCTGCAATTCTTGCCTCACCGGCCCCTCCCCCACGATTTGCAGTTGCGGCTGCAGTTCCCGCGGCAGCCTGGCGCAGGCGCGCAGGAGCAGGTCCAGCCGCTTGGCCTCCGTCACCCGCCCTACAAACAGGACGACCGGCGGCTGATTCTGGCGTTCGCTGCGAATCGGCGCTGGATCCTGCGGCCGATGCGTCACCGCGTTGAACGCGGTGAAAACCCGCTCCGCCGGGAATCCCAACTCGCGATATTGCTGCGCTCCCAGGGAGCTGTAGGAAACCAAGGCATCCATCGAGCGCAGGAACCGCCGCCGCCCAAAGCCTCGGGCGATCAGCATCCCCTTGCTCAACGGCATGATGCCCAGCCCCCAGCCAATCACCGGGCGCTTGCAATGGTGCATCCAGCTTCGTACCAGGAAGGATGAGAGGTAGCGCGGATTGGTCTCCATGATGACAACATCCGGCTGATATTCCCGCAGCCACTTCAAAACACCGCTTTGCCAATACAGGATTGCCGGGCCGCCAAGCAGTTGTCGATTCCGCGCTTCAACCCATGTCGCGCGCTCGAGCTTCTCCGCCGATACGATATTTTCCTCTGCGAGGGGTCTGCCCGCGCAAACGCTGGCGCCCTTGTCACAGCGCTCGGCAATTTGATCGAAGACCGGCGCGCGGTATTTGGCGACAACACCGTGTAAGATCCCGATGTGGCCGGGAAAGCGTTTTGGCACATCCATCATCGTGTATTATCGCATTGCGGTGCTGCAGTCCATGCCGCGGGCGATAACCAGCGCTACACAGGCCTTGCTGGCAAGTCTTGTGCAATCATGGTGCGCGCCTACAATTCCCTTGATGGTTACCGCTTCCCGCCCTGGTTGGATGAAATACGGCCTCGCCGTCGCCGCGGTCGCCGCGGCGTTCTCGGCGACGCTGCTGTGGCCTAATCTGGTGCGCTCGGGGGCTTTTGTTCTGCTGCTGGGCGTTGTTGCGATTGTCACCTGGTATGGCGGGTGGCGTCCGGCGTTGGTCGCCATCATCCTGGGCGCATTGATGATGGCCTGGACAATTCCTCCCGGCGGGTCCTTCCAGGTCGGCACTGCTGAAGACATGATCCGCCTGGTGCTGTTCGTCCTCATCAGCATCATCATTGCCCGCCTTTTCCTGGCGCGCGAAAAAGCCGAAGCGGCGGCGCGGCGCAGCGAACAGCGGCTGGTTTTGGCTCTGGATGCGGCCCGGATGGGGGTGTGGGACCAAAACCTGCGCACCGGCGAGGCTTGGTGGTCTCCCAGCCTGGAGGCCCTGTTCGGGCGGGCGCCGGGTCGGTTTTCCACGACCTACGAGGTTTTCGTGGGTTACTTCCAGCCGGACGATCCGGATTTTCTCAAGCGCGCCATCACCCGCGCCATTGCCGAAGGCACGGATTTCGAAATCGAGCACACGATCAACCTGCCCGACGGCCGCGCTCGAACGATTCTCACGCGCGGGCGCGTCTTCTGCGATTGCAACCGTCAGCCGGAACGCGTGATCGCGGTGGCCACGGATGTCACCAACGACGGCAACACCCCATCGCAGCTCGGGATGCGTGCAACAACCTAAGCGCCGACGCGCCCCAGATCATCGCCTTCGCTGCGCTTGCCGCTCGAGCGCTACTTGATACGCTTCGATGTGCTGGCGGGCGATGGCGGGCCAGGTAAAACGCGTGCTCACCAACCGCCGGCCCGCCTGGCCCATTCTTTGCTTCGATTGCGGGTCCTTCAGCACGGCCAACAGCGCGTCAGCGATGGCGGAGACGTGCAGCGGAACGACATATCCCGCCCCGGCCCGCGTTGCCTCCGGGAAGTGGCACGCTTCGGAGATGACCACCGGCACGCCGCACGCCATCGCCTCCAATATTGCCATGCTGAAGCCTTCCTGGCGGCTGGGAAGGCAGAAGCAGGCGGCTCCGGCATAGGCCGCCAACTTCGCCGCGCCGTACAGCGGCCCGAGAAGGTGGACCCGCTCGGCCAGGTGCGCATGCCGCACCCGCTGCTCGAAGGGCGCCCGTTCGCGATCATCCGGTCCGACCACCACGAGTTGGACATCCGGCAATGCCCGCGCGACGATGCTGAAGGCATCCGCCAGGAAGTCCAATCCCTTCTTGTAATGAAGCCGCCCGAGAAAGAGAATATAGGGCTTGTCCGGCAGCCGTGGGTGGCTGGCGCGCAAGTCAGCAGGTTCAGGCGGGCGCGACATCTCCTCCAGAAACACGCCATTGGGAATGATTACGGCCGGCGCACTCAGGCGCAATGGTAATGCTATATCGAACTCGACCGAATTCAGGAAATGGATTGCGGCGGCGGCGTCGATCATTCGCCCGTAGGCAATCAGTAGTGCAATCTGTTTTTTGAACCATTTGCGGCTCAGCGCCCAAGGCTCGAGCATTCCGTGCGGCGTAACGATGTAGGGTTTGCCCAGGCGCCGGCTTTGATTGGCCGCCACGCGCAGCAACGATTCCCACACACCGTGCAGGTGTACGATGTCCACGTCCGGCAGAAGCTGGTGCAACCGCTGTGATGCTTGCCGCGGCCACAGGTGCTCCTTCGGATCCTTCGGCGGCAGGAGTTCGAGGCCGACAAGGGCGATGGAAGGAATCCCCTGCATCTCCACCTGCATCTCCGCGAGGGCGAGCGGCTGATAGGAGAGGATGGTTACCGCATGACCTTGCGCCGCCTGTGCCGCGGCGAGACGAAAGGCCACGGCCGGCGGCCCGCCGGCCGCAGGATCGACGCGGTCTAAAACGTGAAGAATCCGCAGGGGTCTCTGCGCGCTTGCCGGCGGCGCCGGGCACGCCCATCCGGCATATGCGTCGATGGTCTGTCGGGCAATGTTCGGCCAGCGATAGTTCTCGAAAACGAATTCCCTGCCACGCCGGCCCATCTCGCGCCGCGCGGCTTCGTCCTCCATGAGTCGCGTCAATGCCTCGGCCACCGCCTCGGGCGTGCGCGGCACGACCAGGCCCGCTCCCACGTCCCGCACCTCATCGAAGTGGCAGCTCTCACTGATCACGGCGGGAACGCCGCACGCCAAGGACTCTACGATGGCCATGCTGAATGTCTCGTGCTCGCTCGGCAGGCAAAAGCAGGTGGCATCGACGAAGCTCGCGAGCTTGGCGGCGCCATAGAGCGCACCCACCAGATGTACGCGGTCAGCAATTCCCAAGTCCGCGATGATCTTCCGGAACTCTCCCGCCGCGCCGAAATCCGGACCGGCGATCACAAGGTGAGCGTCGGCATTCCGCCGCGCCAGCAGGGAAAAAGCGTGGGCGAGAAGGTTTAGCCCTTTGCCGGGGTGCAACCGGCTGAGGAACAGGATGTAGGGGTGGGTTCCGAGCGCCGGAAACTGGCGACGAAACTCGCCTGGTGGCGGCAGAGTTTCGAACTCTTCGGTGAATATTCCATTGGCGATCACCCAGATCGGCGGCTTCAATCGGCATTCGGCAATGGCATCTTCCTCGCTTTGATTCAGAGCGTGCAGGAAAGCGGAATTCTCCAGCATTCGCCGGTATCCCAATGCCAAAGCCAGCCGCTTCTTCAGCCGCTTCTGGTTAAGGCTCCAGGGGTACAGCATCCCGTGCGGCGCCACCGCGTAGGGCACGTGCAGCCGGACGGCCGCTCGAGCAGCCCAGGCGAGAAGGGGCTCCCAGACGCCGTGCACGTGCACAAACTGGGCCGAGCCGATCAACTGGGTAAGCCGGCTGTACGCCGCGCGGCGCAGCAGGAACCCGCGTTGGATTGGCAGGGTATGAACTGACACGCGGTGGAAATCTTTAATCCCGCTCAATGAAGCGGCTACGGCGGCTTGGCGACCCGGGAATTCAAAGCAAGCGATCTTCACTTCGTGTCCCAGCGCCGCCTGTGCGGCCGCGAGCCGCGTCGCCACCGCCGGAGGGCCGCCGGCCGCCGGATCCAGAGATGCAATCACGTGCAGAATTCGCATGACGGGGAACAGTAGCCTATGGTATATGCGGCTGCCAGTGCCGTAGTTTGCCGCATACCTGCAAACCACCCGCAGCTAATTAGGACGAACTCTTCACCGGCAGGGAAGCTTCGCGCGGTTTCATCGCTTTCGCCGGGTTTCCAACGGCAACGACATCGGTGGGCAGATCAGTGAAGGCGCTGGCGCGGGCGCCGAGGATGGTGCGGGCGCCTACCGTCACGCCGGGGCCTACGAAGGCATCGGCGGCGATCCAGGCTTCATCTTCTATCGTGATCGGGGGACGCAGCAGGGGAAAATGGCGCTGGCGGTAATCGTGGGTGCCGGCGCAGAGGTGGGCGTATTGGCTGATGGTCACCAGCCGGCCGATGCGGATCTTGCCCAGTGAATAGAGGATGGCGAAGTCGCCGACGACGGAGTTGTCGCCGATTTCCAGATTCCAGGGGATTTCCACGGTCGCCGTCGGGCGGATGCGCACGTCATGGCCGATGCGGGCGCCGAACATGCGCAGCAGCATCGCCCGCCAGTTGTACCAGTTGTGAAACGACGGCCGGAACAGCAGCCGCCAGGTCACCATCCAGAGCACGCGCTTGATCTTCTCGGCCAGCGTCCAGGGGCTTAGTTCGCGCGACGGCTCGATCACATGGCGGCCGTTGTCCGGCGCCGGCGGAAGAGTCCTGATCTGCGGGCTTGAGATGCTCGACCCGGAAGCCGCCGGCATCCGTCCCCGTGCGGCCGCGCTGGGGCGGGCAGCCGCGGGCGCGGGCGCGGGCGCGGGAATGTGCGGGCGCTCAAACATCTGCATCGTCGATGTGTCGCGATAGTGGGCGCGGTCGGGTTTATTCCCCCTGACCCGTTCCTGCAGCTCGCGCAGCTTCAAGCTGGTGAACAATTCGTGCGAGGAAATCAGCAGGCAGAAGCGCAGGCCGGCCATGCCGTCGAGCAAGCCAAGCTGGATGAAATACATCCACACAAATCGGCCCAGCCACTTGGCCGGGAGCTTGGGGTAGATTTTCGACTTGAAGAAGCGCCGGCGCTCGACGGCACTGCCGAACAGGTCCGGCCGGAGCGAGCCGTTGCGCTGGGTATAGAAGATGGTCTCGGCCTCCAGCGTCGAATAGCGATTGTGCTTGGCGATGTAATATTCCAGGCCGCGGCGGTCTTCGTGTTCGAGCAGGCCTTTGAGATATCCCTCGCGGCCGTTGACGAGCATATGTTCATGCACCGGCCGGTCTTCGTAATGGGCCCGGCCGCGCTTGAAGAGGCGCAGGTTCCAGCTCGGGAAATAGCCGCAATGTCGGATGCGGTGGCCCATGAAGATCAGGTAGCGGTTGACGTAAAAGCCGGCCTCGACCACCTCGTCGGCCGGTTTGCCGCAGATGGAGAGCAGCTCATCACGCAGGGCGGGTGTTACCGCCTCGTCGGCATCCAGGATGAATATCCAAGGGGACTCAAAGGGCAGGTTGTCGATGGCCCAGTTTTTTTGCCGGGCATACCCTTCCCAAGGATGCTCGACCACCGTGGCCCCGGACTGCCGGGCGATTTCGATGGTGCGGTCAGTCGAGCCGCTGTCGACGACGAAGACGCGGTTGGCCCAGCCTTTGACGCTCTGCAGCGCGTGGGGAAGGTTCAGCTCTTCGTTCAGGGTCTGGATGAGGACATCGATCATCGTTTGGGGCCTTTGCATTTTGCTGCGGGGGGTGTCGGGGGACTCGGCCGCATTGCTCCCTTTATACATCGGATTTCTGGGGATTATAGTTTCCCGAGGCGCCGAACGACTTGCGGGGAAGCGATTTTGAAATGTGGGACATTCTGCGACATTGTGGGACATGGGTTTGTCATTAGTCCTTTGTGCTTGGTCACTTGTGACGTTTGAGCGTTGTGGGACAATTTTTGCGGGGTGGGACATTGGAAGAAACGCAGAACGCAAAATGCGGAATGCAGAACGGGGGAGTGGAGAGGGCACAGGGCGTCCGTTGTCCGTGGTCCGTTGTCCGTTGCTGATCGTCATAATGCGTCTCCTCTATAGAGGGGCGGAGTTACGCTGGCGGCGCGCCGGGCGCGCAACACCTGGAAGAGGGTTTGGCCACAGATGGGGCACAGATTCGCACAGATGGTTGCAGGAGCGGGAGTTAGCCGCGAGGGCGCGAAAAGGCGAAGAGCGAAAAAAATCTTTATTCTGGGGATTTGGTGGTTTTAGGGCGCTGCGCTGGCGGCGCGGGAAATGCGCAATTCGCGAGTTATGGCGCATGTTCGCGGGGGCGGTGATTGCCTGGCGGGCGGAGGAAGCGGTCTAGCGAAGTTGTTGGCCCCTTGTTGAAGGGAGCGCCATCGGCAGCGATGTGAGGAATCGGTAGGATGCCTCCGGCAAAAGGCATTTTCCTTCGGGTTCACAGCGGTATCAGGCCGGCATTGTACAGAGCACGGCACCTTGGCCGCCGGTCCATAGCGTCGCAATGCATTTTCTTAGGCTGACGATGCACTGGCGACTCGGCAAAATGCATTTTCCTCGCTTCGCTTTGCGTTTTCTCGCCTTTGTTTTCGACTGCGCGGCATGGTCCGCATATGATGCATCTGTGAATCGTGAGACATTATATACACGATCTGGAACCCTAGAAGTCTTGGGGCGCGACGCTACTCCAATCTCAGGAGTTCGAGCGTTCGTTCGGCTACTGCGTTGGGCTCGTATTCTCCGGTTGCTCGAAGATCGGACTTTCTGAGCTAGAGGACATCAAGAAGGAAGCCAGCCGAATTACACTTGGGCAATTCGTTGACCGCCTTAAACGACGGGGGTGCGTTTGTGGTGAGATTGAGGAGAAGCTCAAGACCCTCCTCGCCGGGCGTAACAAGCTGGCTCATCGCATCGTTGATGATCCCGAATTTGATTTGGACACGGCGGATGGTTGCCGCCATCTTGTCGTATTCCTTGTGAACCTCCAACTCGCGATGGTCGAATTGACGCTGGTCTTCACTGGCGTCAACGTGGCGTTCCTCGAAGACGTAGGGGTTTTGACGGCATCGCGCTTGAGGCTTGAGAGTCCCGAGCTCTTCGGCATGATTGACTCTCTTGGCTATCACCTCTTTCGGTTCGAAAATGTCGCTTAGCGGTCTTGCCTTACCTTACATCTTCTGCACATGCTCCTCGTCCAAAATCTCTTGAACGGTCAGGAGCTTGATGATGCGCTTGGTTCGCTTGCAAAACGCGGCACATTCCTGCTCGGCGTCGGCAGTATAGCCGAAGGAGACGAAGAAGCCGCGGTGGCGGCCGCCTTCGCCTTCGCGCTCCATCACCGCCTCGAAGGCGTCGATGTCGGGGCGGCCGACTGTCTCGGCAGAGTCCGTGCCTCCCCGGTCAAATCCGTCCCGGCAGAATCCGGTCAGGGCGTTTTCATGCGATTGACGAGCGCCCACCAGTTTTTGCACGACCACTGGAGCGAGGGCGGCATATTGTTCACGGGCCTATTCTCCTTGCACGTCGAAGCCAGCTTCTTTGCCGCCTCAGTCGCCTTGGGGTTGCTCACGCGTGGACCCTCTTTAGATTCATCCGTCGTCCCCGTTGTCAGGAACTCGATCCAGTTCTCGATGCGGTCTTTGGCAAAGATAAACACAACGCGTTCGAACTGCTCCTTGGTGATCGCCTGTCGTTGCGCGTCGTTCCAGAAATGTGTCTTGAGCGCCTCCGGATCGGCACAGTCGTCGTCACAGTCGGCCCATACCATCAGCGTCGTATCGGCGCCGGCGTCGAGGCAAAGCCGGAGTTGCCTGGGCATTTCGGCAATGACTTCTTTCCTGCTGCCGCGGGGTTCAAGACGCACAACGTTGTTTCCCTTCCAAGGGCGCAGCCAGTCGAGCTTTAGTGATCGCATCAACCGGTTGATAAATATCGGGTCGATGCTCGTGCGTTTGATAATTCCATCGCCTTTTTCGCCTTCGCAGAGACAAACAATTTGAGTCCTACTCGCCACGGGCCCACCCCCTTGCAATCGCTTCACCGGCAGTAATGCCCTCCGGCACCTTGAGCGGTCCGATCCGAGTCGGGGAAGTGTGATTGTCTCGCCAGAGATACCGCCCATTCGCTTCCCCGCTGTTGCTGAGGAGTTCCGGATGATGCGAGATCAGGACGAGCTGGTGCTTCTCGTCTAGCAGCTCTCGCATCGAAAGCGCCCATGGCTGAAGCTCCGGCAGCCCGATGAAGTTGTCCGGCTCGTCGAGCATCACTGTCCTCGCGGCGCCTGTCTCCAGCGCCGCCCGCACCATGTAAAGTCCGATCAACGCGCGCTCCCCGTCGGAAAGCTGGTCAAAGAATAGAAGCGTCGGCTTGCCCGCTTCACTTTCGAACCGAAGTTGTAGGGCCTTGGTGTTCATCCCCGCATCGACCAGTTTGAACGATCGAAAGTCCGGCCAGACGTCCCGCAGCGTTTCCCGCAGCGCGTCGGTCCACTCCTGCTCCTGTGCTAGCGAGCGATACCACGAAGTGAGGTTCGTCATGGACAAATCCGGATGCCGCGCCTCGGCCTTGCTCTCCCGCTCCATGCCGCGGGGATTGGGACGAAGGATCAACAGCTTGGCGATCTCCTCCTGGAATAGCGCGACCTTGCTGAGGTTGAGGCCGCGCGGTTGGATGACTGCCAGCGCTGCTTGTCGCCAATCAAGCGGGAAAAATGCTTGCGTGCCATCCGCCTTCTCGAACTCAACGCCGTCCAAGTCCCGTTTGAACAGCAATTTGCCGTCGCAATTGGCTTGTTCCTTAATGATCCGGGGCTTCTCGTACTCCGCTTTTTGCTCAAGGTGCAGGACGTAGTCGAATGCATGCCCGTCCACGCTCAACCCGAGTTCGAACTCCTGGCCATGGCTGTCCAGCCAGTCGGTGAACTCCAAGGCCGGCACATCCTGTTCGCCCGTCCCGCCGAGCAGCGCGTCACCGGTCCCAAGGTTCCGCAGCAGGCGCAGCGCATCGAACACCGAGCTTTTGCCCGCGCCGTTGGGTCCGCACAATACGGCAAACGAGTCAAACTCCGCTTTGAAATTCACCAGGCAACGGAAGTTGTTTACATACAGTCGAGTGATCATGTCATTATCCTAATTGGTCCGGAGCATACGTCCACCATTCCGTAACGGAAGTGCCAGTCGCAGTGGTAGTAGAAACTGCCGGTTTTCTTGAGCACGCGGGCGAGTTCCACGCAGCGCGGGCGCATGTAGTCGATGTAGGCCTGGGTGCTGGCGTGGCGGTCTTCGAAGGCGCGGAGAGGGGGGGGCCTTGGTCTCGCCCCAGAAGACCTCGTAGTTGCGGTTGGAGTTGAAGGGCGGGTCGATGTAGATCAGGTCGACGCACGCAGGCGGCAGTTTTTGCAACTGTTCCAGGCAATCGCCGCAGTAGACGACGCGGGTATCGAGCAGGGCCGACGGCTTGCCGGCGGGAGCGGAGAGGGCGGCGGCCAGTTCGGCCTTCTGAGTTTGGGTGCTGGGCTGTGCGGTGGTGTTGGCCGCCTTTTTCGCCATGAGCGTGAGAATAATCGGCGAGGGCCGGAAGGGCAACGATGGGGGCGATTCCCCGGGTGCGTGGGGTGTAGCGCTCGACTGTGGCGATTGTGTATAGACCCCCACCCCAACCCTCCCCCGGAGTACTGGGAGAGGGGGTAAAAGGTTGGGTAGCCACAAACAAGAGTTACACCCGGTGCGTGAGAATTTGGGCTGCGTGAGAAATGTGGCGGACAGGAATGCCCGCCCCACCAGATGGGCACGGGTTCGGGAAAACCCGTGCTACGGGGAGGGACACGGGCGGGATGCCCGTGCTACGACAGAGGGAGCGCTGCGCTTCGGGCGCATGGGCTGGGTAGCCCATGCCACGGCCATGCAGGCCGCGGAGGGCGCGGCGGGGAACGTTGCGGGTGGTATAATCGGCCTGGTATGACAACATCTCCGCCGCCGGGCGAGCGTATTTTTCAGCGACTTGATGCGTGCAAGGCATATCCTTACACGGCGAAGGAGTATGCGCTGCGCCTGTGCTGGAAAGTGGTGCAGGGGACGGTCTTCCGATTTTCGCCGACCCGGGCATATGGCTGGCGGCGGTTTCTGCTGCGCTGTTTTGGGGCGACGATGCAGGCCAATACCGGGGTGCGGCCGACGACGCGGATTTTTCATCCGTGGCTGCTGACGGTGGAGGAGCGGAGCATACTGGGTGACGGGGTGGTGGTCTATAACCTGGGGCCGGTGCGGATTGGCCGGCATACGGTGATCAGCCAGGATGTGTATTTGTGCGCGGGGACGCATGACTACACGCGGGCGGACCTGCCGCTGCTGCGCACCGGCATCAGCATCGGCGGCGGGGTGTGGATCGCGGCGCAGGCGTTCATCTGTCCCGGCGTGAAGATTGGCGACAACGCCGTCATCGGCGCCCGCGCGGTGGTGACGGGGGACCTGCCGGCCGGCATGGTGGCCGCGGGAAATCCGGCGCGGGTGATCAAGGCGCGCACGATGATCGATGATGCCGGAGCGCCGGCGCCGCTGCTGAGCACTTCGGCCCCCGGCGGAAGCACCTGATGCGCATCCTGCACCTGTGTACCAACTTTTGGCCGACCACCGGAGGAATCGAAAGCTTCGTGCTGGAGCTGGCAAGGCGCAGCCGGAAGCTGGGCATCGACGCCAGCGTATTGTGCTTCAATCGGCCGGATCGGTCCAAGCCGAAGCTGCCGGCGCTGGATGAAGTGCAGGGAATTCCGATCCTGCGCGTGCCGTTCATCGACCTCAAGTATTACAAGCCATCGATCCTGCCGATGCGGCAGTTGAAGGCGGCGGACGTGCTGCACGTTCACGGGGTGGGGGCGATGCTGGACTTTGCCGCGGCCAGCAAATTCTTTCACCGGCGGCCGATCGTGCTGTCAACGCATGGGGGGATATTTCATACCAGCAAGCTTTCGGCGCTGAAGGCGGCATACTTTTTTGCGGTGCAGCGGCAGGTGCTGCGATTGGTGGATGTGGTGGCCGCGTCCAGCCACAGCGATCTCACGCTGTTCAAGCACATCACCAGCAAGCTGGTGCTGATGGAGAACGGAGTGGACATCGAGCGCTTCGATCGCTGTGAGGCGGCGGCGAAAGTTCCCGACTCGTACGTATTTGTCGGGCGGTTGACGGCGAACAAACGGCTGGACGATCTGTTGCGGGTATTCGCGGCGCTGCATGAAAAGGAGGTCCCGTTCAATTTGCGCATCGTCGGGCCGGACTGGCAGAACATTGCGCAGCGGCTGGCGGCGACGGCGGAGGCGTACGGGATCGGGCAAAGCCTGCAGCTCGTCGGGGCGGTGGGTGAAGAGCAATTGATCGAGGAGCTTTGCCGGGCGCAGTTTTTCGTTTCTGCGTCGGAGTATGAAGGGTTTGGCATCGCACTGATCGAGGCGATGGCGGCTGGGTGCGTGCCGGTGGTGAACAACATCGGCGCCTTTCGGGATTTGCTCGTCCCGGGCAGCAACGGGTTCCTGGCGGATTTTACGGCGCCCGCGGCGGCAGTTGGCCGGATCATGCGCGCCCGCGATGCGGACCTGTGCGCGATCGCGGCCAGCGCCCGGGCGCGGGCCCCGGCGTTCGA